>JBAQGO010000113.1:0-8914 GCA_049287825.1 Vitreimonas sp. | reverse complement strand
GCCGACGAGCTGCAAAACGCCAAGTCCAACGCCTCGCGCGAAGATGTCGCTGAAGCCGTGGAATTGCTGCGCTGGCTGGCGGCCGACAAGTTTACGTTCTTAGGCGCACGCGACTATGCGTACGACCGCGACGCTAGCGGCGGGTACAAGCCCGACGAGCCGGAAATCCTCTGCGACAGTTGCCTGGGCGTGCTGCGCGACATCGATCTGTTCGTGCTGCGCACGTCTGACGAGCCGATGACGCTGACGCCGGAATTGAAGCGGCTGATGGCGGAGCCGCAGCCGCTGATCGTCGCCAAGTCGACCATTCGCGCCCGCGTGCACCGGCGCGCCATGGCCGATTATGTTTCGGTGAAGCGCTACAACGACAAGGGCGAGGCGACAGGCGAGACCCGCTTCGTGGGGTTGTTCACCAGCGAATCCTTCACGGAGGCGACGCGCAACATCCCGATGCTGCGCCGGAAGGCCGATTGGGTGATGGAGCAGGCGAATTTCGCCAAGGGTGGTCACAACGCCAAGACGCTGCGCAAGATCATCGAATATTATCCGCGCGAAGAACTCTGGCAGATGTCGCGCGAGGAATTGCTGCGCATCGCACTGGGCGTGCTGCACTTGTTCGACCGTCCGCGCGCGCGGGTGTTCTTGCGGCGCGACCGCTTCAATCGCTTTGTGACCGCGCTCGCCTACATTCCGAAGGATCGCTTCAACACCGATTTGCGCGAGCGGGTGGGCGAAGCGATTGCGCGCGCCTATGGCGGCAAGGTCGAAAGCTTCGCGCCGCAGCTGGGGGAAAACCAGCTGGCGCGGGTGCTGTTCGTGATCGGCGATATCGACAAGAAGCGTCCGGACCCAGACCTGCACGCCCTCGACGCCGAGATCGGCGGTTTTGCGCGGACCTGGGAAGACGACTTCACGAGTGCGGTGCTCAACAGCGACTTGCTCGACGCTGCGGCGCGCGAATACGCGTCGATGCGCTTCGACGATGCCTTCACCGGCGCTTACCGTGACCTCTATCCGGTCAGGGAAGCGCTGATCGACGCGTCCGAGATTCTGGCGAGCAGCGATACCGACGTCATTCGCGTGCGCGCTTATCGGCGCGAAGGCGATCCCAACAATGTCATGCGCTGCAAATTCTATGCGCGCGGCGATATTTTGGCGCTGTCGGCGACGGTGCCGATCTTGGAAAAAATGGGGCTATTCGTCGACTCCGAAGTTAATTTCGAACTGCAGCTGAAGGCGGCCCCTCTGCATCCAGCTGAGCGCGTGTTCATTCACGACATTGAAACGCGCACCGCGGACGGCAAGGCGATCGACCTCGCCACGGCGGGGCAAAAGTTCGAAGATGCATTCTCCGCGATTTGGACAGCGCGCGCCGAGAGTGATGGTTTCAACCGCCTGATCCTCACGCTGCCGTGCACCTGGCGCGAAGCGGCGCTGATCCGCGCACTTGGGCGCTATCGCCAGCAGACTGGTCTTGATCCATCGCAGACAATTCAAGAGCAGGCGCTGGCCGCTAATCCAAAGATTGCAGCGCTGATTCTGGCGATTTTCCGCGCGCGCTTCGATCCCAACTTGCCGGAATCCATGGATACGCGCCGCATCCGTTCGCAGCGGCTGGAGATCATGCTCGACACGGCGCTGAACGAAGTGGTGAGCCTCGATGACGACCGCGCGCTCCGGCGCATGGCGCAACTGGTGACGGCGATCCGGCGCACCAATTATTTCCAACCTGCGGCGAACGGCGAAACCAAGCCGTACATGTCGTTCAAGATCGACTCGCACGCGGTGGCGGAATTGCCAGCGCCAAAGCCGTATCGCGAAATCTGGGTGGCGAGCCCGCAGGTCGAGGGCGTACATTTGCGCTTCGGTCCTGTCGCGCGCGGCGGCCTGCGCTGGAGCGACCGGCGCGACGACTTCCGCACCGAAGTGCTCGATCTGGTGAAGGCGCAGCAAGTGAAGAACGCCATTATCGTGCCGGTCGGCGCGAAGGGCGGCTTCTTCCCGAAGACACTGCCGCCACGTGGCGCGCCGAATTTCCAAGACGTCGGCATCGAAGCTTACAAGACCTTCCTGCGCGGCTTGCTCGATATCACCGACAACATTGTCGGCGATACGGTGAAGCCGCCGGCAAGTGTCATCCGCTGGGATGACGACGATCCGTATTTGGTCGTCGCCGCCGACAAGGGCACCGCGACGTTTTCCGATATCGCTAACGGCATCAGCGCTGAATATGGCCACTGGCTAGGCGATGCGTTCGCGTCGGGCGGTTCGGTCGGTTATGACCACAAGGCCATGGGCATCACCGCCAAAGGCGCGTGGGAAGCGGTCAAGCGCCACTTTCGTGAAATCGGCAAGAACATCCAAGAGCAGGAATTCACCGTCATCGGTGTTGGCGACATGTCGGGCGACGTGTTCGGCAACGGCATGCTGCTCTCGCGCAAAATCCGGCTGCTGGCCGCGTTCGATCATCGCGACATCTTCATCGATCCCAATCCTGGCGACAGTGAGAAGAATTGGACCGAGCGCAAACGCTTGTTCGATCTACCGCGCTCCAGCTGGCAGGATTACGATAAAAAGCTGATCTCCAAGGGCGGCGGCGTGTTCTCGCGGCTGCAAAAGTCGATCGAAGTCAGCAAGGAAATCGCCGTGCTGACAGGGCTTGATCGGCCGCAAGTGACGCCGACAGAGCTGATGAACGCACTCCTGAAGGCGCAGTGCGAACTGATGTGGTTCGGCGGTATCGGCAATTACATCAAGGCTCGCGCCGAGAGTAACGCGGACGTGGGCGACAAGACCAACGATATGCTTCGCGTTGACGCAGAGGATCTGCGCGCGCAGGTGATCGGCGAAGGCGCCAATCTCGGCGTCACGCAGAAGGGCCGCATCGCGTTTGCGCGGGCCGGTGGACGCATCAACACGGACGCCATCGATAATTCCGCCGGCGTCGACACCTCCGACCACGAGGTCAACATTAAAATCCTGCTGTCGGACGCGATCCATGCGGGCGCGTTGAAAGCCGACAAGCGCGAGAAGCTTTTGCAATCGATGACTGAGGAAGTCGGCGAATTGGTGCTGGAGGATAATTACGACCAGACCGGGGCCATCTCGCTGGTGCAGGCGAGCGCCTCATCGGACTTGGATAGTCACGAGCGCTTCATTCAGCGGCTCGAAGCGTCTGGGAAATTGTCGCGCCGCGTTGAGGGCTTGCCGCTGACCGGCGAGTTCGCCGCGATGCGAGCGGCGAAGCTCGGGCTGACCCGTCCGGAACTCGCGAAACTGGTTGCCTACGCCAAGATCGATTTGTTCGATCGCCTCGTCGCTTCGAAGGCGCCGGACGATCCGGCCTTTGCTGAGCCGCTGAAAGCGTATTTTCCGCGCGAGCTGTGGAAGTTCGAAGCGCAGATGAAGACGCATCGTCTGCGGCGCGAAATCATCGCCACCAAATGGGCGGACGATCTCGTAAACCGGTGCGGCCCGTCGTTCGTGGATCGCATCAATGACATTACCCGCGCGGGACCGGTGTCGGTGGCCTGTTCCTTCGAGGCCGCTCGCCAAATCTTCGGGCTCGATGTGATGGTCAGTCGCATCAATGCGCTCGACAACAAAATCCCGGCGGCGGCCCAGACTGCCTTGCACCAGCGCGTCGCAGGCGCGCTCAGGCGTGCGACCTTGTATCTCGCGCGCAATGCCGGATTCGACCGCGAAGACGCACCGACCATTGTCGATGTTGTAAAGTTCTATCGCGAACCGGTGGACGCGCAGCGCGCAACCTTGATGGACGATCTCAGCAGCATCGAGCGCGATCGCGTCAACATCCGGCACAAGGAATTGGTTGATCTTGGCGCGCCTGAAGAGCTGGCGCAGGAGGCCGCTCTGTTGTCGCCGCTCACGCTCTCGCTGGATGTGGCGGACTTGGCGCGCAGCACAAAGTGGCCGATCAACCCGGCATCGTCACTGCATTGCATTGTTGGGGCTGAGTTTGGGCTTGATGCACTACGGGACTCCGCAGGCACAATGAAGCTTGAACAGCACTGGGATCGCCTTGTGGTGCGACGCACGGCGCAGGATTTCGGCGACATGCAGATCAAGCTCGCCGAGGCCGCGGCAAAGGCGCTCGGTGCGCCCAGCGCCGCTGGCGCGGCGTCGATGACGCAGGCGGTGCGTGAGTGGATCGGTTCGCTTGGTCAGTCTGCTGAGCGCGCGCGCTCCGCTTACGCTGAGCTCAACGCGCAAGGGCCGTGGACATTTGCGAAGCTTATGCTGATGTCGGCTGAGCTGAACGGATTGATCGCTGCGGTGCGCTAAGCGAATCGCTCGATGGCAAACGGCGCGAGGCTGAAGGGCGGCGGCTTGTCCGTCGCCAGCGCTTCGATTGCCTCTGACGTGATTGCGGATTCGGTCAGTCCTAGGTGCGCGTGGCCGAACGCGTAGAGCACGTTCGGCGCGCGCTTCAGCCGGCCGATGGCGGGCACATAGTCCGGCAATGTCGGACGCGGGCCAACCCAGCGATCTGGCGTCTTGGAAAACTGCACGCCGAGTTCGTCAAGGTGCGTGTGCAAGCGCGCCCATTTGCGCGGATCGGGTGGGGCGCTGGGATCGCCGAATTCCAGGAAGCTCGTCGTCCGTAGACCGCTGGTGAAGCGCGAGAGTACGACAGAGCGCTCTTCGAAGATGGTGGTCGGCAGATCGTCTGGAAAATTGTGCTCGACGCTCTGCATCGAATAGCCGCGCTCGCCGATGAGTGGCGCGGTGATGCCAAGTTGCTTCATCAGCGGCGCTGACCAAGCCCCGCACGCGATCAGCAAAGCATCAGCTTTGAGCTCCTTGCCGGCTTGGGTGCGCACGGCGCCGCTGGCGTCCAGCGTTTTCACGCTGTCAGCAATTGTTGCGCCTCCGAGCGCCGCGAACTTCGCAAGCATGCCATCGCGCGCGCCCTGTGGGTCGCGGACTTGGCCGGTGCCGTCGAAGTGCAGGCCGCTCGCAGGGCGCTCGCGCAGCACGCCGTCGTAGCGCGCTAGTTCGTCGGCGCTCATCTCGCGGTAACTGCAGACACCGATCGGCGTGCGCGCCCAGAGTTCGCGCGCCTTGTCGCCCGCCGCTGCCGACATGTAGACGTTGGCCTGCCCGTGCGGGCGCACCATCCCGGGCATGTCTGCGAGTGTCTCCAGGCGCTGCCAGGCGCCCATTGCATCATGCAGGAGCGCGGTGAGCGCCGCATGGCCTGCGGCGACGCGCTTCGGATCGCTCGCCGCCATGAAGCGCAGCGACCACGGCAGCCAGCGTCCAATATCGCTCCAACGAAAATCGAGCGGGCCGCCGAAGCCAAACAAGTGCGTCGGCGCACTGATCAGATTGGGCCATGTCGACCATGGCATCACCTGCTCTGTGCCTATGTGCCCCGCATTGCCGAAGGAAGCGCCGCGGCGCTTATCGCCGGGATCGATCAGTGTCGTTTGAATGCCCGCCGCCTGCAGCCGCACCGCCGCTGCGGCACCGACAAGGCCGCTGCCAATGACCAGGATGGATTTCATCGCCGCCGCTGATCGTATAGGTTGGCCGCGTTGGCAAGTGAGGGCGCGATGCAAGTTTCTTGGGCGGGCGTGTTTCCCGCGTCGACCACGCAATTTGCGCCGGACATGGCGATCGACATCGAGGCGACGCAGAAGGTGCAGGATTTACTGGTGCGTGACGGCGTACATGGGCTGATCGTCATGGGCACGGTCGGCGAGAACAACTCGCTGCAACCGGAAGAAAAGCGCACGCTGTTGAAGTCGGCCGTTGACGCAGTCGGTAAGCGCGTGCCGGTGATCGCCGGCGTTTCAGAGTTCGACACCAAGCGCGCGTGCGCCTTTGCGCGCGACGCGGAACGGATCGGCGCCGACGGCCTGATGGTGCTGCCAGCGATGGTTTATGTGCCAACCGAGATGGAATTGGTCGGGCATTTCCGCGCTGTATCAGAAGCGACTGATCTGCCGATCATGCTTTACAACAATCCGCCGGCTTATCGCGTCAGCGTTAGCATCGAAGCCATGCAGAAGCTGGCGGATCGGCCGAACATTGTGTGTTTGAAGGAGAGTGCGCCGGACACGCGCCGCTTCACCGATCTCTATAACGCGCTCGGCGATCGCTTTATTTTGTTTGCCGGCCTCGATGACGTCGCTCTGGAAGGGTTGATCCTCGGCGCCAAAGGGTGGGTGTCGGGGCTCACAAACGCATTCCCAAAAGAATCGATCGCGCTCTACGACGCAGTGATGCGCAATGATCTGGATACGGCGCGGGCGATCTATCGCTGGTTCATGCCGTTGCTGCACTTGGATGCGGAGCATGATCTGGTGCAGTCGATCAAGCTGGCTGAGGAGATCATGGGGCGTGGCAGCGAACGCGTGCGGCCGCCGCGTTTTCCGCTCTCCGGCGCGCGTCGCGCTGAGGTGACGGCGATGGTGGAGAAGGCGGCCGCATCGCGCCCTAAGCTGAAAGCCGCCGCGTGAGCCGAAGCGTCTTTCGCTGCATTGACGGGCACACCGCGGGCAATCCTGTGCGGTTGGTGGTTGAGGGCGCCCCGGGGTTGCGTGGCGCCACGATGAGCGAGCGGCGTCAGGATTTTTTGGCGCGTTACGATTGGATCCGCACGGGCCTCTGCTTTGAACCGCGCGGTCACGACATGATGAGCGGCGGCTTTCTCTATCCGCCAACAAGCCCTGACGCCGACACAGGCATCCTTTTTATTGAAACCAGCGGCTGTTTGCCGATGTGCGGTCACGGCACGATCGGCATCGTGACGTTCGGCATCGAGAATGACTTGATCAAGCCGCGCACGTCAGGCCGATTCATTGCCGACGTGCCGGCAGGGAAGATCGAACTCACCTACGTGCAGGACGGCGATCGCGTGCGCAGTGTGCGTATTCGCAATGTGCCGAGCTACGTGGCCGAGGAGAACGTTGAAATCGATGTACCCGGCTTTGGTCCGTTGAAGATGGATGTGGCTTATGGCGGCAATTTCTACGCGATCATCGAGCCGCAAGGACCGTACGAGGGCTTAAACCAGCTCGGCGCCGCACGCATTCTGGCGCTCTCGCCAGTGGCGCGTGAGTTGGTGCGCGCCAAGATCGAACCAGTGCATCCGCTCGATCCGACGATTCGCGGCGTTAGCCACGTGTTGTGGGCCGATAAGCCCAAGGGCGCGGGTGCGGACGGACGCAACGCCGTGTTCTACGGCGATAAGGCGATTGACCGCTCGCCGTGCGGCACCGGGACGTCAGCACGCCTTGCGCAACTCCATGCGAAGGGCCGGCTCAAGGTCGGCGATGAGTTTGTGCACGAGAGCTATATCGGCAGCCGCTTCATTGGCCGCGTCGAAGCAGAGACGGAGATTGGCGGCAAGCGCGGCATCATTCCGTCGATCGAAGGTTCAGCCATCGCTACTGGCCGCAATGAAATTTGGATCGACGACGAAGACGTATTCGCGCACGGCTTCCAGGTGATCTAAAGCGCGTTGCGCAACAGCGTCGCCCGTGCTGAACTGAGCAAAATACGTCGGGGGAGGACAAATGAGCGGGCTCAGCATGCAGGCGGCGCTGCGATGGTTGATGAGCATAGTCGGCGGCTTGCTGGCGGCGCTAACTGTGATCGCGCTGTATTTTACTTCGGTGCTGATCGGTGCGGCGCGCAAGCGCGGTGAATTGGCGCCGAAGCCGGAAGCGATTTGCCTGGGTGCGGTGACCAATTTCTTCGACACGCTTGGGATCGGCTCCTTTGCGCCCACCACGGCGTGGATGAAGCTGCGCAAGATGGCGCCGGACAGCTATTTCCCCGCAATCCTGAACTCCGGACACGCCTTGCCGACGGTGGCGCAGGCACTGTGTTTCATCGCGACGGTTGCGGTCGATCCGATGCTGTTGTTGGCGTGCATCATTGCATCGTGCCTGGGCGCCTTTGTGGGCGCGCCGATCGTGCAGCGTTCGCCGGTGCGGCTGGTGCAGGCGGTCGTGGGCGTGGCGCTGCTAATTGGCTCGGTGCTGTTTGCGATGAAGAACCTCAATCTGCTGCCGCCCGGTGGCGCGGAATTATCGCTGCCGCCAACGCTGTTTGCGATAGCGGTCGGCGCGCACTTCATCATGGGCGTATTGATGATGTTCGGGATCGGGCTTTATGCGCCGTCCCTGATTGTGCTGAGCTTGCTGGGTCTCAATCCGACGGCCGCGTTTCCGATCATGATGGGTTCGTGTGCATTCCTGATGCCGATTTCTAGCGTGCGGTTTGTGCGTTCAGAGCGCATTGACTTGCGCATTGTCATCGGCATGGCGATCGGCGGCATACCGGCGGTGTTGCTGGCGGCGTTTGTCGTGAAATCGCTGGATTTGGTGTATGTGCGCTGGCTGGTGGTGGTTGTGGTGCTCTACGCTGCGGCGCTCTTGCTGCGCAGCGCGGCTGTAGGGGAAAAGCCGCAAGCGGCCGCGGCCGCGCCGACGCCGACGTGAGGGGGTTGGATCATGAAACTCGTTTTCACCGCTTTGACGTTGGCGGCTAGCGTGGCGCTCGCGCCAATGGCTTCGGCGCAAAGCGCAAGCGCGACGCTGACGCGTTTGTTCGCGGACGAGCGTGCGGAGGTGTATCGCGCCGATCCGTTGAGCGCGACTTATGCTGGGGTCCACGATTACGATGATCGCCTGGCGTCGGTGACGCCGCAAGCGCAAGCGGCGCAGGCCGCCGCCGATCGTGGCTTCATCCAGCGCCTTCACGCCATCGACCGCAATGCACTGACTGCCCAAGAGCAGATAAGCTACGATTTGTTCGACTTTATGGTCGGCGAGCGTGTGCGCTTCGCCCAATACAATGAATGGCGACTGCCGTTTAACAGCGACAGCGGGTTTTATTCCGATCTCGTCATCCTCAACCAGTCGCAGCCGCTGCGCAC
>JBAQGO010000112.1:0-3607 GCA_049287825.1 Vitreimonas sp. | reverse complement strand
TTCTTGCGCGCCCCGCTCTCCCGCTTTTGCTTACGCAAAAGCGTCGCGCCGAAGCCTTCGGCGTAGGCGGACCAACTTCGTTTTTCCGGTCGAGGAAGGACAGCGATGAAGCGCGCCTATGCCACGTCAGAACGGCCCGCCAGCTTCCGGATCGCCAATCGCCTTCAACGCAAACGCATAGTCGTGCGCCAGCTCTTTCAGAAAATCGAACCGCCCCGCGGCGCCCGCGTGTCCGGCGCCCATGTTCATCTTCAACAGAACCGGCTTGCCGCTGGTCGAATGCGCGCGCAGCTTCGCCGCCCATTTGGTCGGCTCCCAGTATGTTACGCGCGGATCGGTCAGCCCCGCCGTCGCCAGCACGACAGGGTAGGGCTTCGCGCCAATCGTATCGTACGGCGAATAGCTGGCGATGTAGTCATACGCTGCCGCATCCTCTATCGGATTGCCCCACTCAGGCCATTCCGGCGGCGTCAGCGGCAGCGACGCATCGCTCATGGTGTTGAGCGCATCCACGAACGGCACGCCAGCAATCACGCCGGCCCACAAATCCGGACGCAAATCGGTGATCGCGCCCATCAACAACCCGCCCGCCGAGCGTCCCTCGCACACAATGCGACCGGCGCGCGTATAGTCGCGTTTGATCAGCTCTTCAGCGCAGGCGACGAAATCCAAAAACGTGTTCTTCTTCTTGAATCGCCGCCCATCCTGAAACCATCCGAACCCCATCTCAGCGCCACCGCGCACATGCGCGATCGCGTAAATCCAACCGCGATTCACCAGACTGAAGCGCCGAATGGAAAAGTCCGCGTCCAGCGAAATGCCGTAGGAGCCATAGCCATACAGAAACAAGGGCGCCGAGCCGTCCAACTTCGCGCCCTTCGCCATCAGCACTGTGATCGGCACACGCGCGCCATCGCTGGCGGTCGCGAAGAAGCGACGCGCTTCGTATTTTGTGGGATCGTGGCCGGAGGGAATCTCCTGCGTCTTGCGCAAAGTGCGTGTACGCGCCGCCATGTCGTAATCGAACCACTGCATCGGCGTGGTCGGCGAATTGTACGCGTAGCGCTGGATGGTCGTGTCATATTCGTAGCCGCCGATCGGCTCGATCGAAAAGGCTTCCTCATCCATCGCAATCGCATGCTCATCGCCGCTGCGATTGCGCACGATGATGCGGGGCAGCGCTTCCACGCGCTCCGCGCGGATCAAATAGTCCCGCGTGGCGCCGAGTTCGAGAATGTAGCGCCCTGCTTGATAGGGGATAAAGTCGCGCCATTGGGCGCGCCCGGTCGCGCCCTCATCGCAGGTCATCACCTTGAAGTCGGTGGCGCCGTCCGCATTGGTCAACACATACCAACGCCCATCCCAGTGCGTCGGCGTGTAAAGGTGATCTTCCTCGCGCGGATGAAACACGATAGGCGACGCTGTCGGATCGCTCGCCGGAACCAGCCAATACTCAGACTGACTCCCGTTACCTGCATGAATGGTGATCCATCGCCGGCTTTCGGTGACGCCAACGCCGAGAAAGAACCCGTCATCCGGCTCGTCATAGACAAGCACATCCTCTCCGCCACGCGCAGGGCGGCGATAAATCTTCGCGGGCCGGCCGTTATCGTCGCGATAGGTCCAGAACAGATACGCGCCGTCCGGCGAGAAGGTGAAATCGCCGGTGCAGTTCGTCACCGGCCCCGCCAAGCGTTCACCAGTCACGAGATCGTTGACGTGCACCGTGTAAATTTCCGAGCCTTGCTCGTCCTCCGCGTACGCCACCAGCATATGATCAGGCGAATGCTGCGCAGAGATCACTTTGTAGAACGTCTTGCCCTTAGCCATCGCATCGACGTCGAGCAGCACTTGCTCGGGATGATTTCCCCCACGCGAGCGGCGCGCGAAAATCGGGTGCTGCGCGCCGGTTTCAAAGCGGCGATAATATTCCCATTCGCCATCGGCAGTCGGCACGCTGGAATCGTCTTCCTTCACCCGCCCGCGCATCTCTTGATAAATGCGTTCCTGCAGCGCCTCCGTCGGCGCCATCAGCGCCTTGGTGTAAGCATTCTCCAATTCCAGATGCGCGCGGATGTCGGCCCGCAACATGGAAGGATCGCGCATCACCTCCTGCCAATTGTCATCCTTCATCCACGCATAGTCGTCGACGCGCACGCGCCCGAGCTGTTCGATGCGTTTCGGATCGCGCCGCGCTTCCGGCGGCTTCGGGGCGTCAGTCATGTTTCCTCAACTCAAGCGCATCAGCAGGGCGGTAGCGTCGTCGCTGGCCTTGAAACGCGGATGCCTGGCGCCGCCCACATCCGCAGCCTCGATCTGTCGCAACTCACGCCCCAATTCCTGCAGCCCGCGCGACAAAGCCCCCTGCACCAAATCGCCAGGCCCGTAAGCGTCATAGCGATCCGTCAGCGCCGCAAACCCATCCGTCATCAGAAGCAGGTGCGCTGGTCGCTTCAGCGCAAGCGACCAAACCCGCGCATTGTCCGCGCACGCCGGATCAAGACCAAACGTCCAGTGCTCGCCGCCCGGCTTGTTTATCGACGAACGAATGCGCCGGAGTGTGTCGATGGTCTGCGTACGTTGGAGCAGGGGCTTATGCGCATCGGTCTGTTGCGCGGCGAGCTTTGTCTCAAAGTCTCCAGCATCCCCCGGGCCACCCACTACATGCGCATCGCCGTCCGCATCGAGCGCGAAGATGCGGCAGTCGCCGAGATCAGCGCCCGTCACCGCGCCGTCGCGCGCCTCGATCATCAGCACCGAAGCAATCGGCGACTGCCAGCGCTCAATCGCGCGGCCTTGCGTTGTGGTGCGAAACGTCTCCGCCGCCGCCGCACTGGCGTCGCGCAACACCATGGTAAGATCGCCGCCCTCGGCGCCATGGAAGTACGCGTTGGCAAAATGTGCGATCCAGCTTGCGTCGGACTTCGCGCCTGTCAGCGGCGCATCATGCAGATCCGTCGCGCCGTCGATCACCCAAGCGCGACCGCCAGCGAACCCGCACGCATCGTCATTCTGCTTGGCGCGGTCGCCGGCGAGCGAGATCGCTTCAACGAAAGTGAGCATCAGGCCGGATAGATAAGGCCCAGCGTCTCGGCGATACAGGCCGGACGGTCCTGGTTCTCCACCTCAATCGTGCATTCGTTGGTGACCAGGAACGCCCCGCCGCGGCTCTCGCACGCAAGCATCTTGATCCGCAGACGGATGCGCGATCCCACCGGCACTGGGCTCACGAAGCGCACCTTGTTGGACCCGTAATTGATGCCGCGGCTCACACCAGAATAGGTCGCCACGTTCCGCGCCAGGAATGGCAGCAGCGACAGCACAAGATAGCCGTGCGCGATCGGCGCGCCCAATTCCTTGGTGGCGCGCTCGACGTCGATATGGATCCATTGGTGGTCGCCGGTGGCGTCAGCGAAACGATTGACGCGGTCCTGAGTGACTTCCAGCCAGTCGGAAACGCCGACCTCCTGGCCCACAAGGGTCGGCAGGTCCGCTAGGGCAAGCTCGCGCATCGCAACGTCTCCTCGAACCTGTCCGAGGTAGGACCAAGTGCTGCGCTTGTCGAGCCAACCAAATCCTCCACCGCTTGCGGGGGAGGTGCGATTAT
>JBAQGO010000111.1:0-9475 GCA_049287825.1 Vitreimonas sp. | reverse complement strand
CATCCCGCTTCACGCTTCGGGCTGGATCCAATGCGCCCCTCCGATGAAACGGAATGCGCGCAGTGTACGTCAGCTTTGCAGGTGTTGGATTGGGAAGAGCCTGACTCGTTTGCGTTCAAGCACTTAGTTTGAAAAAAGCGTGGATACAGCGAGCGTCGACATTCGCTCTGGTTCAGTATCTCGCAAAGAGCGGACGAGGACGCCCGCAGTCCTAGCGGCGCCGGTGGGAATCGCACACCGGTTCACGCGCGCAAAAATCCGGCCAGTGGCCGCTTGTGCGCCAGTATTGCACGAGGCCCTCGCGCTCCATGAGCGCCCAAAACTGGGGCGCACGCCGGAGCGGCGCCCATTGGGCGCGAAAGAGGGTGAAGATGGTGCTGCGCTCGGAGGGCCCCCAGCGTCCAATCAGCATCGTGGCGACGTCCCAGCGCCCAGCGTCGGCAAGATAGGTGATCCCATTATCAACGTAGATTTGGCCCTGGTTCACCGAATTGAGTATTTCGTTGGTGCTTGGCGAAGGGCCATGGCCCGTCATGCCGATGAGATCGCGCGTTGCCACGGTGGGATTTTCCAGCCAGTGGCTGGTCTGCAGCAATTGATAGGCATCGTCCTTGCGATCGTTGGCGACGAGCGCACGCACCAGGCCGCGTGTCGCAGAGACATCTTGAGGCGCGAGATCATGCGCGCGTTGAGCGGCGTCGAGCTGGCAGGCGGCGTCGCCGGTGTACTCGCAGGTGTAAGCGAGGTTGGTCAGTTCTGTCGCCGAAAGTGGATCGAGCGTGACGCTGTCGCGGCGCGCGTCTTCAGCCTTCTGCATGGCGCCGACGGCGCGATAGAAATTGCCTGCCGAACCACCGCGACGCTCGGCTTGTGCGACAGCACCTGCTGCGAGTTGCCAGTGTCCAAGCCAAGCATGCACGAGGGCTCGAAGCAGAAAAGGATCGGCGAGGCTATTGTCGAGCGCGATGGCGCGATCAGCGTCTGCGAGCGCCGGCGCAAGCACTGCGTCGGTGAAGGCGCCGCCGGGCTGCTCGTCTAGGTGCTCGCCGGCAACATTGGCTTCGGCGCGCGCCAGCGCCGCCCAGGCTTCGGCGAAATGTGGATCGCGATCGACGGCCTCGCGGTAGCGGTCGCGCACGGGCGTCCAGCCGGTGGAGGCGACGCCGAGTTGTTCTTCACGCCCCTGCAGGTAGAGCCGATAGGCTTCTGGATCGACACGCCGGGGCGGCGGGGCCGAAACGCGTGCGTCTGCGGCTTGAGCAACGCGGATGGCTATGGCGCGCTCAAGCAGAAACGCTTCATTGCTGGGGCGTTCGAAGGTTTGACTCCACAGGCTGCGCCCGCCGGGCGCTTCAACCAATTCCGCGTTGACGCGCACTCTGTCGGGCAGGCGGCGTACAGAGCCGGTGAGGACCAGCGTGGCGCCGAGCTGACGCGCTGCGTTAGCGGGCGTGGCGTTGGCGCCGGTGAGTGAGAAACTGGAAGCGCGGCCGCTGACTTCGATGCCCTGAATGCGTGAGACCTCGGAGATTAGTTCGTCGGCGACGCCTTCTGAGAAGTATTGCTCGGTGTCCCCAAGATTTTCAAAGCGCAACACTGCAAGGCGCGGCGTTTGTGGCGGCTGCATGCCGCGCCATATGAAGAAGCCCGCAATGGCAAAGACAAGCGCGCCCGCGAACGCAAACAGCGGCATGCGGCTGCGCCGCCAGGCGATGCGCGCGAAGCGCGTGTCGGCGTCAGCGATGGCGAATACTTCGACGCGCTCGCTCATCTTGTCGAGCTGCACGCGGCCGAGCGGGCGCAAATGCACGGACGCTGCCTTGCGCAATTGCGCTTGCACCGCATGGCTGACGACAGCGGTGTTTGGCTCGGCCATTTGCATCAGACGCGCGGCGACGTTGACGCCGTGTCCCAGCAAATCTCCGCCCGGCGCCGCCATGACATCGCCCAGATGCACGCCGATGCGGAGGCGTGGCAGCGACCGTTCGCGAACGAGAGCAAGCAGCGCCTGAGCTGCGGCCACACCAGAGGAGGCTGCCGGAAGTTCGACCATGAAGCCGTCGCCGGCGGTGTTGAATACGCGCCCACCATTCGGTGCGATGGCTTCGTCTATAGCAGCGCGCACGCGCGAAACGGCTTCGGCAGCGGCGCGATCGTCGGCTTCCGCGGCGCGCGAATAGCCGGCGACATCGACGGCCATGATGGTGGCAAGCTTACGCTGCTCGGACATCCGCTAGCCCCAGGGTGCTTCGCAGACTACCGCAGTGATGCGAGGTGTGGCGAGGCTTATCCGCTCTGACGAGAGTTAGTGAGCCGGATAGGCGCGCGCCAACTCGCTTCGCGCCGCATCGAGATCGCGCCGGAAGGCTGCATCTGCGTGCATGCGTGCGATGACGCCCGACGCGATGGTGCGGCCGGCGTCGATATCGCTCGGGTAATGATAGCCGCAGATCACGCGGCTATCGCCGAAGTCGCGGCCGCGCTGGAGGATGGCGTCGGCGCGTGCGGGAACAAGCTCCGCAAGCACCAGAGCCCAGGCCCAGCCGCCGGCGCCATGGCCGGATGGGAAGGAGCTTTGCGCTGCGACTGCGGGATCGAGTGCGTCACACCGCAAGAGACTCGGATCGGTGATCAGCGGGCGCGGGCGATTGTTCGCGTTTTTCGCCGCGCCAATCGCTGGAGACAGACCGCGCAGCACGTCGGCGAACACACGTGCGGTTCGGGGCAGGTGTTGCTCGTTGAAGGCGTCGCCGAACACCGGCTGCATGGCGACCCAAGGCGTCCAAGGATTATCGGCGTTGGCGCGCGCCAGACGCTCCGCGCTGACTTGGCTGCGCATGGAGAGCCGATCCGCGGCAGCGCGGACAGAGTCGGGAGCGGGGGCTGACCCGATCAACGCCGGCGCATCGATGGGAGGGGGTGCATTGACCACTGGCCGCGAAGCCGCCGGCTGCGCGGTCTGCGCCGCAGCGGTGCCCATCATGGCCAATGCCGCCACCGCAAACGCCAAGGATGTCAGTTTGATCATGTCCCACCCATTCCCGCGCCAGCCCTTCGCGCTAAGTCCGGCAGCCATAACATGATCGTCGCCAAAGCAAATGCCTGGCTTGTTCCCTATAGGCCGGCTCTATGGTGAGCGTGGTGAAAGCGATTAGGCAGGACCGCTGCGGAGCGGTACCGACGCGCCTTCAGGAGGATTACAATGGCCGACGGAAACGACTCCAAATGCCCGGTGGCGCCGGGCGCCCGTTCGAACCGCGATTGGTGGCCGAACCAGGTCAACATCTCCGTGCTGCACCAGCATGGGTCCGCGTCGAATCCGCTGGGCGACACTTTTGACTACGCCAAAGAATTCGACAGCCTCGATCTCGACGCGGTGGTCAAGGATCTGACCGCGCTGATGACCGATAGTCAGCCGTGGTGGCCTGCCGATTACGGGCACTACGGTCCCTTCTTCATCCGCATGACTTGGCACGCCGCGGGCACCTATCGCGTCGGCGACGGACGCGGCGGCGGCGGGCACGGTCAGCAGCGCTTCGCGCCGCTCAACTCTTGGCCAGACAACGGCAACCTCGACAAGGCGCGCCGGCTGCTTTGGCCGATCAAACAAAAATACGGCAACAAACTTTCATGGGCCGATCTGCTCATCCTCGCCGGCAACGTCGCGCTTGAGTCGATGGGGTTCAAAACCTTTGGCTTTGGCGGCGGCCGCGAAGATCAATGGGAGCCGGACAACGTCAATTGGGGCGTCGAAGGCACGTGGCTCGGTGACGAACGCTATCCGTCCAAAGAGCATCGCCAAATCGACGGCCACTTCGCCGCCGTGCAGATGGGCCTCATCTACGTCAATCCAGAGGGCCCGAACGGCACGCCCGATCCGGCGCGCTCAGCGCTCGATATCCGCGAGACCTTCGCGCGCATGGCCATGAACGACGAAGAGACGGTTGCGTTGATCGCAGGCGGCCACACCTTCGGCAAAGCGCACGGCGCCGGCCCGACGAGCCATGTGACGGCGGAGCCGGAAGGCGCGGCGCTTGAGCATCAAGGCCTGGGCTGGGCGAGTTCGTTCGAGAGCGGCATGGCCGGTCACGCCATCACCAGCGGCATCGAAGGCGCGTGGAAGCCGAACCCAACCAAATGGGACAACGGCTATCTCGACACCCTGTTCAAGTACGAGTGGGAGCTGACGAAGTCGCCCGCTGGCGCAAATCAATGGAAGCCGAAGGGCAACACCGGCGACGGCATCGTCGAAGATGCGCACGACAAATCCAAAAAACACGCGCCGATGATGACGACAGCCGACATGGCGCTGCGCGTCGATCCGATCTACGAAAAAATTTCACGCCGCTATCAGCAAAACCCGCAAGCGTTCGCCGATGCATTTGCCCGGGCGTGGTACAAGCTCACACATCGCGACATGGGCCCGAAGCTGCTCTATCGCGGCAAGCTCGCGCCGAAAGAAGAACTAATCTGGCAAGATCCGATCCCGGCATCGACGACTACGGCTGGAGATGCCGACTTCGAGGCGCTGAAGTCGAAAATTCTCAGCTCTGGTTTGTCGGTCTCGCAGTTGGCGAGCGCCGCATGGGCGTCGGCTTCCACCTTCCGCAATACCGACAAGCGCGGCGGCGCCAATGGGGCGCGAATTCGGCTCGCGCCGCAGAAGGATTGGGAGGTCAACCATCCTGCCGACCTGGCGAAGGTGCTGTCGAGGCTTGAGGCCATCCAAAAAGAGTTCAACGGCGGCGCAAAGAAGATTTCGTTCGCAGACTTGATCGTGCTCGCGGGCAACGCAGCGGTTGAGAAGGCGGCGAAGGATGGGGGCATCGCGGTGAAGGTCCCGTTCACACCGGGGCGCGGCGACGCTACGCAAGAAAAAACCGAAATCGAGTCCTTCAAGTTCCTCGAGCCGAAAGCCGACGGCTTTCGCAACTATCAGGGCAAGCCTTCTAAGCACGCGCCGGAAGAGTTGCTGGTCGACCGCGCGCAATTGCTTGGCCTCTCTGCGCCGGAAATGACGGTGTTGGTGGGCGGCTTGCGTGCGCTGAAGGTCGGCGACCCTACGCACGGCGTGCTGACCAAGAATGCCGAAAAATTGACCAACGACTATTTCGTCAACCTGCTCGACATGGGCACACAATGGAAAGCGGCAGGCGAAGACGGCGTGTTCGAGGGCAAAGACCGCAAGTCTGGCGAGAAGAAGTGGACCGCGACGCGCGCCGATCTGATCTTTGGATCGCACTCAGTGTTGCGCGCCGTGGCTGAGGTCTACGCCCAGAACGACGCCAAGGAAAAGTTCGTGAAGGACTTCGTGGCCGCGTGGACGAAGGTCATGAACGCGGATCGCTTCGATCTAGCGACTTGAATTCTGCAAGGTTACGGGAGGGGGCGGCGCCGCACAGCGCCGCCTTTTCTTTGCCCCAAGTTCCGGAACACGACCGCTACGCCTGCGGTTAAACCTTTGGCATTGCATAGGAGGAACCCATGGTCAGCCCCACCAAGGACGAAATCGTCGCTCTCGAAAAACAGTGGTGGGACGCGATGAAGCGCAAGGATGGCGAACGGACGTCACAGCTCGCCGGCAAACTTGCGCTGACGACCGGCGCGCGCGGTGTTGCCGCTATTTCGAAAGAAAAGATGGGCAAAATGACCGAAGCGGGAAACTGGACGCTGGATTCTTACGAATTCAACGATGTCCAAGTGGTCACGCCAACACCCGACGTCGCCATCATCGCCTATACGGTGAATCAAAACGTCACCATGGACGGCAAGCCGCAAAAGCTGCGCGCCGCCGACAGCTCGACCTGGGTGCGCGGCGCCGAGGGTTGGGAATGTCACGCGCACAGCGAAACATTCTTGAAAGACGATAAGGCCGGCTAGGCGCTTGCCCTAACCAAAGAGGGGCCGCTCCGCCGAGCGGCCCCTTGTGCTTGTAAGCTCACCAGACGTGGACGCGATGATCGGGCGCCAGATAGAGGCTATCGTTCGGTTGCACGTTGAAGGTCTGATACCAGGCGTCGAGGTTGCGCACAGTGAGCGCCCGGTACATGCCGGGTGCGTGGCCGTCGGTGGCGATACGTTGCCGCAGCGCCGCTTCGCGGAGTTTCGACTGCCACGTTTGCGCGAAGGCGATGAAGAAGCGCTGATCGCCCGTGAGCCCGTTGATCACCGGCGCCGGGCGACCGTTGAGCGAGGCATGATAGGCGTCAAGCGCAGCTTGCAAGCCCGCCAAGTCCGCGAGGTTTTCGCCCAACGTCAGCGGGCCGTTCACGTGCAGCCCCGGCAGCGGCTCATACGCACTGTATTGCGCGGCAAGCGCTTCGCCTTGGCGGCGGAAGGCCGCGAGGTCGGCGGGCGTCCACCAATTGCGCAGCGTGCCCTCGGCGTCGAAATCCGCCCCGCTATTGTCGAAGCTGTGGCTAATTTCGTGCCCGATCACCGCGCCGATGGCGCCGTAATTGTGCGCGGGATCAGATGAGGGATCGAAGTAAGGCGGCTGCAAAATGCCGGCCGGGAAATTTAGAGCATTCTGCACCGGCAAATTCACCGCGTTCACTGTCTGCGGGTTCATCCACCATTCGCGCCGATCCATCGGATGGCCGAGCTTGGCCAGCTGGTGGGCGTACTCGACGCGCGAACCGTTCACCTCATTCGCATAAGCGTTGTCGGCGCTGACGGCGTAGCTCGCGTAATTGCGCCACGCGTCGGGATAGCCGACGCCAACCTCAATGCCTTCGGCTTTCCGTTCAGCTTCGGCGCGCGTCTGCGGCGCCATCCAAGTTAACGCACGAATGCGGCGTCCGAACGCCGCCTTGATGTTGGTGACCATGGTCTGGACTTCGGCGCGTGCGGAAGCGGGGAAGTAGCGGTCGACATAAGCGTGACCGACGGCGTCGCCGAGATACAGATTGAGCGAGTCGAGCGCCCGCTTGGCGCGGTCGCGCTGTTGCGGCGTGCCCGACAGGGTCGTTCCATAGAAGGCGAACCATGCGTGGTCGATCGGCGTGGGCAGCACGTCGGCGTGCGCGTTGATCTGGTGGAAGACCAGCCAATCTTGCCAAGCTTGCAATGGCTGCGACGCCACAAGAGCAGAAAGGCCAGTGATGGCGCGCGCATGATAGGCCGCGAAGCGCTGCTGGTTGCCAAGTTGCGCAGCTTGCAGGAACGCGTCCCAATCGATGCCAGGCGCGTGTTGTTGGAGTTCGGCGCGGGTCCACACCGTGGCGGAGCCTGCCATGTTCTCGCTTTGCTCGCGCGTGTTGTGGGCGCGCGCAATGCGCATTTCGAGATCATAGACGCGCTGCGCGCGCGCAGCCGGATTGTCGATGCCGGCCAGGGTGAAGATTTGTTGGATATAGGCGCGATACGCGGTGCGGATCTGCGCCATGTGGGGATCGCTGGAGAGATAATATTCGCGCTCGGGCAGGCCAATGCCGCCTTGCAGGATGTAGGGCAGCACCACGCCGGGGGTGCTTAGCCCTTGCGTGATGAAGATGCCGAACAGATTTTCGGTTTGATAGTGTGTGGCGTTGAAGGGATCGACGTCGGCGCGGATTTGTGAGCCCAGCGCCGCCGAGAGCGCACGCTTGTCGGCGATGGCCTGGAAGCGCTGCAGGTCAGGCTGGATGTGGCTCATGCCGGCCGCATCAATCGCCGCCGTGTTGGTGTAGGCAGTGTAGAAGGCCGCAATGCGCGCATTGTCCGTGCCGGGCGCCGGATTTGAGCGAACAATCTGATTGACCAGCTCAGTGTTGCGCCGCTCGGTTTCGAGTGAGGCGACATAAGACGCGCTGATGCTGGAGCGATCGGCGGGAATTTCTGTTGCGCGTTGCCAGGCGCCGTTGGCGTAGGCGTAGAAATCGTTCCCCGGCCGGACGCTCGCATCCATGCTGCCAAGATTGATGCCGATGGCCGGCGCGGAAGTCGCTGCGCCTGGATGGCTTGGCTGCGAACAGGCGCTCAGCGCAATCGCGCTGGCAAAAGCGATGAACAGTGTGCGGCCGTGGGCCATTGACGTTCCCCAGAAAAACCTTGCTGGAGAGCAACTAAGTCGATCGGGGCGGGTGAGCAAGGCGAGCCGTCGCCAGCCGCGGCCAGCTAGTCGCAGCGTGGCAACCAAGGCCGATCCCGTTGGACGGCTTTATTCTCAGCCGCGGCGAGCGGCTTCGATCGTGGCGACGTCGATCTTCCGCATCTTCATCATCGCGTCGAACGCGCGCTTGGCCTGGTCCCCGCCGGCGGCCATGGCTTCGGTCAGCACACGCGGCGTGATTTGCCAGTTGAGGCCCCATTTGTCCTTGCACCAGCCGCACATGCTCTCCGCGCCGCCATTGCCGACGATGGCGTTCCAATATTTGTCGGTCTCGGCTTGATCTTCCGTGGCGATCTGGAAGGAGAAGGCCTCGGTTTGCGGAAATTGTGGGCCGCCGTTGAGGCCGATGCACGGAATGCCGACGACGGTGAACTCAACCGTCAGCGCGTCACCCTTCTTGCCGTCCGGATAGTCGCTCGGCGCGCGATGCACCGCGCCGACAGAGGTGTTGGGGAAGGTCTCCGCGTAGAAATGCGCGGCGGCTTCAGCGTCCTTATTATACCAGATGCAGATGGTGTTCTTGTTCATGGGCAGGTTCCCTTCAAACGAGAGCTGTTGGTGCAAGGACGTATGTGACCACCGTGCTCCGACAAGCGCCTCGCATTTCTTGACTGACGAAGGCGTAGGCGGCCTTTTCGTTCCTGCCAATTGCTGTGTCGGGAACGAGGCGGCGCAATCGTTCTTGTGATGATCAGGAGTTTCGCGATGACCATCACCATCACCGCTTTTGCAAATTCGCTCGATCAAGGTCAGGGCTTGGCGCGGGACATGATTGTGCGCTGGGCGCTGGAGGAGGTGGACCAGCCGTACGAGACGCGGCTTATTCCTTGGGCGGATTTCAAGAAGCCGGAACATCGCGCGCGCCAACCGTTCGGGCAGATCCCGACCTATGAGGAAGGCGATCTGGTGTTGTTCGAGTCAGGCGCGATCACGCTGCACATTGCCGAGCGCTTTCCGGGCCTGCTTCCGAAGGATGCCGACGCGCGGGCGCGGGCGATTGCGTGGATGTTCGCGGCGGTGAGCGACATCGAAGCGCAAGTCGTGCAGCTGGAAGTCTCGGAATATTTTGAAAACGACAAGAGCTGGAATGCCGAACGCATGCCGCTGGTGGAGGAGCGGGTGCGCGGCCGGTTCGCGGAATTGTCGGCTCGACTTGGCGGCGCGGATTGGCTGGATGGGGAATTCAGCGCGGCGGATGTGCTGATGGTGCAGGCGTTGCGGCGCGTGGAGGGTCAGGATGTGCTGGCGGCGTTTCCGAATCTGACGGCGTATGTGGAGCGCGGCAAAGCGCGGCCTGCTTTCAAGCGCGCGTTCGCGACGCAGAAGGCGGATTATGAGCGGACGAAGGAATAGTCGCAGTCGGTTGGTCCAAGAAAAGGCCGC
>JBAQGO010000110.1:0-7463 GCA_049287825.1 Vitreimonas sp. | reverse complement strand
GCTCGGCAAGCGCGAGGTGAACTCGCGCGGCTATGTCTCGTCATTCAATTTCAAGGGCGGTGACCAGCAGAAGAAGGTCGGCTCGCTGTCGGGCGGCGAGCGCAATCGCGTGCATCTGGCCAAGATGCTGAAATCCGGCGCCAATGTGCTGCTGCTCGACGAGCCGACCAACGACCTCGATGTCGAAACGCTGCAGTCGCTGGAAGCGGCGCTAGAGGATTTTGCCGGCTGCGCCGTGGTGATCAGCCACGATCGCTGGTTCCTGAACCGCTTGGCCACGCACATTCTAGCGTTCGAAGGCGATAGCCACGTTGAATGGTTCGAAGGCGACTTCGACAGCTACGAAGAAGACAAGAAGCGCCGTCTCGGTGAAGACGCGCTGATCCCGCACCGGATCAAGTATCAAAAGTTCGGGCGATAACGCGTCGCGTTTATCGCAGCGGCTTATCAGTGTCGCGGCCAATCTCGCGGACGTCGACGCTGTCGGCCCATTTCAGAAAGCTCGCCACACCGCCGCCACCGCCGCCGATCGTGGCGACGCCTGTCCTAGCAATTTCGTGCATGAGTTCGAGTGAACCCTTCTTGTTGAGACCCGAATGAGTCTCAACGATGTTGAGTGACGTCTCTCTCATGTTGAGCTTCAGCTCTGCCAAATGCCTCAACAATCCGCCGACTGCAGGCTGCTTCAGTCTTAGGCGGTAGATGCCTTCTCTTTGCTCGTCATTCAGCGGCATGGATCAACTCCCCGTCCTACCCGCCGTTTTCAGTAGCAACTTGCACGAGCATTTCAATCGGTTTCGGAACGACCCGCGCTAGTGCACCAGCAAGTCCATCAACAGCCCGTAGTCGTTGTTCATCAGCCCGTTCGCCCGTGCGCGACGAACCGCTTCACGCCCAGCTTCAGCGGTACGCGGCGCCCAGTCAGCGAGTGCAGCGCAGCGATCGCCCGACGGCCGGTCGCGGTGCTGCACGGCGAGCGATGCGAGGTGCTCAACAAAACGGCCCACGCCCGCGCGCACTTCTTCGGCGCCGCCGCCGCTTGAGGCTGCGTTCATCGCGCCTAGATCCAATGCGCCGACAAGCCCCGCATCGATCACGTGTCGCGTGGACACATGACACGCGAAGCTGTCTCCCAGCGCTTCGCTCCAGCGCTCGGTGGCTTCATCGACCTGCGCGCGCGTTGGCCGGCCAGCCATCAGTGCGCCGAAAACGCCGCGGCTGGCCGCGTCCGCATAGTGCGGCATTGGCAGGCTGCTGGGCACGGTGGCGCAAGCTGCGAGGGTTGCGAGGCCGGCGAAAAGAACTGGGCGCATGCATTGGTCCTTGGCTTCCGCTAGCCCTTTACCACCTCGCTAACGCTTCTTTCACCGCAAATCACAGACCCTTGCCTGGACAGTGTCGTTTCGATCGCGAGTCGAGCGGCGCGGCCGGGGAGAGCGCGACCATGCTGCGGAAGTACCAAGCGTTGAGGGCTCATCTCGAGCGGCGCCGAGGACGCGCGGAAATGCTCTCGTTCGAGGACATTGAGAACATCATCGGCAAGTCGCTGCCGGTAAGCGCCACCAAGCACCGCGCTTTCTGGGCCAACGACCAGGAAGGCTATCACAGCCACGCTCAGGCTTGGATGGGGGCGGGCTATCGCGTCGCTTATGTCGACCGCGAGGACAAGATCGTGCGCTTCGAACGCACGCGCTAAAGCTGGTTTCGAAAATTTTGCGCTGCTGACACCCGGTAACGGCGTGCGCCGCTGCTGGCCTTTGCGTAAGACGGCGGCGGAGGCGTCATGGCTGAGGCTTGGAAGAATTGGTCCGGCAGCGTCGCGGCTAAGCCTGCGGAGCGCGCGCGGCCACGGACTGAAAATGAGTTTGCAGAGATTGTGCGGCGTTCGCGCAAGCTGCGCGTGGTCGGCGCCGGGCATTCGTTCATGCCGCTTTGTGAGACGTTTGGAACGCTGGTCTCACTCGAACATCTGGAAGGTGGGATCGAACTGAGCGCCGACAAAACGCGCGCGTGGTGCCCCGCTGGCTGGAGCTTGGCGAAGCTAACGGCGGCGCTGTGGGATAAGGGCGTCTCGCTGATCAATCAGGGCGATGTGAATCCGCAAGCGCTGGCGGGCGCGATCGCGACGGGCACGCACGGCACGGGCTTGCAGCTCGGTTCGCTCTCCACGGCTGCGCGCGCGTTTCGTTTGATGCTGGCGGATGGCTCTGTCGTGACGTGCAATGCGAACGAACGGTCGGATTTGTTTCAGGCGCAGCGCTTGTCGCTTGGCCTGCTGGGCGTCGCGACGCGCATAGAGATCGATGTGCTGCCGGCCTATCATCTCGAAGAGAAAGTGGAGTCGCATCCGTTCGAGGACGTGGCGGGGCGGTGGGAAGCCTTGGTGGCGGCCAACCGGCACGTCGAGTTCTTCGTGTTTCCGTATGGCGAAAACGTTGCGCTGAAAATGTTGAACCCGGCGCCGGGCGAGGGCGAGCTGAAGCGGCTGAGCGATATGGACGACCGGCTGTTTCGCATGGTGTGTGATGTCTGCACATTGGCGCCGTGGATGACCAAGCGGTTGCAGCCGCTGATCGTCGGGCGCGGCGTGCGGCAGCGTCGCGTGGGGCCGGCGTATCAGATTTTTCCGTCGGACCGCACGGTGCGGTTCGAGGAGATGGAATATGAGATGCCGTACGCAAGCGGCTGGGCGGCGCTGCGCGAGGCGACTGCCTGGATCCGCAAGCGCGAGCTGCCGGTGACGTTCCCGTTTGAGTTTCGCGCCGTGGCTGGGGACGACATCTGGATGAGCCCGATGAACAACGGGCCGTGCTTGTCGATCTCGGTGCACCAATACGCGAAGATGCCGTGGCGTGATTTCTTCGCCGACATCGAACCGATCTTCCGTGCGCATGGCGGGCGGCCGCACTGGGCCAAGCGCCATGCGTTGAATGCGCGCGACGTCGATCAGCTTTATCCGAAGGCCGCGGCGTTCCGCGCGGTGCGCGCTGAGCATGATCCGGCAGGCAAGTTTGCGAATGATCACTTGGCGTCGCTGTTCGGAGTGGAGGGCGCGTGATGGGCGGCGATATCGATCTGCATCGGCATCTGATTGGGCAACAAGGGTCGCGCGCGGCGCTCAACACGCCGGCCTTGGTGATCGATCGCGATGCGCTTGAGCGCAACATCGCGGCGATGGCGGCGTTCGCGAAAGCCAGCGGCGTGGCGCTGCGCCCGCACGCGAAGACCCATAAGAGCGCCGATGTCGCGAAGCTGCAGCTGAAGGCGGGTGCGCTTGGGGTTTGCTGCGCGAAGTTGGGAGAAGCGGAAGCGCTGGCGGAAGGTGGCGTCGACACGATCCTGATCACCTCGCCAGTGGTGACGCCACAGGCGATTGCGCGTCTCGTGGCGTTGCATGAAAAGATCTCGGGGCTGGCGGTCGCTGCGGACAATCCGGACAACGTTGATGCTTTGGCGGCTGCGTTCAAAGGCGTGGCAAAACCGCTGCCGGTGCTGGTTGATATCGATCCAGGCATTCATCGCACTGGCGTGGCTTCGCCCGAAGCGGCTGTTGCGCTGGCGCGGCAAATAAAAAGCGCCGCGTCGCTCTGCTATGCGGGCGTGCAATTCTATTGCGGCGCGCAGCAGCACATTGAAGGCTTTGCCGAACGACGGTCGGCGATTGAGGAGCGTACGGCGTATCTGCGCACGGTGATTGATGCGCTGGTCGCCGCCGATCTGGCCCCCGCGATCGTCAGCGGCGGCGGCACTGGCACGCATCGCATCGATGCGGCGCTCGGCGTGTTCACAGAGCTGCAAGTCGGCTCCTATGTGTTCATGGACAAGCAATACGCCGATTGCGATCTCGCCGGCGATGGCGTCGCGCCGTTCGAGAACGCGCTGCTGGTCGACACGCATGTGATCAGCGCCAATGCGCCGGGCATGGCCACGCTCGACGCCGGCTTCAAAGCGCTCTCCACCGATGGCGGCTCGCCGGCGATTGTCGAGGGCGCGCCGAAAGAGTGCGCGTTCTTCTTCATGGGCGACGAGCACAGCGCTTTGATCGGCGGCCATGGGCTTAAAGTGGGCGATCGCGTCGTGCTGTCGCCGCCGCATTGCGATCCGACGGTAAACCTGTACGACGCCTATCACATCGTCCGCGACGGCACGCTGATCGACATTTGGCAAGTGAGTGCGCGCGGACGGTCGCGGTGACGGAACGAGCCCCTGCATTCTGAGCGGTATCCGCTCTTGGCCCATTGCGGACACTGGGGGCCGAGCGTGTCTCTGCATAGACGCTCGAGCTCAGTGCTCCACCTGGACTGACATGACCTATTCGTTGAAATCCTCACTAGCCGCGCACCTGCGCTTAATATTCGGCATGCCTGACACGGCGACTTTACGACCAGAAAAGGGAGGGATAGGGAAAGAACTCGGTGGGGGTTTTTGAGCTATGCGTCCGAGACAATTCTTAGGCACGGACGTGGACCTTTGGCCCATGGGGTTTAATCACCAAGGCCCGCTTTCCGACTCAGTACCAGGCAATATCACGACCACCGAAGTCTTGGCTGTGCCTGGCCGTGGGCTGGGCGCCATTGATACGCCTGGCGATCAAGATTGGTATCGCGTTACGCTCACCGCTGGCGTTGTCTATTCCTTCAGCATGGTAAGGCTGGACACTGTTGACGCTGTCCTGACGCTCTACAACTCTGCCGGCGTCGCTCTGGTGATCGACGATGAACCTGGCCTGGTGAAAGACGCATTCATCAGTAATTTCATCCCCACGTTTTCCGGAACGTATTATCTCGGCGCCAGCGGACATGGCTCAACGGTGGGTGACTACCTGCTTATTAGTTCCGCCTTCATCAATCCGGATACAATCGCGGCCAACACCTCCACAACCGGCGCTCTGATTGTCGATGGCGCATCAGTCAACAGCACAATCGATCTAGCTGGCGATCACGACTGGTTCGCCGTGACGCTCCAAGCGGGCCATAGCTACGCTTTCTCGGTCACCGGCGCCGGCGCGAGCGCGCTAAGTGATCCGTTCTTGGAGGTTTACGGACCCTCAGGTCAGCTATTGTCAATTGATGACGATGGCGGCGACGGCGTGAATGCGTTGATGCATTTCACGGCGACATTCAGCGGAACATATTATTTGTCCGCCGAAGGGCTCGGCAATGCGACGGGTGATTACACGATTGCTGCCGCCAGCGGTCCCCCACAAGATCCTCTTAATACCATTGATCTCGGTTTCACTTTTCACACCAATTCGATCAGCATCTATTTCGCGACTACGGGTCAACAGTTTGGACCGTCGGGCACGGCGTTGCGGAGTTGGACATCTGCCGAGCAGGCCTCTGTGCTGTCCGCGCTGGGTTCGATTTCGAATGTCGCCAACCTCACGTTCTCGCTAGCCGCTTCAGCGGCGACAGCTGATTTTGTCTTCACGCTGTCGGATTTGCCGGACGGCGTTCTGGGCCAGACCTGGCCCGATGCTTCCGTAGCTTATCTTGAGTTCGCACCAGATGCGCCGGGCTGGTCGACTGCGGGTCTCGCCCCTGGAGGTCTAGGCTACTCAGTTCTTATTCACGAAGTTGGGCACGCGCTTGGGCTCGATCACCCTCAATTGGACGGTGGCGACAACCAAGTCATGCAAGGCGTGCTTGACGCGTTTAACTCGTACGGGACATTCGCCCTCAACCAGCAAGTGTTCACCATCATGTCGTATAACGACGGTTGGCCACTTGGTCCCGATGGTGCGCCCGTAAATTTCACGCAAGGCTATGCAGCGTCACCGATGGCGCTCGATATTGCGTATCTCCAGATGTTGTACGGTGCGAACGCAACACGCAATTCTGGCAACACCATTTACACAATTAGCGACGCAAGTTCATCGTATAGCGCAATCTGGGATACTGGCGGGGTCGATACCATCAGCTACAGCGGCGCGCGCAACGCCGTCATCGACCTGCATGCGGCTACGTTGCTGAGCGCACCGGGTGGAGGCGGCTTTGTATCCTACGCACGTGGTGCGCTTGGCGGTTACACAATTGCGGCAGGTGTGGTTATCGAAAACGCTGTCGGCGGCAGTGGCAACGACCTTATTATCGGGAATGACGCCTCCAACCTCCTCAACGGTTCCGACGGCAACGATACATTGTCGGGAGGCGGCGGGACTGACACCTTGCTTGGTGGCGCGGGCGACGACACGCTCATGGCGAAGGCCGGTGACACGATCGACGGTGGTGCAGGTGCTGATTTCGTCCAGCTAGATTTGTCGTCGACCAACGCATCGATCGTTTATGACATGGCGCTGGCCGCAAGTGGCGCCGGCTTCAACATCGCCGGCGGCAGCATACGGAATACCGAGGCCTTCCAGCTTCAAACGGGTGCGGGTGACGATACGCTGCTCGTTGCGGGAAATATATCCGGTCAGAGTTACTGGTTTGCCGGGGCTGGAAGTGACCGGATCATTGTCGATTTCTCCAGCGTAACGTCCGACACCGACGTCGGACTTGGTCTCATTCATATTTCGGGTGGCGGAATGGTGTCGCTCTCCGGAGTCGAGGCGGCCGACGTAAGAGGGGGATCTGGTAGCGATCAAATCGGAGGCGGCAATCTGGCAGAGACCCTTTCCGGTAATGGTGGCGACGATGTGATTTTTGGGGGCGGCGGCGACGATGTCATAGACGGGGGAGCTGGGAACGACCAGTTGAGCGGAGGAGATGGCAACGACACCTTGAGGGGAGGCGCAGGAAACGATCGCATCGAGGGCAATCTTGGCGCTGACACAATACTCGGTGAGGCCGGCGACGATGTCCTTGATGGTGGAAACGGCACTGCTATCGCTGCTGCGGACTTCATTGACGGCGGTGATGGGCGCGACAAGTTCGTCTTATATTTTGGCGGTGAAACCGCGCCTATAACATTCATGGCGGCGGAAGCAGCGAGTTCGACGGGAGTGACGTTCTCTTCCGGTGCTCACGTCCAAAACGTTGAGATGTTCGATTTGGAAACGGGATCCGGGAATGACCAGGTCTTCGCCAACGATGTCAATTACGGATCTATTTGGCGCGCTGGCGCTGGCACAGACCGGCTCGTACTTGATCTCAGCGCAGTCGCTGCGCCGATTACAATGGCGTACTCTGACGCCGACCTTATCACGCGCACAGGTCTGCGGGTTGACGTGAGCTGGAGCGGTGTAGGAATCATCGCCTTATACGCCGAGCAATTTAGCGTGACGGGTGGATCGGCTGGCGACACGCTCGTAGGCAACGCGTTTGACGATGTTCTGAATGGCAATGGCGGCGCCGACACCTTGATCGGCGGGGCCGGCAACGACACTCTCGACGGCGGCGCAGGCGCCGACAAGATGGACGGTGGCGACGGCAACGACACGATTTTCTGGGACGCCAGCGACGATCTCGCCAATGTGTTGGGCGGCAATGGCGCCGATGTCTTGGTGTTCACCAGCGGAGCCG
>JBAQGO010000109.1:0-5865 GCA_049287825.1 Vitreimonas sp. | reverse complement strand
GTGGCGCATTGGTTCGCGCTCGGCGCCGAGCGCCCGCTCTTCTGCTTCGCGGGAATTTGGCGGCCGTGGGAAGGCGTGCGCGGCAAGGAAGAAGACAAGCACCGTCTGTTCGCGATTCTCACGACCGAAGCCAACGCGCTGACCAAGACGGTGCACGCTGCCGCCATGCCGGTGATGCTGACAGGCGATGACCTGGATCAATGGATGAATGGGTCCGAAGACGACGCGCTGAAACTGGCGCGGCCATTTGATCCCGCCCGAATGTCAAATGTTCTCACTGGGCCGCGCGAAGACGATGGGAGCTTGAGCGGCGTTGTGGATGCTAATGTGCAAGGGACGCTGCTTTAGGCTGGTTCCGGCCTGCCCGGTTCCACGTTCGCCTTGACCCGGCCTGCGGCACACCCCACTCAGCCATTCATGCGCGTGGTGACCAGGACCGCGGAACTGGAAGAGCTGAGCCGCGAACTGGCGGCGCAGCCCTTCGTCGCGGTCGACACCGAGTTCATGCGCGAAACCACCTACTGGCCAAAGCTTTGCTTGGTGCAGGCGGCGGCTGAGGGTGTGGAAGCGGCGATCGATCCGCTGGCGGAAGGGTTGGACCTGAAGCCCTTCCTGCAGCTGATGGCCAACAAGAAGATACTGAAAGTCTTCCACGCGGCCCGGCAGGATTTGGAAATCTTTTTGAAGCTCGGCGAGGCGCTGCCGCATCCAGTGTTCGATACGCAGATTGCGGCGATGGCGTGCGGGTATGGCGACTCGATTGCTTACGACGCGTTGGTGCAGCAAATGCTGAAGCGGCGCTTGGACAAGTCTTCGCGCTTTACCGATTGGAGCCGAAGGCCGCTCTCCGACGCGCAGCTCGCGTATGCGGTCGCGGACGTAACGCACCTGCGCGACTTGTATCCGCGCATGCATGAGAAGCTTGAGCGTGAGCAGCGGCTGGATTGGTTGGATGAGGAGCACGCCAAGCTGCTCGACCCTGAGATCTATGACACCACGCCTGAAAAGGCTTGGCAGCGTTTGAAGCTGCGCAAGACGACGCCCGACTACGTGCTTGGCCTGCAGACGGCCGCGGCGTGGCGTGAACGGCAGGCGCAATCGCGTGACGTGCCGCGTGGGCGCGTGGTGAAAGACGAAGCGCTCTACGAGATCGCTGAGCATCGCCCAAAAACCGCCTCGGACTTTGATCGCATGCGCGCGGTGCCGCGTGGATTTGGCAATTCCCGTGGCGCGCAGGATTTGCTGCAAGCTCTGGATCGCGCCTTCGCCGATCCAAAACGCCCGGTTTACAAGCATGAGCGGCCACCGCCGCTGCCTTCCAGCGTCGGACCCACGGTAGAATTGCTGAAGGTGCTGCTGCGCTTTGAGGCAGACCGTCACCAAGTGGCGCCGCGTCTCATTGCTTCGGCTTCCGATGTTGAAGCGATTGCCGCGAGCGACGAAGCCGATGTCGAAGCGCTGAAGGGTTGGCGGCGCAAAGTGTTCGGCGAGCGCGCGCTGGCGCTGAAGCACGGCAGTATCGCGTTAAAGCTTGAGAACGGCAAAGTCGCGATCGAAGAACTATGAGCCGATCGCTTCGCGGCACGCAGCCTTGAAATCGTAGTCCACGTCGGCGGCACAATCGGGCCAATAGCCGGTTTCAATCCAGTATTGGGCCAACCCCAAACGCGCGCAGAGCTTGGGGAAGCGCTGATGGCGATAGAACGGCTCGCCGCCATTGTGAACAAAGAGTTGGAGTGACGATTGCGCTCGCGCCATGCCAAATCCATCGTGCGCGTCGGCGCGCAACGGGCGGCCGCGATCGAGAGCGCGATTGATCAAGTCGAAGGCGCGGTCGGCACAGCCAAAGCGCGCCGCCAGCATGCAGCTGGTGAGCGATAGCGGCGCGGTCGAGCGCGCCAGACTGGTTAAAATGGCGTCTGCGGCAGCGCGGCGTTCGCCGGCGGAAAGACGGAGCACACCCACGTATTGTTTGAGGATGCGTAGGTCGTGACGGCTGACGCCGCGCCGCGGTGCGGCTCTTGGATCAGCCAATGCTTCGGCTTCGTTGAGACGGCCCGCAGCGCAAAGCGTGACCCACATCATGTACCAAGAGAATGCGGAGTCTGGCCAGCGCGCCCAGGCGCCGCTCATAATATCGAGCGCCGGCTCCACCTCGCCGCGCGACATGATCAGGCTCGCGCGCAGTCCCTCAACGGCGGGACCGAGCGGCTCAAGCAGGCTGGCGATTTCGAGCGCGGCGGCAGCGTCGCGCGCGCGACCAACGCCGTAGAGCCAAGCGGCGCGCGCGATGTGAAACGCGGGATCGTTGGGCGTGCGGGCTAGCGCCTCGTCGGTGAGGCGCAGCTTTTCGGCATACTCGCCAAAGCCGGGCTTCAGCAGCGCCAACGCGGCGAAAGCTTGCGCGCAATCAGGATCGAGGTCGAGCGCGGTTTGTGCTGCGGCCATTGCGGCGGCGTGGCGCGGTTCGCCCATCATGTCGCGGTCGCGCGGCAACAAGAACGCGTACACGCTGGCCAGCGAGGCCCAGCCTCGCGCGAAGTCAGGCGCGAGCGCGACGCAGCGCTCCAACAGCATCGCCGCCTGCTCTTCGTCTACGTCGTCGAGCATCAGCCAGATTTGACGCGCGCGCAGATAGAGATCGTAAGCCGCGGGATCGATGGCGTTGGCGGCGCGCTCTGTCCGGTAGAACGAAAGCTTGAGCGCCGCAGCTACTTTGGCGGCGACCGCGTCCTCGAGCGCAAACGCATCAGTGCGGTCGCCTTCATAGCGTTCGCTCCAAAGCGACATGCCGCTCGAAGTCTCGATCAGATGGGCGCTGACGCGAAGCTTGGCGCCGCCGCAGCGCACGGCGCCGTCGAGAACATGTGTCGCGTTTAGTGCGGCGGCCGCGTCACGCTTTCTGTCTTCCTTGAATTGAAATGCCGAGGTGCGACCGATGATCTTGAGGCGCGATTGGCGCATCAAGGTCATGATAATTTCGTCGGCGACGCCCTCGGAGAAATATTCCATCTCGGCTTCGTCGCTCTCATTGTCGAAGGGAAGAACCGCAAGAATCGGTTCGGCCTTCTTCGAGCGCGCACGCGCAGCCGCTACGGCTTCGAGGGTAAAGATGTCGAGCGTCTCGCTCATCTTGTCGAGCTGCACGGAACCAGCGGGGTGCAAACGGTTAGCGAGCCTCCCGCGAACCGCACGGCGCACATCGAGCGAAACCAGGATCGACCCCGGGCGCGCGAGCTGCTGGAGCCGCGCGGCGATGTTGACGCTATGGCCGAGCAGGTCGCCGCTCGGGGCGATGATCACGTCGCCGACATGCACGCCAACGCGCACCGCTTCACGGCTGACGCCCGCGCGCACAGTTTCGGCCGCATTGAGCGCACCTGCGGCGCTGGCGAATTCAAGCATAAAGCCGTCGCCTGCCGTGTTGAAGACGCGCCCGCCTTGGGCCGGCGCCACTTCCGCAAGCAGCGTCCGCAACCGCGCGACCAGATCGGCGGCGCCGACCTCGTCGATCTCGCTCAGCGCTGAGTAGCCAGCCACGTCGATCGACATGATCGCCGCTAGCTTCTTGGGGCCTAGGTCCTCGCTCACCGCCGCTCTGTAGCACGCCGTGCGGCGGCGGGCAGTTGCTTAAGCGTCCTTGAAATACGGTTCGACCGGGCCAGAGTACTTGATCGTCAACTGCTTTCCCTTGCGGTCCAGGGTGTTTCCCACAGCCAGACGCACCCAGCCTTCGCTCACGCAATATTCCTCGACGTTGTTCTTCTCGGCGCCACGGAAACGCACGCCGATGCCGCGCTCCAGGAGCTTGGCGTCGTGGAACGGGCTGTCGGGATCGACCGAAAGGCGGTCAGGCGGGGCATCACTCATACGATCTTCGTCTCCGCAGTGAGACCGAGCGCTTCGGCGGCGGCATCGAGCCGGCGCAGCGCCGCTTCGGTCGCCAGTTCACTGACTTTCTTCTTCACCCGAAGCAGCAGCTTGCCGTCAACTGCTTCGATCTCAAAAGAAGCGAGCAAAGTCTCGTTGCGCCCGGACAGATCGACGCCCAGCCGGAGCGCCGAGCCAAGCGCGGCGGCGGCGGCTTGCTGTTCTTCGTTCAGGAGCCGCAAATAGGCGTCGGCATGGCGAGGCGGCGCTTTGGTGTAGCGGTGGTGGATCGCGGCAGCCAGAAAGGCGCGCTCTTCATGGCTGATGGCGGCGAGCGGTGCGCGCAGGATGAGATCGAACATGATTTCGATGCGTTGATCTGGATGTAGCGGCCCGCCGACATCAGCCAGCCGCGCAGCCGCACCACGCAGAACGCGCTCACGCTTTTCGGGAAAGACAAACGGCTGCCCTTTGAACATGGGCGCCATCCACTCTTCCATGGCGACGCCGAACTGCCCGGACCGCGTCCAGCGACCGGCCAGCGCTTCAGCTGCTGCGATCAGTGGGTGCACCGCAAGTGCGGAGGCGCTCATGTGCTCCAACAACACGCCCTCGCGCAAGCCAAACGCCGAGACAATGACGCGCTCGAATTGTCCTTCGATCATCAGCCGTTCGAGCACTACAGCGGCGTATGGCAAGGTTTCCGAGCGCTTCGCGGCAGATTCTTCCAATTTTTCCAACGAACGCCGACTCTGCTTGCGCACGACATCGGCAAGCCGCAGCACATCGGCGCGCGACATTTCGTAATAGTGGAGCACGCCGAGCGGATGGTTATGCATCGTCATGTCGATGCGGCCCAAGGCGCGCCACGCGCCGCCGACAGCGTAAAAATCGCCGCCCCGCTTGGAGAGCAGTTTGGTGTCGCCGAGTGCTTTCTCGACCGCTTTGCTTACGCGCGCATAGTCGAAGCCGTCATCGTCGGCGAGGGTGAGTGGGCCGAGCGGAAACGTCTCGCCGCGGCCTGGCCCTTTGGGGCTGATCTCAACCAGCTCCAAACTGGCGCCGCCCAAATCGCCGACAATGCCCTTCGCGTCGGGCGCGCCGGCGCTGACGCCGAGCGCCGACAAGCGCGCCTCATCGGCGCCGTCGAGCACGCGCAACGTGATGCCGGTTTCGGCTTCGATGGCTTTTGCAAACGCCCGCCCATCCTTGGCCTCACGCACAGCTGCTGTGCCGACAGCGAAGATACTTTCGACGCCGCCCGCTTCCAGCAAAATTGAGAAGCGGCGCAGCGCGTGCGTCGCGGACTCAACGCCAGCTTCTGCAAGTTTACCGGTGCGCGCCAAGTCGCGCCCGAGGCCCGCCATGACCTTTTCATTAAAGATCGGCGTCATCGCCCGGCCGTCGATGCGATAGACGACAAGACGCACGGAGTTGGAGCCGACATCGATGACGGCGGCGTTCTCGCCATCACGGAGGGCGCGCTGACCGCGCCCGCTCATGGCTCACCTATTTGAAACGCGCGCCGATATGGTCGAACGCCACGGGTGCGTTGCCCTTGAGCGCGCGACCGCGCCCCGACAAGCTCGGGTTGCGCATGAAATATTCGTGCGCTGAGAACGGCTCGTCCAGTTTGGAAACGTCGACGCGTTTGAAGCCCCCTTCGGCGTCCATGTACCAGCTCTGCGCCTCATCGTTGAGGTTGGCGACCATGATCTGGTCGAGTACTTGCTGGTGAACGGTGGGATTTTCAACCGGGCACATCACCTCGACGCGCCGTTCCAGGTTCCGGGGCATCCAATCGGCCGAGGAGATGAACACCTTGGCCTTCGGATTGGGGAGTTTCGCGCCGTTGCCGAAACAAACGATGCGCGAGTGCTCAAGGAACCGCCCGACGATCGATTTGACGCGAATGTTCTCCGACATGCCGGGCGCGCCGGGGCGCAAACAGCAAATGCCGCGCACCACGAGGTCGATCTTCACACCGTCGTTGGA
>JBAQGO010000108.1:0-48604 GCA_049287825.1 Vitreimonas sp. | reverse complement strand
GCCAACAATCGCGGAGACGCCGGGCTCGCTCGCTGTTTCCCTTTTCTCTTCGCACCCAAGCGTGCGGGCCCAGCGTCTCCGCCCTCCGTTTTTGCGAAACGCAAAGCGGCGAAGCGAGGCCGCGCCTGGAGTCAAAAATGTCAGAACACAATGATTGGTCGCAGCGCCGCCGCGATCGCCATCTCACCCCAACCGCCAGCGACGCAGCCCTCTCACTCTGTGCGCGACACTTGCAATCTGGCGCGCTCACCAACGCTGGCCGCGCCGCGTTGCTCGCCCAGCGCCTCATGCATCTCGAAGCGACACACTCCGAACGTCGCCGCAAGCAGGACATGGTGCGCCAGCGCGCCGAAACAGCACTCGAACAAGCCCGCAAAGCCGTGGACTCGCCCGGCGGACCGCCCAAGCCTCGCTACGAGCCACTCACTAACGGACAATGGCGCACGATGCTCGAGCGCTCGATTGCCGCCGCCAACACACCACGCCTGACGGAAAACGCTGCGATCAATTCGGCGCCGGTTCAAATCCCGCAGCCCGACTCATGTTAGGCACGCTTCCCATGCAACAGTTCGCGCAAGCCTTCGCCATCATCCTTGCCGGCGCCTCGCTGGGTTGGATCGTGCTCTTCTCGTTCGTGGTCTCGCCGGTGGCGTTCAAACAATTCGACCCCGGCCGCGCCGAGCGTTTGGTCAAGCACGTGATGAATGCTGGTCACGGCATTCTCGGCTTGATCGCCATCGCCTCCGGCATCGCCGCGCTGATGGCGGGGGCAGTCGCCGGTGCGGCGGTCGCTGCCGTCGCGGGCGCATTTGCGTTTCTATGCAAGTTCGCGTTGGCCCCGCGCGAAGATCGTCCCATCACCGGCCACCGCGTGGTGAAGACCGCGCGCATCGTCGCCTCCGGCCTCACCGCCTTCATCGCGCCGGTGCTGATCGCTGCAATCGTGCTGACGCTGATGCGGATTTAGGCCGCAACGGTCCTCTTCGCACCGCGCTTCGCGCGCTCGATCCAGGTTGCGACGTCGTCGACGCTGGGTGCAGGCGCAGAGCCCCAAGCACGCGCGCCTTCGTCCGAGAGCCCCCAGCTGGCGATGCCTTCAACCAAATGCTCCGCATCGCTTTCGGCCAGCGTTTCCGCGTCACGAACGCCACACGCCACCAACGCTTGCGCCTCGCGCGACTTCAAGCCCGGCACGGTGCAGGCCAGCAACGCTTGCGCCTGCCAATCGCGGATGGTCTGCGCCGAGATGTGGCGCGCGCCGATCTGCTGTTGCTTCTCGTCCGGCGCCGCGGCGAGCAGATCCGCAATGGTGCGCACGCCCACTGCTTCCAAACGCTTCGCGGTCTTCGGCCCAATCGACGGCGCCTTCTCCACCGGCGCGTCTTCGTTCAGCGTGAAGCGCGGCAGATTTTTCTCGACCCGCGGACGCGGCGCGCCCTCCGGCAATTCCGGCTTGATCTTCGGCTCCCGCGCCGGCTTCGCTGGTGGCGGCGCCTCAGCGACGGGCTCATCTTCCACTGCGCACACCACTGGGCGCGGCATTGGCGGCGGTTCTGCGCGCACGAGCACAGGGCCCGGCGAAGACTCAGCCTTCGGCTTAGGCAATGGCGCAGGGCGCGGCAGCAGCTTCGCGACACTCGCCGACTTCGCGCCGATCTCACGCGGCCATTTCGCATCAAGCGATGAGATGGGCGTCTTCAAAACCTCTGTCGCGTACAATTCACGCACGGCCTTATCGTCTTCGCCGAGCGTGTTGCGCACCTTGCCGGTGCGCCGGAATTCCTCGTACTGCGCCTCAACCTCGCGCCGCGCATTCGCATCGCCGATCGTCTTCAGCACCGCTTGGATCGGCATCTCCGTGGCCAGGAAGAATGCCTGCAAATTTGAACCGACCTTCGGCGGCTTCACCGCCGCTTCCGCAAACGCACGATCCAAGATGCGCGCCAGACCAACCGCAGCATGGCCGATCAGGCCGGCAATGGTTTCGCGCAACGTGTCGTCCAAACCTGCCGGAGGATCCTTCACGCCAGCGGCATGGTCGTAGTGCTCGATGATCAACTCATAGTGTGGGTTCGACGCCTTGGCGCCGGCGAGCACCATTTGCGCCAGCCAATCCTCCCCCTCCGGAACCGTGATAGAAGGATAGCCGCCATTGGCTTCGAGGATGCTCTGAAACGTGCCGTACGATTTTGAGAAGCTCCATTCCACCGCGCGATGGATGACGTTCTCTTCTTCTGTTTGGTGCGTGTGAAACGGCTGCAGCGGATCGACGTAATAGTGGCTCATCACGCCGGCGCACCACGCCGCCTGTTTCCAGTCCTTCTCGCGCAGCGCGTTCACCGCGCGGCGATACCATTCCTCGCACGCCTCAATGGCGCCGCCCCAATTGTTGTCGCGCACATGCAGGACGTGATTTTTGAAATCCTTGAACTCGTCGTCCGGCGCCTTGGCGCCGGCGAGATAATCTTCCTGATAATGGAGCAGCAAATCCTGCCAGTCGCCCGCGTCCGGCGATTGCAGATGCCGCAGGGCGTCGACCGCCAAACGATGATGATTGGATCGGCAGCGGCTCGCGAACACCACCGCATAGAGCAACGACATGGCGCTTTTCGCCCCAACTCTAAACACAGAATTAAGGCGTGCCGCGAATCCGTTAGCGAGAGGTTAATGCGGCTCTCAGGCGGCCTGGCTGCCGGCGCCTTCACGGCGGATCAGCCCCAGATCCTCACAGAGAATGCGGATCAAGCGTTCTTGGCGATCTTCGATCGCCGCCAGTGTCCATTCCGCGACCGGCTCCATGTCGCGCGACAGTGCGTGGATGGGCGCGCCGGACGTGTTGAAGATCACCTCGCGCTTGTCGGCGTACGATTTGTTGTCGGCGCGCTTGTTCTGGTCGTGGGTAACAAGAGTCAGATTGCCGAGAAGGTTCGAGGATTCGGTCCGCAGCTTCTCGTCCGGGAAGAGTTGATTCCACCACGCACTGCCCGCCTTCGGCAGCACGTGCTCAACCGTCACGTCGTCGTTCATGCTCAGCCTATGGCCGTTCGGCATTGCCGCCTCAATGCGCAACATCAGCAGTCGGCGCGAACGATCCCGCTTGCGCGTGCGATTGAGCGTCTCGATAAAACGGCCGTGCTCGTACGGCGTGAGTTCGAACACGCCTTGCGGTCCGTAGAGCTTACGATCGTCGCCCATGGCCTGCATGATGCGCTTGTAGCGCCCGCCAAGTTGGCGCCCATCGACGGCGGCGAGTTCGGCGCCGAATACGAGCCTGTCGAGCGCCTGCACGAACGCCGGCACGCGGCGGTGATCGCTGCCGTGTTCGGCCAGGAAGGCGATGAGCGTCGGCGCCCAGTCCCAGTCTTGCACCTGCTTCATCATGTGCACACGCCGGTTCACATCGGCGCTGGCTTTGCCGGCGTCGATAGAATCGCTGAAGATCGCGCGCAGTGCGTCGGCGTAGTTGGGCAGCTTCTCGAACAGAAACGAGTGCACGCCGCCCGAGCGTTTTATGGCGCCGAGAAATTGTTCGAGATCATCCGGCGAGCGCATCACTTCGCCGGTGAGCAGCGTGGGCATCATGTAGAGCAAGTGCGCGAAGTCGCCACGCTCAAACATAGCCTCGATCTGCTCCCACTTGCGCGCTGCCGCTTCAGCCTTGGTGTTGTCGAGGCCGGAATTCTCGATCAGTTCGCTCTTGATGATGTCGGCGCCCGACAGCGGCGAGCCGCGCTTGTTCAGCGTATTGAAGACGGTCTGCGCACAGCCGCGCGCGCTGGCGTCGACGACATTCAGCGTGCAATTGCTGGCGACGTAAGAGAAGAACGCATCGATATCGCCATCCGACGTGCCTTGCAGTTCGGAATCGATCATCTGCGCCGCTTCACACAACAGATCCTTGGACTCCACCCCGGTTTCCACATGCTTGGCCAAATCAGCCATGCGGCCGGGCTCTTGCACGAAGCCTCTGAAAAACCCGGCGTCCTCATCACGCAAAGACAAGCGGGCGCGATCGCCGTCCATGATCAGCTGCTGGTATTGCTTGGCGCGATGGGGAAGCCGGTCGCGCACGTAAGCGATCAACATCGTCAGCGTCGCCAAGCGCTGCTGGCCGTCGGAAATCTCAAAATTGCCCTTGGCGTTTTTCACCAGCACGATCTGGCCGATAAAATAGAACGGCGCGCGCGGGTTGCGTTTGAACGCGCCCCAGAGATCGGTGATGAGTTCGCGCACTTCGCGTTCGGACCACGTGTAGGGTCGCTGATAGCGCGGCACTTTGAGACCGCCCTTGCGTGTCAAGACCGCCGCCAGATTGGTGATCTGCGAACTGAGGCCTTGGGGCGTCTCACCGAATGCGCTGGCCATGTGCCTCCCCGTCACCGTCGTTGGGGCAAATCGTTACCGTTCCGACATAGGCGCGCAATGCACAGCGGCACGGCGCCTGCGAACGAAGACGATGGCGTTCCCAAAAGGTCACGTTTTCAAGCAGAAGCGCTGACGCTCAGCGGCGTTGCTTCGAAACCGGGCGTCGGGCCAATCGCTGCGGCTGTGGAAAACCCACGCGCGCTGAACGCATCACGCAGAGCACTCACTACAGTTCCGTCCGTGAAACCGGCGTGGCGCACGCGAACGCCGCCCTGCTCCGCGATCAGCAGATTGCCGACCCGGCGCGCAATCGCCTCCCCGGAATCGAGCCACACACACTGGCGCGGCGCAGTGGCTGCCAGCTCATCAGCAATCAGTGGAAAATGCGTACACGCGAGAGCGACGACATCAATCTCGTTGCCGCCCGGCGCCCCGAACAATCCCTGCATTTCCAACTTGAGCGCCGCGGCATTCACCGGCTCGCCGCGCAATTTGCGTTCAGCGATGTCCACAAGCGCGGACGAACCGAACCGCACCACGCGCTTATCGGCGGCGAATTGCGTAATGAGGTCGCTCGTGTACGCGCGCCGCACCGTCGCGGGCGTCGCCAACAAGCCAATGACGCCCGTGCGTGTGATCGCAGCTGCCGGCTTGATCGGCGGCACCACGCCGACGACCGGCACGGTCAGCGCCGCGCGCACCGCATCAAGCGCGATAGTGGACGCAGTGTTGCACGCCACTACGACAAGATCGGGCGCCCATTGTTGCGCCATGCTGTGGAGAAGTGCGGGCACACGCGCGCGCAAATCGGCGTCAGATTTCAGCCCATAGGGCAGCCACGCGTTGTCGGCCACATAATCGAGCTCAAGTGCGAGGCCGGACGCAGCAATGGCGTCGAAAACCGAGAGCCCGCCGACGCCAGAATCGAACACCAAAACGCGCTTCACGCCGTTAACCATTGTGGCGGCGCACACGCTCAGGCGCCGTTAACGAAGATGATGATTTTGCCAGGAAATTCCAGTCGTTTCGCAGCCGCTGCCGCTGGTGCGCACATTCCTGTGGAAAGACATTGTTAAGCAGATTTGCGGGAATCATTACGCAGGGTACGCACGTTCGATGGGGTTTTACGTCAACGCGCCGTGGCGCGCGAGAAACGGGGTCGGAATATGAACGCGATCGGAAAATCGTCCGTCGTCTTCGTGACGTTGTCCGGATTGTTCTGGGGCGGCTGGGTGCTCGGCTCACAAACGCCGGAGGGCCAAGAAGCGCTCGCGCGTGCGTATCAGGCATATAGCGCGCAACAAGCCGAAGCGAACCAGGACCTCTTCAGCACGACAGCGTTGCGCGCGATCGTGTGCGGCCAAGCCAATGCAATCAGCACCGATCAGAAGCCGTGCCTGGCGATCGTCGCCGCTGGCCGTATGTTCATCGTCGATGCAGGTTCGGGCGCGGCCTCCTCACTCACCTCGCACGGCATCTCAACGCAAAATCTGCAAGCTGTGCTGCTCACCAGCGCCGGCCTTACGCAAACTGCGGATCTCGACGAATTGTATGGCGACGGCCAACGCTCGAGCCGTTTGCTGCCGGTGTACGGTCCAGCTGAAACGCAGCGCCTGGTAGACGGCTTGAACCAAGCTGCCGGCTTCGATGGCGTGCAGCGCGGTCTGCAAGCCTGGGGTCCCTCGCCTGAACCCGGCCGCTCGGTGATCGTGTATGAAGCCGATGGTCTTGTGATCTCTGCATTCACGACCCAGGAAGACGCGTTCGCGGGCCGTGTTGGCTACCGCTTCGACTATCGCGGCCGCTCCATCGTGGTTGGGGGCGATGGCCGCATCGCCGATGCGCCGGCGGCGGCAAACGCCGATGTCGTGCTCGAAGGCGCGCGCAGCGAACAGCTGGGCCAATTGCATCAGTCTGATATGGCGACCGCTGCGCAAGTGGCCGCGTCAGCACATGCGGCCAATGCTGGAATGCTGGTGCTGACGGGCGCACATGACGAAGTGGCTGCGCAGATGCAAGTCGCGGAAGCCCGCGCCACGGGCTACCAGGACGTCCGCGCTGGCCGCGTCGGCATGGTGCTGGAGCTGCCGCTCGAAAACTCCGAAGTGAACGTCCGCGCGCTCTAAGCGCGGCGCTATCTGCGATCTCAGGGGCGCTCCACTGCGAGCGCCCCTTTCGTTTGCGACGGAGCTGCGCTCGACTGGCGTTAAAGGCAGTGAGTGGAGCCCTCCATGCCCGACATGAACGCAGCCGCACTGGCGGCGCACCGTTTTGGTTTTGGCCCTCGCCCAGGCGAACTGCGCACCATTGCCGGCGATCCGCGCGGCTGGGTGAAGAGCCAGCTCGCGCCAACCCAGGCGCTGCCGCCGCAAATCGCGGCGCTCCCCGCCGCGGAAGACGATTTGCTGGCGTTCGGACGCTGGCTGGTGCAGCGGCGGCTTAATAACGGCAACGCCCAGCGCGTCGAACAGCGAGCAATGCGCCAAGGCGTCAGCCAGGAGCAGTTGCAGCAACTCACGACGGAACAGGACTTCGTTCAGACCTTTCGCGCGCGCGTCTCGAACGCCGTTCAAGCGCGGCTAGAAGCGGCCATGCTCACCGATGCGCCAGTGCGCGAGCGGCTCGTACATTTCTGGTCCAATCACTTCACTGTCTCGACCATTAAGCCTGCCGCCATCGCGCTGCCGCCCTCATTCGAGAAGGACGCCATTCGCCCGCACGTGGGCGGGAAGTTCGCCGACATGCTGCTCGCATCGAGCAAGCATCCCGGCATGATCGTTTATCTCGACAATTGGTTGTCGATCGGCCCGCACTCGGAAGCGGCGCAGCATCCTGAGCGCGCGCGGCGCCTGCCTGGCGGGCAGCGGCCGACAGGCATCAACGAGAACCTCGGCCGCGAGATCATGGAGCTGCATACGCTCGGCGTGCGTGGCGGCTACACCCAAGCCGACGTGCAGGCATTGGCAGCGATCATCACCGGCTGGACCTATCAGCGCGCTAATCTGCGCGTGCTGGTGAGCCAAGATGCCGGTACGCGCAGCGGCGAGCAATTGTTCGAGTTCGATCCCGACGCGCACGAGCCGGGCGCCAAAACGCTGCTTGGTCGAACCTATAATCAGAGCGGCATCGAACAAGGCGAAGCGGCCTTGCGCGACTTGGCGGCGCGGCCAGCCTGCGCGCAATTCGTCGCCACCAAGCTCTGCCGCCACTACATTGCCGATCAGCCGCCGTCCGCCGCTGTCGATCGCGTCGCGCGGGCGTTTGCGCATAGTGACGGCGATCTGCGCGCGACGATGGAGGCTGTCGTCGATAGTCCTGAAGCCTGGGCGACGCCGTTCGCAAAGTTCAAGCAACCGGAAGAATACGCCGTGACTTTGCTACGCGCCGCGAACGTGCAGACGTTGCCGCCCAACGCGGGCGTCGGCGCACTAATGGCGATGGGTCAGCGGCCGTACGCGGCGCCCGGACCGGATGGTTGGGCAGACATTTCCGACGCATGGCTGACAGCTGACCTCGTCTGGAAGCGCCTCGAATTCGCGCAACGTTTCGCCGAACGGCTCGCGCGCGCCGACATAAGTCCCGTGTCGATCGGCGAAGCCAGCCTCGGCCCACTGATGAGCAATGAAACGCGTACGGCCGTGCAGCGGGCGGAAAGTCCTGAGCAAGGCTTGGCGATCCTGTTCGCGGCCCCCGAGATGCAACGGAGATAAAGATGTTGAACCGCCGTCATCTCCTCGCCGGCGCTGCTGGCGCCGCAGCTCTCTCCTTCCCGGTGTTTGCGTTTGGCCAGGCGCAGGCGACGGACAAGCGTTTGCTCGTTGTCATCTTGCGTGGCGCCATGGATGGCCTCGCCGCTGTTCCGCCGATAAATGATCCGAGCTATGCAAGCCTTCGCGGCGGCTTGGCGTTGCAGCGCGCCGACGTGCTGGCGTTGGATTCCACATTCGCGCTGCATAAGAGCTTGCCGAAGCTCAAGGCGATGTATGATGCGCACGAACTCGTCCCGGTCCATGCGGCTGCGACGGGCTATCGCGACCGTTCGCACTTTGATGGGCAGAACGTGCTCGAAAGCGGCACAGCGACGGCGTTTGCGCGCACGGATGGCTGGCTCAACGCCGCGCTAGGCGCGCTGCCGCATTCGCGCGCCGACATGGGCGTAGCGCTTTCGGCGCAGGCGCCGCTGGTGCTGCGCGGGTCGACGCCGGTCGCGACATGGTCGCCGTCGGTTCTGCCAAGCGTGGGAGACGATACGGTGCAGCGCCTGCTCGCGCTCTACGACGCGCGCGATCCGCAGCTCGCTGGCGTGCTGCATGCGGCCATGGGCGCAAACGCGGTGGCGATGGATTCTGGCGCCGGGGGCATGAACGGTGCGGGCGGCGGCTATCGCCAGATTGCGCCGCTGGCGCAGGTGGCCGCGCGCTTCCTCAAGGATCAGTCCGGACCGATTGCGGCGGTCATGGACATGGGCGGCTGGGACACGCACGCCAACCAAGGCGCGGCGCAAGGCGCGCTCGCGCGTAATCTCGGCCTGTTGGACGATGGTATCGGCGCGTTCAAAACCGAAATGGGTCCGGCATGGGCGAATACAGCGGTGATCATCGTCACCGAGTTTGGCCGCACCGCCGCGCCAAACGGCGCTAGCGGCACCGACCACGGCACCGCGGCCGCGGCGTTCCTGGTCGGCGGCGCTGTGCAAGGCGGACGGGTGCTCGCGGATTGGCCGGGTTTAAGCAGCGGTGCGCTCTATCAGAACCGCGACTTGAAGCCGACCGTGGATATCCGCGCCGTGATCAAGGGCGTGCTGGCTGACCATTTGCGCGTGCCGAACGCGGCGCTCGATTCCGCCGTGTTCCCCGACAGCGCAAGCGTTCGGCCTGCGCAAGGTTTGCTGCGCGCCTGATCGGCGCGGTGGACTTACGCGCGTGTAACATTATGCTCGCGCGCAATGCGCCTCGGCCTGATCGCCCTCTTCGCCGCTCTCGTTGCGACGCCGGCCGCGGCTGACACCTTCTCACTCCAATATCAGGGCGCCGCCCTCGGCATCATTCCGGTCGGCGGTATCAGTGTTGACGCCACGATCGAAGACAGCAGCTATGAAATTCGAACTCAGATGCAGTCTGGCGGGCTGCTCAACATTTTCACGCACATGAACCTTGCGGCCTCGGCCTCCGGATTGATCGACGGCGACCGCGTGAGTTGGCGCCGCTACGACCTTGACCACCATTATGAACGCAAACATCGCACCGTCGCCATGAACGTGGCGGCAGATGGCGCGGTGGTGGCGCAGATCAACCCTACCTACCGTGTGTGGGGGACGCCGCCCGCGAGCGACGCACAGCGGCGCGGGGCCCGCGATCCGCTCTCGAGCATGGTAGCAATGGCGATCGATGTGGGCGAGCACCAACGCTGTCAGGGCTCGTATCCCACATTCGACGGGCGCTTCTACTATCGCTTGGAGCTGAGCGGCGGCAGCCGCGGCCATTTTGATAGCGCAGGCTACGATGGCGAAGTGCTGAAGTGTTCGATGGCGTATGTCGCGGTGGCTGGCTTTGAAGGCACAGATAGCTGGGGTCACCGGCGCATTCCGCAGGGCGAGATCTGGTTTGCGCTGGCCCCGAATTCGCGCTTCGCACCGCCGGTGCGGGTGACGACGCCGCTCAGCGCCGGCGGCGCGGTGCTGCGGCTCACACACTGGCGGCGGGTAATGGTTGACATTCAAGACAACGACGCCCCGGTCACGCCAACGCCGGCAGTCACGCCGTCCTCAACCAACACTGCAGCGCGGCCTTGAACGCCCGCGTTGCGGCGTGCGAGCTCTTGGTGGCGGTGCTCGACGAAGGGCGGCCGCTGGATGAAGCGCTGAACGAAACCCCGTCGTTCAACGCACTCACCGGACGCGACCGCGCATTCGCGCGGGCTATGGCGACGGCGGCGTTGCGCAGGCTTGGCGGTCTCGATGCGATCATCGCTGAATTTCTAGAACGTCCGTTGCCCGAAACCGCAGCGCACGGGCGCGCCATGTTACGCATCGGCGCAGCGCAATTGCTGCTGATGGACACGCCGCCGCACGCCGCGGTCGGCGAGACGGTTCAAGCGGCAAACATGCTCCGCAAGGCGGCGGGGTTCGCGAAGCTCATCAATGCAGTGTTGCGCAAAATCTCCCGCGATGGCGCGCCGCTGCTCGCAGCGCAGACGCCGGGAACGGATTTGCCAGCCTGGCTATACACGCGCTGGCGCGCAGCGTACGTCGAAGCGACAGCATCGGCGATTGCGCGCGCGTTGCAGACTGAGGCGCCGTTGGACCTGAGTGTAAGGGCCGAGGCAACCGAGTGGGCGCGGCAGCTTGGCGGGGCGCTAACGCCCACAGGCTCGGTCCGCCTCGCCGAAAGCAGTGGCGTCGATCAACTCCCCGGCTTCGCCGAAGGCGATTGGTGGGTCCAGGATGCCGCGGCGACGTTGCCGGCGCGACTGCTCGGCGACGTGCGCGGCAAAGCCGTGCTTGACCTATGCGCTGCTCCCGGCGGCAAAACTCTGCAGCTCGCAGCGGCAGGCGCACGGGTCACGGCCGTGGATCGCTCCGCCGAGCGCCTGCAACGACTGCGTGAGAATTTGGCGCGAACGAAACTCGAAGCGACCGTCGTGGCGCGCGATGCGCTGACCCTGAAAATCAAAGAGCCGTTCGACGCCGTTCTGCTCGACGCGCCATGCACGTCGACGGGCACGCTCCGCCGTCATCCCGATGTCGCGTGGCTGCGGCGGCCGAACGACGTTCAATCACTTGAGGAGTTACAGACTCGCCTGCTCACGCACGCCGCAACCATGGTGAAGCCCGGCGGCACGCTGGTTTACGCAGTGTGTTCGCTCGAACCGGAAGAAGGCCCAGCTATTGCATTACAAGCGCTGAAGACGGGCGCTTGGACGCGCGCGCCGATTGCGCCCGGCGAGATCGAGGGCGCGGATGATTTCATCACTCCGGACGGCGACCTCCGCACACTGCCCTCGCACTGGAGCGAGATCGGTGGGCTCGACGGATTCTACGCCGTGAGGCTGGTGCGCTCGAGCGCCGGGTAGTCCGTGTAGCCGCCGGCATCGTGCGCGTAGAAGGTCTTCATGTCCCACTCGTTGAGCGGCGCGCCGATGCGGAAGCGCTCGACCAGATCGGGATTGGCAATGATCAGCTTGCCATAAGCCACGCCGTCCGCATCGCCACGCGCGATCGCGGCTTCACCGCTTTCCTGTGCGAAGCCTTCGTTGGCGATCATCGGCCCGTCGAACTCGCGCTTCAGATGCGGCGTGATGCTGTCGGGACCTTCGCGCTCACGCGTGCACAGGAAGGCGAGCTTCCGTTTGCCGAGTTCGCGCGCGAGATAACTGAACGTGGCTCTGAGATCGCTGTCACCCATTGAATGGCTGTCGCCGCGCGGTGCGAGGTGCATGGCGACTCGTCCAGCGCCCCACACCGAAACGCAAGCGTCGGCCACATCGAGGTGCAGACGCGCGCGATTTTCTCGTGAACCGCCATACGCGTCGGTGCGGTGATTGACGCTGTCCTGCAAGAACTGGTCGAGCAGATAGCCATTGGCGCCGTGGATCTCGACGCCGTCGAACCCGGCGCGCTGCGCGTTCTCCGCGCCCTTGCGATAGCCTTCAATGATTCCAGGGATTTCATCGGTGCGCAGCGCGCGCGGCGTCGCGTACTCTACTTTAGGCCGCACCAGGCTGACATTGCCGTCCGGCTTCATGGCGCTCGATGAAACCGGCAGCTCACCATCGAGATACATGGGATGCGAGATGCGCCCGACGTGCCAGAGCTGCAGCATGATCAACCCGCCGGCGGCATGCACGGCGTCCGTGATCATGCGCCATCCGGCGACTTGTTCCTCGGACCAGATGCCTGGCGTGTGCGGATAGCCGACGCCCATCGGCACGACCGATGTCGCTTCTGTCATGATCAGACCGGCGGATGCGCGCTGCACATAATAATCGCGCATCAATTCGTTGGGGATGCGCCGGTCGATGGCGCGGCAGCGCGTCAGCGGCGCCATCAAAATACGGTTGGGCAGGTGAAGGTCGCCCAGCCGCAGCGGTTCAAACAATGCGCTCATGCAATCAGCCTTTAAGCGCCGTCCGTCGCGCCGACCCGAGCCGTCGATTTGGGCGCCAATAACCGTACGCGCAAGCCTAACCATTGCGCCGGGGCGCCCTGGCGGCTAGCTAAGCGGCATGGGCCGAACGCTGATTGCTCCCTCGATCCTGGCGGCCGATTTCGCAAAGCTGGGTGAGGAAGTTCGCGCTGCGGAAGCCGCAGGCGCGGACATGATCCATGTCGATGTGATGGACGGCCATTTCGTACCGAACATCTCGATCGGGCCCGCCGTGGTGAAGGCGATCCGCCCGCACACCAAGCTGCCGCTCGACGTGCATTTGATGATCTCGCCGGTCGATCCCTACATCGACGATTTCCGCGAGGCCGGCGCCGACATCATCACCGTGCACCCGGAAGCCGGGCCGCACGTGCATCGCACGCTGCAGGCCGTGAAGGCGTCGGGCGCCAAGGCGGGGCTCTCGCTCAATCCGGGCACGCCGGTCGATGTGCTAGATTATGTCATCGATCTCGTCGACCTTGTGCTGATCATGAGCGTCAATCCCGGTTTCGGCGGGCAGAGCTTCATCGAAAGCGTGCTGCCGAAGATCGAAGCCGTGCGGAAGCGCATCGACGCGACCGGCCGCGACATCATCCTGGAAGTCGACGGCGGCGTGAACGCCAAGACAGCGCCGCATGTCATTGCAGCGGGCGCCACGGCGCTAGTGGCGGGGACGGCAGTGTTCGCCGGCGATCAATCCGCTTACGCCGACAATATCCGAAAGCTTAGAAGCCCGGCCTGATGTCCAACGCGGCGCCGGTTTCCCCTCCCCGCCGGCCGCAACGGCCAGCCCCAGCCAACGATACTTGGCGCGCCAATCCGTTTCATCGCATGCGCCTGGGCGAAGCTTCGTTCGATCGCATCGAGCGCTTCGGCAACGACCCACGCGTCGGCGATCGCGAGCGCGGCCGTGAAATCGGACGCGGCGTGTGGCGCATCGCGGCGGAGCGCCTGCCGATGGAGCACGCCAATCCGTGGGCGGCGACGCAACCGTCGCGACACTTCACGGCGCGACTGCATGCGTTCTCTTGGCTGATCGATCTTGCTGCCGTCGGCCCATCTGCCGACCTCCGCATCGCCGATCTCGTGGACATGTGGGTCGAAGAGTTCGGTGAGTGGGACGATCTCGCTTGGGATCCAGAGCTGACAGCGGAGCGGCTGTTTGCATGGTTGACCTGGGGGCGCGCCGCGTTCGAGCGCGGCGATCCTGAGCGGCGCGATGCGCTGATGCGATCGGCTGCGCGCCAAGCGCGTTTGCTGATGCTGGCGCAGAGCGAGTTGAGCGAGCGCCACCTTGGCTCGATCAAAGCCGGCGCGGCGCTGGTGCTGGCCTCAGCCGCAGGCTTTCCGGAAGCCGAGCGCTTGATTGAACAGGGCGAAGAATTGCTGATCGAAGCCTGCGCCAAGCAATTCTTACCGGACGGCGGTCATCTCTCGCGCTCACCGGAAGCGCTGGCGGAAGCGCTCTACGATCTGGTGGCGGTTCACGAGGCCTACGCGGAACCACCACAACCCATTTCGGAAGCGATCGGCAAGCTCGCCAACATGCTGCGCTTGCTGCGTCTCGGCGACGGCGGCTTGGCGTGTTTTCACGGCGGCTCGGAAGGATCGGCGGCGTCGGTCGAGTCCGTGCTGGCGCGTGCGGGGGGCGAAATTCGGAACTTCCAGTTCGGCAATCATATCGGCTTCCAGCGTTTAGAAGCTGGACCGCTGCGCATCGTGTTCGACGTCGGCGGCGCGCCACCGCTCGCCTATTCCGAACGTGCGCACGCGAGCGCGTTGTCGTTCGAGCTTTCAAGTGAAAGCGAGCGGATGATCGTCAATGTCGGTGCGTCCCGCGAACTCGAACCCGCCGGACGCATGGCGGCGCGCGCCACCAACGCACACTCGACGCTGGTTCTGGACGACGCGCTCTCGGCCACGTTCGAAGAATCCCGGCGCAAAGGGCCAGCGCGTCTCGTTGGACCGACGCTTGATGAAGTGCGCCGCTCTTCTGATGAGAACGGCATCACCATCCAAGGCCGTCACGACGGCTATCGCGAGCGCTTCGGGCTTCTGCACCGGCGCTATCTGTTCGTGGATCACGAAGGCAAGAACCTGCGCGGTATCGACGAGATGATCCGCCCGACGCGCGAGAAACGGGTGCTTGCGAAGAAGCCAATCCCCTATGTCGCGCGTTTCCATCTGCATCCGAGCGTGCGCGCGCGGATCATCGAGCATCAAATGGCGTTGCTCGAAACGCCGGGCGGTCAACGTTGGCGGCTGCGCACCGATGCACCGGCGATCGCGCTAGAGCCTTCGATCTATTGGGGCGGCGCGATTGTGCCGCAGGAGAGCCTGCAAATCGTGCTCACCGGAGAGGCAGATCCGATGGGTCATGGCCTTGCGCCGCCCAATCGCATCCGTTGGGCGCTGGCGCGGACCTGAATCCAGCGCGCCGCATTGACCGGGGCGCGACTCATCCCCAAGCAATGCGCATGGCAGACATTCTCCCCATTCAGCGCGTTCTTATTTCGGTCTCGGACAAAACCGGCCTGATCGATCACGCAAAGGCGCTGGCAGGGCTCGGCGCGAAGTTGGTCTCTACGGGCGGCACGCACAGAGCCATCGCTGAAGCGGGCCTCGCGGTCGAAGACGTTTCCAGCGTCACCGGCTTTCCGGAAATGATGGATGGGCGCGTGAAAACGCTGCACCCGAAAGTGCATGGCGGCTTGCTGGCGCTGCGCGACGATGTCGAGCACGCCAAGGCGCTGAAGGAGCACAATATCGGCACGTTCGATGTGCTTTACGTGAATCTCTATCCGTTCGAAGCCACTGTGGCGCGCGGCGCCGATTTCGACACCTGCATCGAAAACATCGACATTGGCGGGCCGGCTATGATCCGCGCCGCTGCGAAGAATTACGGCTTCGTCGCAGTTGCAACCGATGCAGACGACATGGCCGAGATCCTCGAAGAAGCGAAAACGCACGGCGGCACGACACTCGCTCTTCGAAAACGGCTCTCCGCCAAAGCCTTCGCGCGCACCGGCGCCTATGACGCGGCGATCTCAACCTGGTTCGCCGATCAGCTCGAAGACAGAACACCGACGTGGCGCGCGGTTGGCGGCAAGCTGAAGCAAAGCCTGCGCTACGGCGAAAACCCGCACCAGCACGCGGCGTTCTACACAAACGCTGAAAAGCGGTTCGGCATTTCAACGGCGCGACAGCTCCAAGGCAAAGAGCTCAGCTACAACAATCTCAACGACACCGACGCCGCTTATGAATTGGTGGCCGAGTTCGATCCGAAGGAATCCGCCGCCGTCGCCATCATCAAGCACGCCAATCCGTGCGGCGTCGCGCTGGGCGGCAGTTTGATCGAAGCTTACACGCGCGCCCTCACCTGCGATCCGACATCAGCGTTCGGCGGAGTCGTCGCGGTCAACCAGAAGCTCGACAAAGCCGCAGCGCAAGCGATCACCGACATCTTCACCGAAGTCGTCATCGCGCCAGATGCTGACGAAGACGCCATCGCCATCTTTGCGAAGAAGAAGAACTTGCGCTTGCTGCTCGCCGGCGGCCTGCCCGACCCGGCCGCCCCGGGGCTCTACGTAAAGACTGTCGCCGGCGGTTTCCTCGCGCAGAGCCGCGACAATGGCCGTATCACGGCGGCGGATCTGAAAATCGTCACCAAGAAAAAGCCAACAGAAGCCCAAATTCGCGACATGCTGTTCGCGTTCCGTGTGGCCAAGCACGTGAAGTCGAATGCGATTGTGTATGCGAAGGATGGCGCAACAGCTGGCATTGGCGCCGGGCAAATGAGCCGCGTGGATTCAGCACGGCTCGCGCGTCTCAAAGCCGAAGATGCCGCGCATGCAGCGGGTTGGAGCGATCCGATGACAGTGGGCTCGGTGTGTGCGTCCGACGCGTTCTTCCCCTTCCCCGACGGCTTGCTGCAAGCCGCGCAAGCCGGCTCGACCGCGGTGATCCAACCGGGCGGTTCGATCCGCGACGATGAGGTGATCAAAGCCGCCGACGACGCGGAGCTGTCCATGGTGTTCACCGGCATGCGCCACTTCCGGCACTGACATGTCGAGCCGGCGCGCCGCATTCGATGAGTTGACTGGCCACGTCCGCCGCGCGCGCGATATCGCTGAACAACGCTTGGAAGATCTTCGCGCCGGTCTAGCCCTCCCGCCGCCAACGCTGGCGCGCCGCGCCGATTGGCTCGCGCCGCACTTCCGCATCCGCAAACCGAAGGGCGATGGCCCGTTTCCGGTCGTGCTGATGCTGCATGGCTGCGGCGGCATCCGTGCGTTCACAGACGACATGGCCGAAATCGCGGCGCGTGAAGGCGCTGCGGCGATCGAGATCGACTCCTACGCGCCACGCCGCATCAGCCGGATGGCGGCGCTGACAACGGTGTGCACCGGCGCGCGCCTGCACGGCCGCGAACGCGCGGGCGATCTTTACGCGGCGCTGCATTGGGTGCGTGAGCAGAGTTGGGCCGATTCAAAGCGCGTTGTCGCTGCTGGCTGGAGCCACGGATCGTGGACGATCATGGATGGCCTCGCCATGCGCAGTGGCGCCGAAATGCGCCGCGCGACGGGCATCATTGATCTGGCGGACGAGCCGCTTGAGGGCCTGAGCGCAGCGCTGCTCACCTATCCGTACTCCGGCGCGGCCAGTTATGCGGGCCGTCGCAATTGGCGCATGGCGCCGCGCAGCATCGCAATTTTAGCGGGGCGCGATCATGTCGTCGGCGTGCGCGTGCCGCGCATGGCGCTGGAGCGGCAGAGAGCCCGCGGCGCGCCCATCGAAATCGTGCATTTTCCGAACGCGACCCACGCCTTCGAAGACGGCTTCGCCGAAGATCCACGCATCCGCTTCGACCCGGAGCTGGTCGCGCGCGAACACGCGCTGTTGTGTGATTTGATCGGCGGCTGCTAGCGCAGCGAGGCGTTGATCTTTTCGAGCGCACTGACCGGCGGCGTGAGCTCGGCATCCTTCAGCTTGTTCAGCGGCGTGACGACGGTGTTGAGGCCGTCATGCAGGTCGCTGGCATCCGGATCGACGAAGAGGAGCCCGGTGACGATTTCGCCCTCCGCCGCCTTGCGGCTGAGATACGCCATCGCTGAGTGACGATCGGTGGCGTCGTAGTCGTCGTCGATCTTCCGAAAGCGCAGAACCGAGCCGTCGTGTTGGCGCACTTCCTTCAGTTCGCCACGCCCATATTCCGCATGGATCGGTGCGCGCGGGCTGATCACATCGAGCCGGTTCACCGCGTCATTGTGCTCGCGTACATAGTCGAAGCTTTTGGTCGAGCCGACGTGATTGTTGAACGCAACGCACGGGCTGATGACGTCGAGGATCGCAGTGCCCTTGTGACTGAGAGCGCCTTTGATCAGCGGCACCAGCTGGGTTTTGTCGCCAGAAAATGAGCGGCCGACATAAGTCGCGCCGAGCTGCAGGGCGAGCATGACCAAGTCGATGGCTGAGTCCTTGTTCTCTGCGCCCTTCTTGGCTTTTGACCCCTTGTCGGATGTGGCTGAGAACTGACCTTTAGTCAGTCCATACACGCCATTGTTCTCGACGATGTACGTCATGTTGACGCCGCGCCGAACCGAGTGCGCAAATTGTCCCAGACCGATGGAGGCGGTGTCGCCGTCACCGCTGACGCCGAGATAGATCAGATCCTTCGCCGCGATGTTCGCGCCCGTCAGCACGGAAGGCATGCGCCCGTGCACAGCGTTGAAGCCGTGCGCGGGGCTGACGAAATAGTCCGGCGTCTTCGACGAGCAGCCGATGCCTGAGAACTTCGCAAGCCGGTGCGGCGCCAGGTCGATCTCGAAACACGCCTGAATGATCGAAGCGCTGATCGAGTCGTGCCCGCATCCCGCGCACAGCGTGGAAATACGCCCTTCATAGTCGCGGCGCGTGAAGCCTAGGGCGTTCTTTTCAAGAGACGGATGATGCAGCGAAGGTTTGGCAATGTAGGTCATTTTGCTTTTTCCGGCATCGCGGAGGCTTGGCCGCTCTTGAGTTTGTCAGCGATCGAACGCGTGATGAAGCGCGCCGTGATCGGCGTGCCGTCGAAGTGCAACACCGAAACCAGCCGCGCCGGATGCACACCGCCTTCATTCACCAGCAGCGACTTCAGTTGCCCGTCGCGATTCTGCTCGACCACGAACACCTGTTCGTGGTCGCGGATGAAGTCGAACACTTCGTGCGCGAACGGGAAAGCGCGGACACGCATGGCGTCGAGATGCACGCCGTCCTTTTCAAGCGCTGCCAAAGCTTCCGCCATCGCCGGATCGGTTGAGCCGACATAAATCACGCCATCCGGCGTGCGGCGCTTGGCGTCGCGGCGAATCGGCGCCGGCACGTGAGACTTCATCGTCTCCCATTTGCGCAGCAGCCGGTTCATGCCGTCGGTGTAATCGTCGCCCTTCTCGCTGTAGCGCGCATAACGATCGTGGCTGGAGCCGCGCGTGAAGTATGAGCCCTTGGTCGGGTGGGTGCTCGGAAGCGTGCGATACGGCACGGCATCGCCATCGACATCGAGATAGCGGCCGAATTCCTTGCCGGCTTCCAGGTCATCGTACGTGACGATCTTGCCGCGATTGAGTTTGCGACCCTCTTCCCACTTGAAGGGCTCGGTCAGCCATTCCTGCATGCCGATATCGAGTTCGAGCATGACGAAGATCGTGGTTTGGAAAAAATCGGCCAGATCGAAGGCTTGCGCGCCAAATTGAAAGGCTTCAGTCGGATTTGCCGGAAACAGCATCGGATGTTTGGTGTCGCCGTGCGACGCGTACGCCGCTGAGAGCAAGTCCGATTGCTGCGTACGCGTCGGCATGCCGGTGGATGGGCCGCCGCGCTGCACATCGAAAATCACCGCGGGAATTTCGGCGTAGTACGAGAAGCCGACAAACTCGGACATCAGCGAGATGCCGGGCCCGGACGTGCATGTGAACGATCGCGAGCCCGCCCAGCCCGCGCCCATCACCATGCCGATGGAGGCGATTTCGTCTTCGGCTTGCACAATGCCATACCGCGCTTTGCCGTCAGCATCGGTGCGCAACTGGCGGCAGTATTTTTGGAACGACTCCGCCAGCGACGTGGACGGTGTGATCGGATACCAGGCGCAGAACGTCGCGCCACCAAAAACCGCGCCGAGCGCGGCGGCGTCATTGCCTTCAACAAAAATGCGATTGCCGACCTTGTCGGACTTCTTCACTTGCAAGCCAATTGGTGCGAGATGCCGCTCCGCATAGGCGCGACCTAACTCAAACGCTTTGAAGTTGGCGCTGATCAGCTTTTCCTTGCCCTTGAAGTCTTCGGTCAGCAGCTGTTTCACAAGCTCCGGATCAATGCCAAGCAACTGCGCCAACACGCCGATGTAGCAGATGTTCTTAAACAGCTGTCGCTCGCGCGGCACGGCAAACTCCGCCGCGATCAGATCGGTCAACGGCGCGCCAACCAGAGTTATGTCGTCGCGAAACTTGCTGGCAGGCAGCGGCTTGGAGGAATCGTAAAGCAGGTAGCCGCCGGGCGCGAGTTCCTTGACGTCGCCATCCCAAGTCTGCGGGTTCATCGCCACGGCGAGATCGACACCACCGCGGCGGCCCAGCCAGCCCTCTTCCGAGAGACGCACCTCATACCAAGTCGGCAGGCCCTGAATGTTGGACGGAAAGATGTTCTTGGCCGCCACCGGCACGCCCATCCGCAAAATCACCTTCGCGAACAAACCGTTGGCGCTCGCCGACCCCGAGCCATTCACATTGGCGAATTTGACGACGAAATCGTTTGTGGCGGTCAGCGGCTTCGACATCAGCGGGTTTTGGCCTTCCTGAGGCCGGCGTCACCACGCCGGGCCAGCCGTCTTACCGGCTTCGCTTCCGCAAATGAAGCCTGACGTGGAGGCTAACGCCCGTGGCCCGGCGCGGGAGCGCCGTTAGCGCTGGCGCGCGTCGGAGGCCTTGTACGCGAACCGCTCAAGACCAGCGCAGCGTTGTTGTAGGGCCGACGGTAGCGGTCGAATCGGTCGAAGCTGATGGTGCGGTAGCCGCGGACTGGCTCAACCACCACGAAGCGATGCACATCGTAACCCGCCACGACAACGTAGTGGCTCACCATGCCCAGATTGGTGTGCTCAAGCACCCAGCCGACGCGGCCAACGAGGTTGCGGGAGACGAAGCCCACGACTGGTGCATTTTCCGCCGGCGCTCGCCTGTTGGCGACGAAGATGGCGGGCACCAGCACGGGCACCAGGACTGGCCGGCCTTGCTCTAATTCTTGGATGATTCCCGCGCGATCCATGCGCACGGTGCTGACCACCAGCCCCTGCGCCCGCGCCAGTGTTGCGAGCTCATTGAGATTATAGCCTCGCGGGTCGGAAGGCGGCGTTGCGGTGTAAATCACTTGCCCGCTTACGGCGCCGGCGCCCCGCCAATAGTTGACGACGCTGGCGAGCGCGTTGGCCCCGCATGATTGTTGTTCCCGCTGCTGATCATGCACCACCGGGAGAACCAATCCGTTTTCTCGGAACGAGCGGTGCAGAGGCTCGAAACTGTTGTTGGCGCTGTTCTGAGCGAATGCGTCAATGGTCGGCGTGGGCTGAGTCGCGCACCCGCCGAGACAAAGCGCCAACAACAGAAACCGCAGCGTGCCTCGCATTAGTTGTTGGACGCCGCAACCGCGATGATGACGACGGCTACGACGCCGATGATAATCCACGTGTTCATCGACATTTGGCCGCCATAGACGCGCTGCGCTTCTTCCTGCGTCATGACCTGCACATGATAGCCCTGACGTTGCAGCTCAGCGCCGCGAGCGGCTTGCTCACTGCTTAGGCCGTAACGCTGAAGGTCAGCTTGGCTGAAGGTTTGCGCCGGCGCTGAACGGAAATGCGTTTCCGCTGACGCCGTCGAGATGGCGACCTGGCTCAAGGCGAGCGACGCCGCGAGTGCGAGATAAAATGCTTTCATTGTCTGTCCCTTTGCAAAGGAGTGATTGTTTGCGGCGGGAACACGTTCAAACGAGCGCGCGCGAGCCGTCTTGTTGGCGAAGCGCCGACCCGGCGTTTCGCAGGTCGTCCAGCGCAAACCGGCGCAGCGGGCCTCAATCCCAGTTCTTGGGCGGCGTGAACTAAAGTAACAAATCCCCGACTGGTTCCGGGTTACCGTTATGCAACAGAGCCTTTTCAGGCTGGCTGTGGGATTTTCGCCTTGCCCGCCGACCCGCAACCGGCGTGGGTGATATCCAAATAGAATTGCTGCATGTCCCACGCGCCAGTTGGGCAGCGCTCGGCGCATAGACCGCAGTGTAGGCAAACGTCTTCGTCTTTCGCCATGATGCGGCCGGTGTTGAGGCCATCGGCGACGTAGATATCCTGCGTTAGATTCTTCGCTGGAGCGTTCAACCTTTCACGGAGTTCCGTCTCTTCACCATTTTGCGTGAAGGTGATGCAGTCCATCGGGCAGATGTCGACGCAGGCGTCGCATTCGATGCAAAGATTGGCGACGAACACCGTCTCGACATCGCAGTTCAGGCAGCGCTGCGCTTCCTTGTAGCCGGTCGGCAGATCGAAGCCCTTTTCGACTTCCAGCTTAACATTTTTTAGCGTGAGCGCCGGCGCAACTTGCGGGACCTTGTAGCGGTTGTCGTTGGTGATGTCGTTGTCATAACTCCACTCGTGGATGCCCATCTTAGTGGACATCATCGAGACGCCTGGCGGCGGACGCTGCTTCACATCCTGGCCTGTGAGCACGAGATCGATCGACACCGCAGCGTCGTGACCGTGCGCAACCGCCCAGATGATGTTCTTCGGTCCAAACGCCGCGTCGCCGCCGAAGAACACATTCTTGATGTCCGACTGCATGGTGATCGGGTCGACGACGGGCATGTCCCATTTGTCGAAGCTCATGCCGATGTCGCGCTCGATCCATGGGAAGGCGTTTTCCTGGCCGACGGCCATCAGCACGTCATCGCACTCATAATGCACATCTGGCTCGCCGGTCGGCACGAGCTTGCGCTTCCCGCCCTCGTCGGCCCAGTGCATTTTCGTGAACATCACGCCCGTGAGCTTGCCATCCTTGTGAGTGATTTCCTTCGGGTTGAGGAAATTGATGATCGGGATGCCTTCGTGCTGGGCGTCTTCTTTTTCCCAGGGGCTCGCCTTCATCTCATCGAAGCCCGAGCGCACAATCACCTTCACATCCTCACCGCCGAGACGGCGTGACGTACGGCAGCAATCCATGGCGGTGTTGCCGCCACCGAGCACGATGACGCGCTTGCCGATCGAGTGAACGTGGTCGAACGAAACGTTCGAGAGCCAGTCGATGCCGATATGGACGTTCTTGCCAGCTTCTTTCTGACCCGGCAGATCCAGATCGCGCCCGCGCGGCGCGCCCGAGCCGACAAACACCGCGTCCCAGCCCTCAGCCAAGAACGACTTCAGCGAGTCCACGCGCTTGCCGAAATGCGTCACCGGCTCGTAGCGCAGAATGTAGCCGACCTCTTCGTCGATCACGCTTTCCGGCAAACGGAAACGCGGGATCTGCGTGCGGATCATGCCGCCCGCTTTCGGGTCGCCGTCGAAAATGTGCACTTCGTAGCCGAGCGGCAGCAGATCGCGCGCCACGGTCAGCGATGCCGGGCCCGCGCCGATGCAGGCGACGCGCTTGCCGCTCTTCTTCGCGGCCAGCGGCGGCAGGCGCTCGGTGATGTCGGCGTCTTTGTTATCCGCAGCGACGCGCTTCAGGCGGCAGATCGCCACCGGCTCAGGCTTCTCTCGCCCCTCTTCGACGCGCCCGCGCCGGCACGCCGGTTCGCAGGGCCGATCGCAGGTGCGTCCGAGGATGCCGGGAAACACGTTCGACTTCCAATTGATCATGAAAGCGTCGGTGTAGCGCTGCGCCGCAATCAAGCGGATATATTCAGGCACCGGCGTGTGCGCAGGGCAAGCCCATTGGCAGTCGACCACCTTGTGGAAATAGTCCGGATTCTTGATGTCGGTCGGCTTCAAGCGCGCACTCCCAAGCGTCGGGGGCGGCAACCTACTCCCCCGCACGCGCCGCGCAAGCGCTGCGGCCACCTTAAGCGCTTGATTTGCGACGCACTCGGTGGCGATGGTCGCCACGCATGCGCGAAGGCTGGCACTTTTGGATCGACCGCGGCGGCACCTTCACCGACGTGGTCGCGCGCGCCCCCGACGGCGGCGAGATCGTGCGCAAGCTCCTGTCCGTCAATCCCGAGCGCTACGACGATGCTGCGCTCGAAGCGATCCGCTCGATCTTAGCAGAGCATGGTGCAGGCGCAGACGAGATCGCGGCGGTGCGCCTGGGCACGACCGTCGCCACCAACGCCCTGCTGGAGCGCAAGGGCGTAGATGTGCTGCTGATGGTGACGCAAGGCTTTGCCGACGCGCTGGAGATCGGCACGCAGGCGCGGCCGGACATCTTCGCGCTCAACATCGTCAAGCCAGACCTGCTGCACAAGCATGTGATAGAGGCGCGCGAACGAGTCACCGCCGAAGGTGAAGTGCTGATCCCGCTCGATGAGGCGCACGCGCGGAACGAGTTGCGGCGTGCATACAAGGAAGGTTTCCACGCGATCGCCATCGCCTGCCTGCATGGCTGGGCCTATCCTGCACACGAACGCTGGCTCGCCGAAATCGCCCGCGCCATCGGCTTCACGCAGATCAGCGTCAGCCACGAGATCAGCGGCCTGATTAAATTCGTGCCTCGGGCCGATACCACGGTCGCGGACGCCTACCTCTCGCCCATCCTGCGCGCTTACGTCGACGGGTTTGAGCGCGGATTCGGACCGCCGGCTTCCAGCCGGCAAGATGCCGGCGGTCCGAAGCGTCAACTGCTGTTCATGCAATCGAACGGCGGGCTCGCAAGCGCACAGTCCTTCCGCGGCCGCGATGCAGTTCTCTCTGGTCCCGCCGGCGGCGTCGTCGGAATGGCCGCCGCCGCCAAGCGCGCGGGTTTCGAGAACGCGCTCGGCTTTGACATGGGCGGCACCTCGACAGACGTCTCGCACTATGCAGGCGCCTTCGAGCGCACCAACGAAACCATCGTCGCCGGCGTGCGGCTCTCCGCGCCAATGCTGCAGGTCCACACCGTCGCCGCCGGCGGCGGCTCCATTTGCTTCTTCGACGGGATGCGTCTGCGCGTCGGTCCGCACAGCGCCGGCGCCGACCCCGGCCCCGCTTGCTATCGCCGCGGTGGGCCGCTCACCATCACCGACTGTAACGTGCTGCTCGGCCGTGTGCGTCCGGAGTTTTTTCCCGCGATCTTCGGTCCGAAGGGCGATCAGCCGCTCGACCGCGTAGCGGTGGTCACGCGCTTTGCCGAGCTTTGTGCGGAAGTTGAACGCGGCAGCGGCCACGCCATCACACCAGAAGCAGCCGCGGAAGGCTTCCTACGCATCGCCAACGAACACATGGCCGCTGCGATCAAGAAGATTTCCATTGAACGCGGCTACGACCCCACGCGCTACGCGATCGTAGCCTTCGGTGGCGCCGGCGGCCAGCATGCGTGTGCGGTGGCGGACGCAGTCGGCGTTGAAACAATCCTACTGCACCCTCTCGCCGGCGTGCTGAGCGCCTGGGGCATGGGCTTAGCGGACGTCCGATCGGTCGCAGAGGAAACCGTCGAGCAGCGGCTCAGCGATGCAGCTGATCTGCGATCGCGCGGAAGCCAGCTTGCTGTAAAGGCCGCGCAAGCGCTCGCGCTGAGCGACGACGATCAATTTCACGCCGCCATCACGGCCAACCTGAAATACGAAGGTGCTGATTCATCGCTGCCGGTCCCGCTGGCGAGCCTCGATCTTGCACAGGCCTTCGAAGGCGAGCACCGCAAGCGCTTCGGCTTCGTCGATCCCGCGCGAGCGATCGTCGTTGCATCAATTTCGGCAGAAGCGGTTGCGCGAGCGGACCGCCGGCTTCCAGCCGGCACTTCCGCCGACGCCGACAGAAAGAATGCCAGCAAGATGCCGGCGGTCCGATCACCTTCGGATGCTGGAGATATGCCGGTCTTCGCACGCGCCGCCCTTTCTCCCAGCTTCGCCACAGAAGGCCCCGCGCTCATTCTCGAGCAAGGCGCCACGACGTTTGTGGACGCCGGTTGGCGCGCCCGAATGAACGACCACGGCGACATCATCCTAACGCGCATCGCCAGCGTCGAACGCGCCGCGATCGGCACGCATGCCGATCCGATCCTGCTCGAAGTGTTCAACAATCGCTTCATGGGCGTCGCCGAAGAGATGGGCTTGGCGCTGCAGACCACCGCCTCTTCCGTCAACATCAAAGAGCGGCTCGACTTCTCTTGCGCGGTGTTCGACGCCGAAGGCGGCCTGGTCGCTAACGCGCCGCACATTCCCGTGCATCTCGGCTCGATGAGCGACAGCGTCCGCGAAATCATCCGACAGCGCGGCGACACGATCCGCGCCGGCGACCTCTACATGCTGAACGCGCCGCACGCCGGCGGCACGCATCTTCCCGATATCACCGTCATCGCACCCGTCATTCTCGACGGCGAAACCAAGCCCGCGTTTTTCACCGCCGCACGCGGCCACCACGCCGATATCGGCGGCATCACGCCCGGCTCGATGCCGCCGGACTCGCGCACGATTGAAGACGAGGGTGTTCTGATCGAGAATTTCCTGCTCGTCCAAGAGGGTCGGCTGCGCGAAACCGAAACGCGCGCCCTCTTGGCCTCTGCCAAACATCCCGCTCGCGACATCGACCGCAATATCGCCGATCTCAAAGCCCAGATCGCCGCGTGTGTGCGTGGCGCTGGCGAACTCATGCGGCTCGTCACGCACTACGGCCGCGCCGGCGTCGCCGCCTACATGGGCCACGTCCAAGACAACGCTGAGGAGCAGATCCGGCGCGTGGTCGCACGCCTTCAATCCGGTGCGTTCGACGTTGCGATGGACAATGGCGCACACGTACGCGTGGCGATCACCCCAAACCAAGCCACGCGCACAGTGCGCGTCGATTTCACCGGCACGAGCCCGCAGAGCGAAACCAACTTCAACGCTCCGCTCGCCATCACCAGGGCAGCGACGCTCTACGTGTTCCGTACTTTGGTGGACGACCACATTCCGCTCAACGAAGGCTGCCTGAACCCGATCGAGATCGTCGTGCCGGAGGGCTCACTGCTCAATCCGAAACGCGGCGCAGCGGTGGTGGCTGGAAACGTTGAGACCAGCCAGATCGTCGTCGATGCGCTCTACGGCGCACTAGGCGTGCTCGCCGCCAGCCAAGGCACCATGAACAATTTCACCTTTGGCGATGAACGGCGCCAGTATTACGAAACGATCTGCGGCGGCGCGGGCGCCGGCGCGTCATTCGACGGCGCATCCGCCGTGCAAACGCACATGACTAACTCACGCCTCACCGATCCCGAAGTACTCGAGGCACGCTTCCCGGTTCTGGTCGAGCAATTCGCGGTGCGCCGCGGCTCAGGCGGCGGCGGCGCGAATCGCGGTGGCGACGGAACCGTCCGGCGTGTCCGCTTTCGTGAACCCATGACCGCGGCGATGCTCGCCAACCGACGCGCCACCGCACCGTTTGGACTGCATGGCGGGTCCGATGGGGCAGCGGGCGCAAATCGCGTTGAGCGGCGCGATGGCATGATCGAGATTCTGACCGCAACAGCGCAAGCAGAACTTGCGCCCGGCGATGTCTTTGTGATCGAAACGCCCGGCGGCGGTGGTTACGGCAAAGCGTAAGGGGCGCGCATGCTTGTTCTTCTAGGGATCGCGGTCGTCGTCTTCGGCTTCATCGTGCGCGCCAATCCGCTGCTTGTAGTCATAGCCGCCGCGTTGGTGACGGGGCTCGCAGCGGCGTGGACGCCCGGCGTTGCGCCGGTCGCGCTTTGGAACGCAGCGCTCGCGACAGTCGCGCAGTTTGGAAAAGCCTTTAACGACAACCGCTATGTCAGCCTCGTCTGGGTCGTGCTCGCCGCTATCGGCCTGCTTGAGCGCGCCGGCCTGCAGGAGCGCGCACGCATCGTCATCGCCGACGTGAAAGCGGCGACCGTTGGCCGCCTCCTCTTCATCTACTTCATCATCCGGCAGATAACCGCCGCGCTCGGACTCACCTCGCTCGGCGGCCAGGCGCAAATGGTGCGCCCGCTGGTGGCGCCGATGGCCGAAGGCGCCGTGGAGGCGAAGTTCGGCGCGGTGCCGGATCGTGAGCGCTTTCTCGTGCGCAGCCATGCGGCCGCCGTCGACAACATCGCGCTCTTCTTCGGCGAAGACATCTTCATCGCTATTGCGTCGATCCTGCTGATCAAGGGTTTCCTTGAACAGAACGGCATCATCGTCGAGCCGCTGCATCTTTCGGTGTGGGCGATCCCCACCGCGATCTGCGCCCTGCTGATTCATTCGCTGCGCCTGTGGCTGCTGGACCGACGCCTCAAGCGAACGCTCAAAACGGAGCTGGCGCCATGAACGTCGTGCTGGCTTCCCTCCGTGAGGCATTTCACACGCTCGCTTCACTCCCGCTCATGCTCGCGCACGCCTACGTGATCGGCGGCATCTTCTTTGGCGCGGCGGCGGTGCTCTCCATTGAGGACAAAAGCAATCCGCGCCGCTTGCTGAACTTCCTGTTCTGGAGTTTGTTGGCCGTCAGCTTTCTAGCGGGCTCGTATCTCGGCGATCTCGCCAACGGCGGCTTGGCGCTGGCGCTCGCCGCCGTCGGCGCCATCGGCCTAGGACAAGGCAAGCCAAAGACGACAACGCCAGAAGAGCGCCGCGCCAGCGCGATCAAACGCGGCAATCTGCTGTTCCTGCCCGCGCTGATCATTCCTGCTGTCGCGCTTGGCGGCACAGTCATCGCCAAACAAACAAGTTGGGGCGCACACCTTATTGATCCCGCGCAGGCGACGCTGATCTCGCTCGTGATTGGCACATTGATCGCGGTCGCCGTCGCGATGCTCTGGCTGCGCCCACCGATGCTCGCACCGCTTCAGGAGGGCCGGCGCTTGCTCGACTCTGTCGGTTGGGCGGCGATTCTCCCTCAAATGCTGGCGTCGTTGGGCGCAGTGTTCTTGGCGGCAGGCGTCGGCGCGCAAGTCGGGCATCTCTTCACCACTTACATTCCGCTCGATACGCGCACCTTTGCCGTGATCGCCTATTGCACGGGCATGGCTCTATTCACCTTGATCATGGGCAACGCCTTCGCGGCGTTTCCGGTGATGACCGCCGCCGTTGGATTGCCCATCATCGTGCAACATTTCGGCGGCGATCCGGCGCCCGTGTGCGCGATCGGCATGCTGGCCGGTTTCTGCGGCACGCTGATGACGCCGATGGCCGCGAACTTCAACGTCGTGCCCGCTAACCTGCTCGAATTGCCCGACCGTAAGGCCGCGTTCAACGGCGTCATCCGCGCGCAGATACCAACAGCGCTGCCCTTGCTCATCGCCAACGTCGTGCTGATGCGTTTGCTGGCGTTTCCGTCGTGAGCGTCCTCACCCGCGAACTCGCCGAAAAGTTCGCCGCCCTGGCGCTCGCCCACGTGAGCCGCGAATATCCCAACATCATGCAGCACGCGATGGATGGCCCAGAAGACGTCGTCGGGCCACGCGAAGCGCATCCGATCTTCTTCGGCAGCTACGATTGGCATTCATGTGTTCACGGCTATTCGCTGCTGGCGCGCTTGCTGCGGCGCTATCCCGATTTCGCCGCCGCTGACGCCATCAAGGCGCTGTTCAAAGAGCGGATCACCGCATCGAACGTTGCCGGCGAAATCGCCTATCTAGCGCGGCCAACCGCTCGTGGCTTTGAGCGGCCGTATGGCTGGGGTTGGCTGCTGGCGCTGCAAACGGAGTTGCATGCGCACGAGAATGGCGCCGGAAGAGACGCGGCAATGACGCTGCAACCGCTAGCCGATGTGTTCGCGGCGCGGTTCAAGAGCTATCTGCCGCTGGCAGACTATCCGACCCGCACCGGCGTCCACTCCTCCACCGCCTTCGCGCTGCGCGTGGCAGCTGATTACGCCGAACCAAACGATGCAAACCTGTTCGCGCTCATGCGTGACAAGGCGCTCGCTTGGTACAGCGCTGATGCCGGCGCGCAAGCCTGGGAGCCCAGCCAAGACGACTTTCTCTCGCCAACGCTCATGGAAGCAGAGTGCGTGCGCCGCTTCATGACGCCCGAACAATTTCACGCTTGGTTCGCGCGTTTCCTGCCCGACGCCGCGCTGAGCAAGCCCGCCACGCTCTTTGCACCCGCACGGGTCAGCGACCGCAGCGACGGCAAGATCGCCCACCTCGATGGCTTGAACTTCTCACGCGCCTGGTGCTGGCGCTCCGTCGCGCGCGCCCTCGGTGACGACCATCCTGTCGCGCCCATCGCGCGCGAAGCCGCCGAGCGGCATATCGCAGCCAGCCTTCCCCATGTCGCCGGCGACTATATGGGCGAGCACTGGCTCGCCACCTTTGCGCTGCTGGCGCTTGAAGCTTAGCGTGCAATGCTGAAGGTGAGCGGGCTCAAACCCTCGATCTCAGCGAGGACCGTATCGCCTTTGTGAAGCGCGCTCACGCCGGATGGCGTGCCAGTGAAGATCAAGTCGCCCGCGCGTAGCGTCCATGTGCGAGATAACGCCGCGATGATCTCAGGCACGCTCCAAATCATCTCTTCGAGATGCGCATCTTGCTTGGTCGCGCCGTTGACGCTCAACCAGATGCGCGCCGATTTCAGATCAACGCTGCTTGCCGGCGTCAGCGCGCCAACCGGCGCCGAATTGTCAAACCCCTTCGCCGCGTCCCAAGGCTGACCTGACTTCTTCGCCTCGTTCTGCAAATCGCGCCGCGTCAGATCCACGCCAACGGCATAACCCCAAACGTGATCGAGGGCCGACTCCGAATCAATCGCCTCGCCGCCCTTGCCAATCGCTACCACCAATTCGACCTCGTGATGGAGATTCGAGGTCAGCGTTGGGTATGGGATTGCAGCTCGGCTCTCCACCAATGCGTCCGCCGGTTTGGTAAAGAAAATTGGCGGCTCGCTCTTGGGATCATTGCCCATCTCGCGGACATGATCGGCGTAGTTGCGGCCCACACAAAAGATACGCCGAACGGGGAAACGCGCGTCGCTTCCCACGAGTGCGACGCTGGGTTGGTTCGGCGGATCGATGATGTAGGACATGGCCCGCTTTGAGCACGGCTTGGTAAACGGCGCAAACTCCCCCGCACGGGGAAGCAGCGCCCGCTCAAGCACGCAAAGCCTTGCAACGCCGCCGTTCCTGCTCGAATTTCTCGTGAAATTCGCCAAGGGGCGGCGCGACCGTGGAATGGGTGCTCATCGTGTTACTGGCCGCCTGGATTTGGCGGCAGTCGGCGCGCGTCAGCGCGCTGGAGCACGAGCTCGCAGCCTTGCAGGCCCGCTCGAAGACCGACCGCCGCACGGCGACGCCGGCCGTGCCACCAGAAACAGAACCCGCCACCCCAAACGCGCCGCAGCCTGATGACACGCGCGAGCCATTGTTGCTGGATACGCCGCTGCCGCCGCTATTCTTCTCACAACGCGAGCCAACGCCCGACGATCGCGAACCGTTGTTGCTCGACACACCGCTTCCAGAAGCGTCCAACGATCAAGACGCTGTCGCTGCATCGATGGCGCCGGCGCCTGGCATTGTCACTGAGCAAGACGTCATCGTCAGGGCTGTGACACCGGCGGGCCCGGCGCGTGCGCAGCGTCCGGGTGGATTCGCGCAATGGCTTTCCGAAAATGGCTTGGCCTGGCTCGGTGGCGGCGCGCTGGCGCTCGGCATCATCTTCTTCCTGTCGTTCGCTGCGACACAGGATTGGTTCACGCCAATTGTGCAGCTGGTCTGTGCCCTGATCGGCGGCGCCGTGCTTCTGACCGTCAGTGAGGTAGTGCGCCGCCAAGGCAATGAACTGGTCGCCGCATTGCTTGCGGCCAGCGGTGCTCTTGCCTTCTACGCCACCGCCTGGGCCGCGTATGGCGGCTATCACTTCATCGCTTGGCCGATGGCTGCCGTCTTCCTCACCATCTGCGCGGCGATCCTGCTCGGCCTAGCGCTGTTGCACGGCGAAGCGCTTGGCGTGCTGGCGATCATCGCAGCGTTGCTGACGCCGGCCATTGCCGATGCCCGCGCGTGGCCAGACGCGGCGATTACGCTTTATGTCATCGCCGTTGCCGCGGCGGGGTTCGCCGTAGCATGGCTCAAGCGCTGGAGCTGGACTGCCGCAGTCACGCTGACAGGTTTGTATTTCTGGTTTGCGGGCGCCCTCGCGGTCGACGAACTCAACCGCGCCATGGCGCTGCTGAGTATGGCGAGTCTTGGCGCAATTGTTCTGGCGGCGCGTCCTGCCGCGCCAAATCCCGGCGCCGCACTACCCTGGTCGCGCGCCACGGCGCTTGGACCAACTATTGCGGTCTGTGTCAGTAGCGTTCTGCTGCTCTGGGTGTGGGCCTCCATCGCGCTTTGGCGCTCCGGCGACATTCTCGGACCGACGCTGGTTGGCGTGCTACAGGTGGCGCTTGCCAGTTATGCTGTGCGCGCGCGCAAGCTTTCGCCGGCAGCATTCGCCGTCGCCGTCGGCGCACTGGTCGGCGGCGCAGCGCTCTATCTCACCACGCGTGCGCCGCTCGCACCGCCAGGCGCCGACGTCTATCCGTCAATATTGGCAGCATCCGCGTCCGTCGCGCTGGCGGCGTTGGCAGCACGCGCACGCGGTACGGCGCGTGCCTTAGTTGCAGGCGCAGGCGCAGCCGGCGCGACGTTGCTGACACTGCTCGCCGCGACCACACGCGAGCACTGGCACAGCGTCGCAGCGTGGGGTCCGCTGTTTGTCGGCGCGGCGCTTTTATTTGCCTGTGCGTGGCACATCGCCCGCAATGTGGCGAACCAAGAAGCCGATTGTGGAATTGATGCGTGGGCGGCCGGCAGCGCGGTATTGCTGCTGATCGGCGTAGAATCGGCGTGGACGCCGGAGATGCGGACCGCTGGCGATGGTGCAGTGGCGCTACTCCTCGCCACAGTTTTTTCTTGGCGCGGCTGGCGCATGGCGCGGTTTGCAGCTTTGTCAGCAGCAGCACTCTCGGTTGCGCACGCGCTGTCCCCCGACCTCATGATGCAAACGCTGAACGGCGCCGTTCCATTGTGGCAGGCTTTGCTGATTTTGAGCGCCGCCGCCGCTTCTCTGTTCGCGGCGTCGTTGATCGCGCGGGAACGCGCGGAACACGGCGCAACCTCCGAATCGCTGAGCACAGCCGGGATTATGGTCGTCGTAACTGCGCTGTTCATGGCGTTGCGCTGGTTTGCAAGCCGGGGTGCGCACGCGCCGCTCGACGCGTTGTCGGAGCAGGCCTTGCGAGCGCTGACATTGATGGCAGCCGGCTTCCTGGTGTTGCCGCACCCCAATACGCAACTCGGATTCATCTCACGCTGGCGCGGACATGCGTTGATCGGACTAGGACTCCTCTACGCATTGATTGAGCCGGGCTTAAACGCAAATCCATGGTGGGGCGCCTCACCGGAATCGATTGTTGGTCCGCCCTTCCTTGACACCCTGCTAATTGCGTTCGCGGCCCCCGCCGCTTTGGCATTCGGCGCCGCTGAGCGCCTCTACAACCATCAGCGCAACGCCGCGCGCATCTACGCAGGTTCGGGCGGATTGCTCGCGTTGATCTGGGCGGCGCTGTCGCTTCGGCGCGCCTTCCATCCGATGGCGATGGCGGCAAGTTCTGTTGGTGTCTTCGAAGGCGCATGTTACGCGCTCCTCTTCATTGCGTTTGCGCTGCTGGTCGCGCTGGTCGCTCGTTTGCGCGAGGGTCCGCAGCGCCCGTTTGCTGCCGATTTGCAGCAAAGCACGCGCGTTTTGACATGGGTGTGTCTCGGCATCGCGGCTTGGATTATGGTGGTGGCGCGCCATCCCTGGTGGGGCGAAGGCGCACCCAGCGACGGGCTATCGCGTCTGTTTGCGGTCACGGCGCAAGCCTGGGCGGCGACGCTTTCGATTGCGCTCGGGCGGGCGCTCTCGCGCACCCGCGGCGTCGACCCCGCTCGCTTCGCTGCTGCTGCGGCGGCGGCGCTGTTCACGTGGAGCTTCGGGCACGCCGCCATCCATCTCGCGGCGCTCGCTGGGGTGGGCGCGTATGCGCACACGCTTTGGCCGCTCGCCTTCGCCATTGGCGCGGCGGCGATCACCACGCATGTGCCGGGACGAGCCACCGTGCGCGCCTATCTCGACGATCTGGAAGCCATCTGGGCGACCGCCGTCTGGCCGGCGCTGATCTTCGCCGCGCTGGGCCTCTGGTTCTTGTTCAATCCGTGGTGGGGCCTCGCGCCTGTTTCCACGACGGCGACGCTCACGCTGCTTGGATTGGCGTCCTACCCGCTCGCCGCATCGCTCAGCTTGATCGCGCCGAAAGTGCGCGCCGTGCGCGGCAAGGCGCAACTCGAACGCGTGGGCACGATCATCTGCGTGTTGCACATCTTTGTCTTGATCACGTTGCTGACTCGCTTCCTCTATCACGGCGCAGCAATGGCAAAGTCCGTCGCCGACCCGCTGGAGCTGTGGAGCTACTCGGCGCTCTGGGCGATCTATGGCGGCGGATTGGTCGCCGCCGGCACGTTCCGGCAAGCTCAAGTGCTGGTGTGGAGCGGCCTCGCTCTGCTCGCGATCACCGCTGGAAAAGTCTTCGTCATCGATACAGCGCAACTCTCCGGCCTGATCCGCGCCGGATCGGCAGTTGGCCTTGGCATTGTTGCACTCTCGGTCGCCTGGGCGACGCAACGCATGAACCGCGGCCCGCAACCTGGCGATTTGCTGAAAGTGCTGCCGCCGCGGCGCGACCTGCGGACTGTGCGCAGCAGACGCCGCCGCTAACGTGGCCGCGCACCCTCGCGTGCAAAGCCTTCCATCAGCATCTGGCGATCTTCAGGCGGTAAAAATTCCGCATAGCTGTGCTTGGCGCCGCTGACGACGCCCGAAAGCTTCTCCGCCACGTTCGATTCCACGAACGGGATCACCCAACTCGCATCGTCCAGCATAGTCGAGCGGAAATTCACCAGCCCTGGAATAGGCTCGCCATCGGAATACACCCAATTCTTACAGTGCGCGCAGAAATGATGCTGCATCTCCGGCTTATGCAACGCACCAATCTCGGTTTGGCCTTCAACACTGAAGCCAGATTTCGGCAACATCAATGTGAGCGAATACGGCCCACTGGTAAGCCGCTGACAGCCCCGGCAGTGACACGCCATCGAGATTAGCGGCCCTTGCGTGATGCGCATCTGCACGCGTCCGCACATGCAGGACGCCGACCACGGAAGCTTCCAATCCGTCATGCAGAGCCGCCTTTGTCGTCCGGAAACGGAAAATAGAGTTGATTGCCGTCGGGGTCGTCGATGATCAACACTTGATATCCCCAATGGCCTTCGCGAAACGCGACTGCATCTCTTTTGAGCGAGTCACAGAACGCGTCGAACGCACCTCGTTCAAGCGAGATGAACATCATCCCTGCGCCAACCTTTTGGGGCCACTGGCATGAGAGGATGATTTCGCAACCATCCTGGTCGACCTGCGCAACGAGAGCGTTGCCGTTTTCGGCGTGACGCCATGCTTCTGCAAAACCGATTTGCTCATAGAAACGAACGGCGCGATCGATGTCCGCCACGAACAAGACGGAGCGTCCATACCAGGTCAATAGACCACCACGCTGCGTATGCTTTCACCGCGATGCATCAGATCGAACGCTTCGTTGATCCGTTCGAGCGGCAGCTTGTGGGTAATCATCGGGTCGATCTGGATCTTCTTATCCATGTACCAATCGACGATTTTCGGCACGTCAGTGCGTCCGCGTGCGCCGCCGAACGCCGTGCCCTTCCATACGCGGCCTGTGACCAATTGGAACGGGCGCGTCGCAATTTCGCGACCTGCTTCAGCGACGCCAATAATGATGCTCTCGCCCCAACCGCGATGGCAGCTCTCCAAAGCTTTCCGCATGACGTCAGTGTTGCCGGTGCAGTCAAACGTGTAATCGGCGCCGCCGCCTGTCAGTTCGACCAAGTGCGGAACGATGTCGCCCTTCAACGTCTTCGGATTGACGAAATGCGTCATTCCGAACGTCTTGCCCCACTCTTCACGCGCCGGATTGATGTCAACGCCGACAATCATGTTGGCGCCCACCAGCTTGGCGCCTTGAATGACGTTCAAGCCAATGCCGCCAAGACCAAACACAATGACATTTGCGCCGGGCTCAACCTTCGCCGTGTTCACGACGGCGCCGACGCCGGTCGTCACGCCGCAGCCGATGTAACAAGCTTTGTCGAACGGCGCGTCGGTGCGGATTTTCGCCAGCGCAATCTCCGGCAGCACCGTAAAATTCGAAAACGTCGAGCAGCCCATGTAGTGCGCGATCGGTTTGCCTTTGTAAGAGAAGCGCGAGGTGCCATCCGGCATCAGGCCTTTGCCTTGCGTGGCGCGGATCGCGGTGCAGAGATTAGTTTTTCGCGAGAGGCAGCTTTTGCACTGACGGCATTCTGGCGTGTAGAGCGGAATCACGTGATCGCCGTCGGCAACGCTGGTCACGCCCACGCCCACTTCGCGCACGATCCCCGCACCCTCATGCCCGAGAATGGACGGAAAGATGCCTTCGCTATCGAGCCCTGCGAGCGTGTAAGCGTCGGTGTGGCAAATCCCTGTAGCCTTGATCTCAACCAGAACTTCGCCGGCCTTCGGACCTTCGAGATCAAGCTCGACGATTTCAAGAGACTGCTTGGGCGCAAACGCCACTGCCGCTTTGGTCTTCATGATGCGCTGCTCCTCACAGCCGCGCTTATAGCGCAGCGCTCGCGGCGCTCAAATTTTCCGAGAGATCTTGCGCGGCCGTTTGCCGGCGGCCGCCTTAGCCTTTTTCTTCTTGTCGCGCTTCTCCTTGCGACGCTTGCGTTCGGCGTTGGGCGCCGGATCGTAGGTCGCGGATTCCTCTCTGGCGGCGGGTGCTGGACGCAGCGTCGCCTGCGCCGTCAGGAAAATGCGCGACATCCGCTCGATCTTGCCGCGAACCGATGGCTCCACGTCCTCACTGCGTCCCGCCAGCATGCGCACGGCGTCGATCGGAACTAAAGCCGCAACCAATTTTCCGTAGCGATCGAAGCCAATCACCGTGCTCTCTTCTTGCGCCATGCCCAGCGCCTCGGCGAAATTGGCGCGCGCTTCCGATGTCGAAATCGTCCGCTTCTTAGGGGCGCGCGCAACCGGGGTTTTTCTCAGCGCCGGAAGGGACGTCATGAGACGCACTCGCTTTCTAGAAAGAGTTCGCCAAACAAAGAGCGTCCGTCACGAACGAACATCGCTTCAAGCGGCGTCGCGATCGTGTCGAGCCACATCGGCAGGAAATCGGCGCAAAACAATCGGCGTTCCCTTTGTGCGCCGCGCGGCAGCGGATCGTGCTTCCACGCTGCGATATTGGCGTTCCGGCACTCCTCGTCGGACGGCGCGATCCAACGCGAAAGCTGTTGACGAACCGTCAAGGGCTCGGCGTCGAGCGCAGTTTTAATCTGATCGCCAAATGCAACAAGTCTGAGGCAGACCTGCCTAAAGTTTTCACACAATATGGCGGCAATGTTGTACAACATTGAAATCATTGGCTGAAGCCATGCGAGCAGCGCTGCAATAATTCGCTTCGCCGAGTCCTTATCTTTTCCCTTCTTGTCTTTGCGCGCCTCGCCTTTCCGCTTCTTCGCCTCTGCGGCTTTGGCGGCCTTCTCCAGCTTCTTCACCTCTTTTGCAGCTTCTCTCACAACGCGCCTCGCCGCCCGCTCAGCGCGGCGGGCCAGCCGCTCAGCCGCTCTCGTCGCGCGCTCTGCCTCGGCTTCGCGCTTCCGCAGCGCCTTCCTTTCCTTTTGTTCGCGCAGCTTGCGCGCACGGCGAATGCGCTGTCCCGGCTCTGCATGTGGCGGAAACGCAGCAATTTCCAGCGTCCACACGTCGTCATTTAGGACCAATACAAGCCCGTACCCATACATTTCGAACGGAATAATGGACGCGCTAATTTGCGCGGCGGCTTCGAGATCGTCATCTTGCGGACGCCGGCAAAACAAGCGGTTGGCGCGCCGCAGAATGCGCGCGATCTGCGCCGGCCAAAACTCAGCGAAGCGCGCGAGAAACGTTTCGCCCCAACAGAAAAAATAGATCATCAGCCCGGACTCCTCGCGACTATGCGATGCGTATTGAACGGCAAATTCTCGGGCTATCAAAACGAAGCATGCTTTTGCCGAACGCGTCAACGCTGTGTGCGTCGAATGCAAAAACAAAACGCGGCGCACGCACGAGAGCGTGACGTTTCAGACACTGCGAGTGCCTAATGTCCGCCTACGGACGATGTGAACTTGACCGCATTAAGCGACTTCGCGTTTGGTGCCGCGCGTCGGCGGGGGCCGGATGATGTTGGGGTTTGCTGGCGCGGCGCTGGAGGAAGATCGGGCCTTCCTTCAGCGCCAAATCTAGCGTGCGAAAATTTTTCGCTTCTCAGGAACCGATGGCCGATCGAGCCGTTTCTTTTACGGCGCTGATCCACTCCCCCCGCCCACGGCGCCACCGCAGCACGGGCCGGATCGATAGATCCGGCCCACCCTGTTTTAGGGGACCCTTCTCACAAACCCATGAAATGGCTGGCGAAGCCGCCGTTCTTTGTCCAGACGTGCAGCATCCAACCGGTTTCTTCCGCCGTCTTCGTCGCGATCTGCTGACCTTGATGCGTCGCCAATCCATAAATCCATGACGTCGACGGCGCCACAATCACCGGCGCATGTGCAACCTGTCCTACCACAACGCGGTGGTGGTGACCGCAGATAACGCGCTGCACCTGCTTATGCTTTGCGATCACAGATGCAAAGCGATCGCCGTGGTGCAGTCCAATCTTATCAAACAGCAGGTCGTGGGTAGGAAACGGCGGATAGTGCGTCGCGACGATTGTTGGCTTGTGTCGCGCCTTCTTGAGAGTCTGTTCCAGCCACCGCGCTCTAGCCGGTGTGAACTCACCGTGCGTTTGTCCTGGCACGGTGTGATCAAGTGAAACGATGCGAACCGGAAACTGGTCGATCACATATGAAAGATCGCCTTCCAGCGGCAAATAGGTGTGACGCGGAAACGCAATGCGCAAAGCAGTGCGATCGTCGTGATTACCGGGCATCAGGAAGAGCGGAACGGGCGGATTGGCGATGACCTCCGCCAGCGCCTGGTATTCCTCGCGGCGTTCGTCGTTGGCGAGATCGCCCGTCAGCAGGATGGCATCAGCGCGGTACTCGCGGGCTTGTGCTATCGCGCGGTCGAGCTGTGCTGCGGCTGAGCCGCCGTCATCGGCCCTGACATGCGTGTCGGAAATTTGCGCAAGAACGAAACGTCCGTTCACGCGATGCCCCCTGGCGAACCCCGCGCGCACCGTGACCATCGGCACATGCTTTGTCTGTGCCCTAGGTCACAATTAATTCAGCAGAAGTGTATGGACGAACGACCAATGTTCAGAAATGCGCGCCCAAAGTCACCAGGCACATCGCCAAGCAAAGCGCGATCCTAAAGCGAAAGTAGCAGGAACGACGTGGGTCATGGTGGCGGCCTTTGCCGAACTCCAATGGTCGATTGGCAGGCGAACGCAATGGCGGCGCCACTCGTTCCGAGTCAAAGTTCCAGAACAGCGAATATTGTTAATTGTTCAGCGAACGGGCGATGCGAATCCCAAGCCCCGGCAGGCGCGTAGCCGGCGTTGCGGCGCGTCGTGCGGTAGCGCGAAGCGCCGTGGCCTGATCTGTATAGCTGCCGCCACGATAGGCGCGGCGTGCGCAGCGCGTCGCCTCAACCGGAGCGCCATCGATGGGCGCCAGATTGTAGCTGGCCGAATAACAATCCTCGACCCACTCGCCGACGTTTCCGTACATGTCGAACAGGCCATAGGCGTTGGCGCCATGCGAACCGACTTCGGTGGTGCGTTGCGTCAAGAACGTCGCGAGATGTGTGGTGAGACGGCCGCTGAACGCATAAGCGCCTGCAGCGCCCGCACGTGCGGCGTATTCCCACTCTGCTTCACTCGCCAACCGATAGTGGAGGTTCGGGTTCTGGGCGTTCAGCCAATCCACGTACGCCTTAGCGTCGGTGTAGGAGACGCCGGTGACGGGATGACTCCCCCGCCCCCAGCCGTGGTCGGCGGGTGAGAATCCGTTGCAGCCGCCGCCAGCCAAGCACGCGTCCCATTGTTGGAACGTCACTTCGTATTTGCCGATGGCGAACGGCGAGATCGACACCTCGCGTTGCGGGCCCTCATCGCGACCGCGCCCGGCTTGCGTATTGGGTGAGCCCATCATGAAGAGGCCGCCCGGAACAACGATCATTTCCGGACAATTCTGGCAGTCGTGCAAACTCTGCCCTGGCGTGAAGGTCGGCGCGGCTGGCGTCGTCACGACTGCGGACGCGAGCGATGTCTCTGGCGGCGCAGCCGCAGGCGCAGGCGCCGGCGTCGCTGGCGCGCGCGCTGAGTTGGCCGCGACTTCCGGATGGCTGGCCGTGTATTGCTGATAGAAGCGGTAGCCGGTCGGCGCGAAATACGCCAAGGCGCCAATCACTGCCGCCGTCATCACCCAGCCGCCGACGCGCCGAGAGCCGCGCACGAAGCGTTGGCGCCGAGAAAGAATTTCGAACGTCTGCACGCGCTGCTCGATATTATCGAGCGGCTGGCGCCCTTTGGCTTGGAATGCCGCCGTCGGGCTGGAGCGTGCCATCGAGCGGAATTCCGCCGACACCAACGCCGTGCCAGGCGCTGCAAGTGCTTGCAGACGCGCCGCCACGTTGACGCCATGTCCGAGCAAATCGTTGGTCGCGGTTACAACGACATCGCCCACGTGCGCGCCGACGCGGATTGGCGGCTCGCCTTTGGCGCGGCGATCAAGGATGTCCTGAATGGCGCCAAGCGCCGAGCCCGCGGATCCAAACTCAAGCATAAAGCCGTCGCCGGCGGTGTTGAACAAACGTCCGCCATTAGCGCGCGCCGCATCTTCGATGCGTCCCCGCAGCGCTTCGATCTTGCGCGCTGAGTTGCGCTGGTCGCGCTCGGTCATGGTGGAGAAGCCGACAACGTCGATCGCCACGATTGACGCCAATCGGATGGTTCTATCGTCGGTCTGACCCGGGTCGCTCACAGCTCAACATCCCCACGCAAGCCGGCGGCACGTTAGAAGTGTCGCCGCTGTAATGCCACTCCTCCTCATGCCCCCGAACCGGCAAAGAGCAGAAGAGCACGCAGCTATTGGACGAACATCGCCGCGAAAGTCGCGTGCCAGCGGTCACCGTTAACCCACTTTCAGCACCCCAAGCGCCGCATACCTCTTGTAAATGACTGACCAGTCAGTTATATTGCGCGGGTGGGACGAAACTCTTCTGCCGCAAAGAAAAAAACCGCGCCTGAGACGCGATGGCGCCGCCGCGCCGATGCGCGGCCTGAGGAAATCCTCGACGCCGCCCTCGACGAGTTCACCGAGCGAGGCTTCGAAGCTGCGCGCATGGAAGACATCGCTAAGCGCGCCTGCATCTCCAAGGGCGGCGTCTATCTCTACTTTCCAAGCAAAACGGCGCTGCTCGAAGCGCTGATCGAAGCGAAAGTCACGCCTCTCGCGCGGCTCGCGCAAACCATCGCAGCGACAGGCGCTAGTGATCCGATGGCGGCACTGCGCATGATCGCGACTGCAGCTGCGCATCGGCTGGGCGACGGCAAAGTGTTTGCGGTGCCGCGTCTCGTCATCTCCGTGTCCGGCCGCTTTCCCGAAATCGCCGAATACTATCGCGTGCACGTCGTCGAACTTGCGCGCGGCGCGCTCGAGAGTTTGATCGAAGCCGCGATGACGAAGGGCGCGCTCCGTCGCGTTGATCCGCAAGCAGCGGCGCGCGCTTTCATTGGTCCCATCCTGTTCGAGGCGCTGTGGGCGCACGTGCTCAAAGGCGAAAGCATTCTCGGAAATCCTGAAAAACTAGTCGAACAGCATTTCGACGTCTGGCTGAACGGGCTGGAGCGACGCGCATGAAGCGCCTTTTGAGTCTCTGTTTCGCGGTGCTCGCCGCGGCCTGCACGCAGCGCACAAACGATGCGCTGCAAGGCTACGGCGAAGCCGATTACGTTTATTTGTCGAGCCAAGATCCCGGCATCGTCGGCGAACTGTTTGTGCGCGAGGGCGATGCGGTCGCCGCCGGTGCGCCAGTTTTCCGGCTTGATCCGCAGCGTCTTGGTTACGAAGCACAAAGCGCGGCTGCACAGCAAGCCGCCGCTGCCAACGCCATCCGCACCGCGCAGGCCAACGCGGTATTGGCGGAACGCAACTACGCACGCGGCGCGCAACTCGCCGCCCAAGGCTTCTACCCGCGCGCGCGCCTGGACTCTGATCGCGCCGCACGCGATGTCGCCAACGCCGAACTGGCGCAAGCGCGCCGCGAAGCTGGCGCCGCCGGTGCGGAAACTAGCTTGGCGCAAGCGCGCGTACACGACACCAGCACGCTCGCCCCCGCCGCGGGCACAATCCAGCAAATCTTCCATCGCCCAGGCGAAGTCGTCGCTGCCGGCGCGCCAATCGTTGCGCTGTTGCCACCACAAAACATGAAGGTCCGCTTCTTCGCGCCGCAAGCCATGCTCGCGCGTCTCCCCGTCGGCGCGCGCGTCAGCGTCACCTGCGACGGCTGTGCACACGCTTTCATCGGTCGCGTTAGCTTCGTCGCAAGCGAGCCGCAATTCACGCCACCCGTGATCTACTCGCTCGATCAACGCGAGAAGCTCGTCTTCCTCGTCGAAGCCCGCTTCGATGCGCCGACCACCATTCGTCCCGGCGTGCCTGTCGACGTGCGGCTGGCGCAATGAGCGATGATATCGCCATCGATGTGCACGGGCTCACCAAAAGCTATGGCGGGCGCGCGGTGGTCGATCACTTCGACCTACAAGTGCCGCGCGGCGCCATCTACGGCTTCCTCGGTCCCAACGGCTCCGGCAAAACCACCACCATCCGCATGGTGTGCGGTCTGCTGAAGCCAGAGAGCGGCGAAGGCAGAGTGCTGGGCTTTGACGTGCTGAACGATAGCCTGCGCATCAAAGAGCGCGTCGGCTACATGACACAGCGCTTCTCGCTTTACGAAGATCTATCGATCCGCGAAAATCTGGATTTCGTCGCGCGCCTCTACGGACTCGACAATCGTCACGCCCGTGTCGACAAAGCACTTGAGGACCTGGGTCTCGTCGAACGCCAAGGCCAAGTCGCCGGCAAGCTCTCCGGCGGCTGGAAGCAGCGGCTAGCCCTCGCCGCCTGCATGATCCACGAACCAGAACTTCTGCTACTCGACGAACCCACCGCCGGCGTCGATCCCAAAGCCCGCCGCGATTTCTGGGACCAGATCCGCCGCTACGCGTCGCAAGGCGTCACCACGCTTGTCTCCACGCACTACATGGATGAAGCGGTGCAGTGCGATAACATCGCCTACATCGCTTACGGCAAAAAGCTGCTCGACGCGCCCACCGCCGACATCCCCAAACAAATCAATCTCGCCTGCTGGAGCATCGAGGGCCGTCCGTTGCAGCCCGCGCAGGACATGCTCGAAGGCGCGCCCGGCGTCGATCTCGTCGCGCGCTTCGGCGCATCCATCCACGTGTGCGGACGCGATCCTGTCGCGCTCGAAAAGACCATTCTGAAAGTGAAAGAAGCGCAGCCACACGTCACCGTGCATCGCATCGAAGCCGGTTTCGAGGAGATCTTCATCTACTTGATGGCCGAGAGCCGCGATAACTTCCAATGAGCGCCGCCGCCCCCCGCTTCCGGTTGCCGGCCCTGCTCGACATCTCATGGGCGCGCGTCTTCGCGGTGTTTCTCAAAGAGCTGGTGCAGATGCGCCGCGACCGGCCGACGTTTGCGATCATGATCGCCATGCCGGTGATGCAGCTCGTGCTCTTCGGCTACGCCATCAACACCGACCCGCGCCATCTGCCCGCTGTTGTCGAAATGCGCGAAGACGGGCCACTCACCCGCGCCTTCCTCGCCAGCCTGCGCGCGTCGTCCTTCGTCGACATCATCGCCGTCACGCCGCGTACCGATGAAGCCGACGCGATGCTGCGCTCCGGCCGCGCCAATTTCCTGATCTCCATTCCCGAAGGTTTCGAACGCCGCATGGTACGCGGCGAGCGTCCGCAAATCCTCGTTGCCGCTGACGCCAGCGACCCTGTCGCCGCCGGCGGCGCGCTCGGCGCCATCCAAGCCGTGGCAGATCAAGCCTTCGCGCCGGAATTCCAGGGCTCGCTCTCGTTCCTTGCGCGTGCGCCACCACCCTACGATCTCGTGGTACATCGCCGCTATAATCCCGCCGGCATCACCGCCTTCAACATCGTACCGGCGCTGCTTGGCGTCATCCTCACCATGACCATGGTGATGATCACCTCCATCGCGCTCACCCGCGAAACCGAACGCGGCACCATGGAAAATCTCCTCGCGACGCCGGTGCGCCCCGTCGAAGTGATGATCGGCAAGACCACGCCCTATATCGGGGTCGGCGCCGTGCAAGTCGCCATCGTGCTCGGCGTCGCCACGTTTCTGTTTCAGATACCCTTCACCGGCTCATTCCTAGCGTTCCTCGTCGCCGTCACGCTTTTCATCTTCGCCAATCTGATGCTCGGCTATCTCATCTCCACGGTCGCGCGCACGCAGATGCAAGCGATGCAGATGACCTTCTTCGTCTTCCTGCCGTCGATCCTACTTTCCGGCTTCATGTTTCCATTCCTGGCGATGCCGCTGTGGGCGCGCGCGGTCGGCGAGTGCATCCCCATCACCCACTTCCTACGCATCGTGCGCGAGATCGTACTCAAAGGCGCCGGCTTCCCCGACATCCTCACCGACCTCTGGCAATTGCTGCTGATCTTGCTGGTGCTGGCGTCGCTGGCGCTGATGCGCTTCCGGCGGACGCTCGACTAATCCGGCAACGCCACCGCGCCGTTGCTAGCCGCAACTTCAAGCGGCTGGTCCAATCCGCCGTCAATCGCAAACTGTCCACCCGCGGCCTTTACAAGCGCACAACCCGCCGCCACGTCCCAAATCATGGAGCCGGACTCGCGATACGCTTCCGCACGCCCAGCAGCGACATAGGCCAGCGCGCTAGCAGCCGAGCCGATCATCCGGATTTTGCGCCAAGTCCGCAGCCGGGCCTCAAACAAAGCCATCGACTCCGCACTCGCACGCGACGGAACGCCTGTTTGCAAAATGCCACTGGCCGGATCACCGATGGTCGAGACGCCCATCGGCGCGCCGTTGAGCCAAGCGCCTACGCCCATGGCGCCCGTGAAGCGTTCACCGAGCGCAAAGCAATCCACGACTCCAAGCACCGGCGTGCCCCGATCCAAAAGCGCAATCGAAACCGCGCAGTGCGGATAATCACGGAGGTAATTTACGCTGCCGTCGAGCGGATCGACCGCCCAGACAAAGCCATCGCGTCCTCCCCCCGCGCGCACCCAGCCCGCCTCCTCGGAGATCACCGGATACGGCGCCTCTTTCTCCAAGGCCGCCAAGATCAAGGCTTCGGCGCGCTTGTCGGCGTCGATCTTGACCTCGCGACCTTCTTCAGTGGCGATCACGCTCCATTCGGCGCGATGCGCCTTCAGCGCTGCACCCGCATGCGTCGCGACGCGCTCCGCAATCGCTAGCAAATCCTTGAGTTCACTCACTCGTGGGTCATAAGCGCCCGCGAGCAAAAGTGGAAACCGGTTTTGCGTCCCGCGGCACGCCAAAGCAAAGAAGCGCTACGCTTTCGCTTGGAGAAGAGACGCTTTCGCGCTTTAAGGTTGCCGCAGGAGCTGAGGGATGGACGGGGGGCAGAGCCAGGCGCCCAGTGTTCGCGCGTCGGTCAAACCGCCGCCGGGCCTCAGTGCGTCCGCTCTCGACAAGAAATTGAACCTCCGCATGCGCGCACGCGAAGACGCCGCGCGCAACATGCCGCGACAAGACGCAGCCGATCTTACTGCCGCCGAGATCTCGGTGATCGAGCTCGTCGCCGCGGAACGTACGCGCGTTGACCAAGCGCGCAATCTGGCGAAAGCGGAAGCGGAGCGACGCCTGCGCGCGCTGGCGCCGACGCCACAAGATTTTGCAGGCCCCGCGCTCGATGCACGCCTGGCGCTCAAGCAAGGCGCTGGCCGCATGGCTCAGGATTGGAGCGAGATGACGCGCGCCGCTGCGCAAACCCGCGCTGAACTCACCGCCTTCAAGGACGCCAACCACCTCCGCCGCGCCGCGCACTATCCGCGCTCGACCATCCTGCAAGCTGGATTGCTACTTCTCGCCGCCGTGTTCGAATCCCTGTTCAGCGCCGCACTCTTCGCCGAAGATGACGCACGCGGTCTGCTCGGCGGCGCCATCACCGCGATTGGCCTCTCCGGAGCGAACGTGACGCTTGGTTTCCTCGCCGGCTTCCTGGGCTTGCGCTATCTGCAGCACGCACGTTTGCCTACCAAAGCGCTAGGCGCACTGGCGTTTGCGTTCATCACCCTTCTGGGCCTGATGCTCAACCTGTTTGCCGCCGATTGGCGCGACCGTCTTGCCGCGCTTTCCGGCCAGCAGATCAGCGGGGGTGATAATGCGAGCTTCCATCTCTGGTCGCTGCTGCAACTCTCCTCGCCGCAAGCCATCATTCTGCTGATGCTCGGCGCCGGCGTTTGGGTGTTCGCCGCGCTCAAGGGCTATTCCGGTTTCGACGATCCCTATCCCGATTTCGGAAAAATGGATCGCGCCGCCGGGGCGGCTAGCGCAGCGCTCTCAGACTTCCGCGCCGAGGCGCGTGAAGAATTGGAAAAACCAATCGACGCCGCCAAGAAAGCGCTCGCCGTGCGGCTGGAAAAAATGCGCGCCGAATTCACGGCCATGAACAAGGCCTTCGACGAAGCCTCCGTGAAAATGGAAGGGCTCGATGCGCAAGCCCGCGCGCTCGACGATGCGGCCGCTGCGGGTGTGCACCTCTACCGGCAAGAAAACGTGCTGGCGCGCACCACGCCCGCCCCGGCCTATTTCAGCGCCGCCCCGCCTGCCGCCGGCCCCTCGCTCGATCCCATGCAAGGCAGCGCACAAATGATCGACGAAGCCCGCGCGCGGCTCGACGACGCACAGGTGCAATCGTCGCAAGCTCTCGTCGAGCTGGTGGCCGAGCTTGAGGCCGCGACAGCGCGGCTCGACGCGGCAGAGCACGCATGAGACGCGGGCGCGGTGCGGCCGGCCGCAACGTGCTTGGAATTGTGCTGATCGTCGTCGCACTCGCTGTGCTCGGCGGCTTGGCGTCAGCGGCATTTGTGCTGCGACCGCCGCCGACCGATCTGCAAACCCTCTGCCGCACCGATCACCCGCTCGCCGCGCACACCATCGTGCTCGTAGATTCCACCGACCGTCTCGAGCCGCGCCACCGCCGCAAGCTGCGCGCCGTGCTCGCGCAAGAACGCCAGCGCCTTTCGGAATACGATCGGCTCACCGTGATGCGGCTCAACGCGCGCCGCCCCCAAGAACCGTCTGTGCTGTTCTCGAAATGCCTGCCGCTGCCGCCTGAGCGCACCAATCCTCTGTTCCAAAACGCCCGTATGACGCAGCAGCAATGGGACGAAGAATTCCAACACGCGCTCGACACGGCTCTTCGTAGCGCTCAAGCCGGCGGACGCGGCAACGCCTCGCCCATTCTTGCGGCGCTCCGCGCCGTCGCCGCCGATCCGGATTACGACGGCACCATCCCACATCGCCGCCTCGTGCTGGTCTCCGACATGCTCGAACACGATCCCAATGGCTTCTCGCTTTACGCCTCAGGCGCAAACTATGCGGCGTGGCGCCAACAAACGCATGCCCAGCCCGCCGACCTCGGCGGCGTCGATCTCCGCGTCGTGCCGCTCGACCGTCCGGACGACGCGCAACATCAATCCGATGCGCTCGCCAATTTTTGGCCCTCTTATTTCGATGCCGCAAACATCGCCAATGTGAGCATCGATCCCCAGCCTTGAGTCGCGGACTCCGACTCAGCTTAGATTCGCGCCGGGCTGAGATGGAGCGGGCTGGTGAGAAGCGACACCTACAATTGGCAAAGCGCGTGCGGACGCTGGCTTGAGTTTGAAATTGCCCGTGCGCAACGCGATTGGGAGCCAGTCGGCGGCGTCTACATGTTCGTGAAGCCACACGATCCGCAGGACGGCCCCTATGGCGGCCCGATTTGCCTCTTCATCGGCAAGACCGAAGATTTCTCGCAAGCCCTGGCGCGCCACGACATGTGGCAGGCCGCGGAAAATCTCGGCGCCCGAGAAATCCACCTCATCACAATCAAGCACGAGGAAACCCGCGCGCGTGTGATGAAGGAGCTTGTTGAGGCGCAAGCCCCGATCCTCAATAAATCAATGCTGCGCCGCGTCGCCTAGGTCCGCGCCGCCACCGCAATCGCTGGAAAATCCGAAAACACGCCATCAACGCCGAGTGCGTAGAAGTCACGCAGCTCGGCTTCGAGATCGCCGTGTTGCTGCATGTAATCAGAGGCGCTCGGATCGCCGCGGCGCAAGTGCGGCGGCAGGAACAGATTTTCCGCGCGGAACGTCCAGACAATCACCTGCAGCTCAGCCGCGTGCGCACGCCTCACCAGATCAGTCGGCGGCAGCACATCGTTCTGATTGTCGCGCGGAAAGATCATCGCCTTCTCGACACCAATTCCCACTGCGTATTCACGCACCGCGCGCAAACCGTCATCGGTGATCATCTGCGCGTAGATAAGCTCCGGCTGATCCGGCGGACCGCTGCGCGGCGCCATCAGCTGCACGCACTGCCAGCGGATCGAGGACATCGACGCCAACTGCACCAGCGGCGCCTTCTCGAAACACTCGACGATCGAGATGTCCGCAGCGCTTTGCCCGCCCGCGGTATGCACCGCTTCAATGAACACCGGGATTGGATCGAGGCCGATGCCCTTGAGATACGAAACGTGTTTCAGCTCCGGCACCAGCTTCAGCCCATGCTGCTGCACCAAGGCGTACGCCTCGGTGAGCGTCAGGATCTGATCCTGGCCATCGAATGCCATGTTCGCCGGCCGCAGCGCCGGCAAGCGCTC
>JBAQGO010000107.1:0-31222 GCA_049287825.1 Vitreimonas sp. | reverse complement strand
GGCGCCGTTTCTTTTGCGCGAAAGCTGTGGACGCGCTGCGTTGCGACGCTCTAAGCGCTCGACATGGCCGACGTGCACACTCTCTTTGTTTCAAAGCTTTACCAAGCGACACTCGCCGACGCGGTGGCGCTCAACCGCGATCTCGTGAAGGCGTGCCGGATTATTGCGGCTGACGACAAGGCGGGGCAGCGTTGGAGCCGTGAGCGCGGCTATCCGGGTTACACCTCCTATGCCTCGTTGAACGATTTACCGGCGCGCGATCCGGCGTTCGCGGCGCTGAAGCGCGATCTCGACAAGCACGTCTCAGCATTCGCGAAGGCGCTGCATTTCGAATTGGGCGGCAAGCGGCTGAAACTGGATTCGATCTGGATCAACATTCTCGAACCCGGCGGCGTGCACACCGGGCACATTCACCCGACGAGTGTTCTATCGGGCACGTACTACGTGGATACGCCGCCAGGTTCATCGGCGCTGAAGCTGGAGGATCCGCGCTTGCCGATGATGATGGCGGCGCCACCGCGTAGCGAAGAGGCGCCGGAAGCGGAGCGCACGTTTGTTTACGTAACACCGAAGGCTGGGGAGGTGCTGATATGGGAAAGTTTCTTGCGCCACGAAGTGCCGGTGAATGGCGCGAAGAAAGCGCGAATGAGTGTGAGCTTCAATTACGGGCGCTGATTTCGGCGTACTTCATCGCTGTCCTCCCCCTTTGGCAAAACTTGTCGGGCTACCCCCGCGCTGCCGCCACCTCTTGCGGGGTCAGCGCGATCGTTGACATGTCGATCTTGGCGGAGGCTTCGACGAGTTCGCGCGAGTGCGAGACGTACACCAAGGTGCTGTGGTCAAGATCGAGGATGCGGCGCACGGCGACGTTCTTGAAGAAGAGGCTTTGGCGCTGGCTGAAGATTTCCTCGCCAGCGCGGGTGCTGCGCACGCCGGCCAGATTGATGGGGCCTACGCGGATGCACGACACCGAAGAGTTCGAGGGATTTTCGAACCAATGACCTTGGCGCAAGCGATCCAAGGCGCTGCGGTCGAAATAGGCGACGTGGCATACGACACCAGGAATGGCGGGATCAGTGAAGGCTTCGACCTTCACTTCATTGCCCAGCAAATCGTTTGAAAATTCGCCGACATTGCCGTGGCGATCGCCGCAGGCAGCGAGCGCCAGCAGTGCGGCTGCGCCGACTAAGCTTTTCCGTCTTAGCATTTGTCTGTCCTCATGGAGCGGCATGCGCTTTGGGAACACGACGCGCTCAGCGCGGCGCGGTTCCATCCGCGGCGATTTCATCGAGCGCGTTACGCCAGACGGCATCGATTTCGGCGGTCCATTCGGCGGCGAGTAAGTCGTGCACCGTGTCGCGAACGATGACGAGAAAAGCGTCGTAATCGGTTGCGCTTACGCCCAATCCGCCTTCATGCGTGACGCGCTCGTTGCGGAAGAATTGGAGACCGTACGTGCGCGGACCATCCATGTCGATCAACGCGTCAAACACGTGCGCCAGCATGTTGCCGCGAATGAGGCCTGTGCGATCAAGCACGAACAGAGCTTCCAGATCCGGCCGTTGCACGAAGAGACGTTCGTAAATCGCGTCTGTCGGGTCGCCGTGCAGTTCGCTGGCGCGCTCCAAGCTCCAAGTAATAAGCCCAGCCGTCGTGCTCAAATCTCGCCGAGCGCGTGCAGATAGAGGTCGCGGACTTGTTCTTGTTCTGCGCGCTCTTGGGCGTCCTGTTTGCGGAAGCGGATCACCTGGCGAAGCACTTTAGTGTCGTAGCCCATGCCTTTGGCTTCGCCGTAGGTTTCCTTGATGTCGTCGGCGATGCCTTTTTTCTCTTCTTCAAGCTTTTCGATGCGCGCCACGAGCTGGCGCAATTTCTCGCGCGCTGATTGCGTGAGTGATTGCGGCGCTACGCTGCCCGCCGTTTCCGTGCCGCAAAAATCCGCCATCGCCACACCCCTGAAGAATCGAATCGTTGGCAAAGGCTAACGGCCGCGTGGGGCGTGAGCCACGGCGTTGACGGTGCGAATCAACAGACGAATGCGGCTCTAAGCGTCGCGGCCTTCAACGCGCGCTTGCAATCGCCGCACGCCTTGGCGCGCAGTTTCGTAGTGTGGGTGGATGGCGAGCGCCGCGCGGAAAGCGTCGAGCGCGGCGCGGGGCTGGTTGGTTTCCTCGTAGATGAGCCCAAGGCCGGCGAGAGCGCCGAAATGGCGCGGCTCGCGTTTCAGCGTTTCCTGGATGGCGGCGATGGCGCCTGAGTAATCATGAGCGCGGTAGGCTAGATTGGCGCGCCGGTTCCAGGGTTCGGCAAAGCTGGGAGCGAGGTCGCTGGCCTGTTCGAGGAAGCGTTGGGCTAGTTCGGCGTTGCCTTCGCCCTCGGCCGCAGCGGCGCGCTCGACGAGGATGTTCACGGTGGGCGAGCCGGAATCGGACCAATGCTGCCAAATCAGACTCTCGATCCGCGCGGCGGAAGCGTCATCGGGCGCTTGCTCAAGCTGGGTGAAGAGCGTGTCAAGCTGGGGATCGGCGCGCAACGGCGCGTGCCCGGAGACACCGCAGGCGGCCAGCGAAAACGCGGCAAAGAGGGCAAAAAGAACGTTTCGCATCGCGATCTTGAATCGCGGCATCCTACTTGAATTGGGGACTTGCTACGAGCGGACGCTGCGTTTGGGAACCGGGCGCGGGCCTAATTCAGCCCTGTTTGGCCTTATAGCGCGGATCAACCTTGTTGATCACGTAGACCCGGCCCTTACGGCGCACGACACGGCAAGCCCGGTGACGGGCTTTGAGCGACTTGAGCGACGATTTGACTTTCATGGCCGAATTGGTCCGGGGTCGAATTGGGAAGCGGGGTGAATAAGCGGTGCCCCAGCCCAAGTCAATGTGGGGACGGCAATGACGGGGACGGAAATGCGGGTTCAGGGGCGAGTCGACACAAAAGGCCGGCCAGAAGCCTCCGGCAAACGCAAAGGAAGATGGATGCAGCGAGCCTTGTTTGCCATTGCCGCGGCCTCGATGGCCATTGCCTGCGACGCTGGAGTGGTCCGGGCTCAGGTGCAGGCGCCGACGTTTGCGACGTCCGGCAACGCCGACTTCGACAGCTGGCGCCACGACTTCGCAAGCCGTGCGTTGGCGCAGGGCAGGGACCCTGCGGTGCTGCGGCAATTGCTGTCCGGCCTGTCGCCTGACCCCAGCATCATCACGCTCGACCAGCAGCAGCCGGAATTCGTCTCCCCCGTGTGGGACTATGTGAACAATCGCGTCACCGACCGGCGTATCGCCGCGGGCCAGCAGATGAAGGCGACGCTCGGTTCGACGCTGACGCAAATCCAGCAACGCTACGGTGTCGATAGCGACATCGTGCTCGGCATTTGGGCGCTCGAAAGCAATCTTGGCCAGGCGCCGCTGAACTATACGGCGCCGCAGGCACTGGCGACGTTGGCGTTCGAGGGACGCCGCCGTGCGCAATTCGAGAACTATCTCTTGGCGTTGTGCCAGATGGTGGAGCGCGGGCTGGCGACGCCGGATGAACTGCGCTCCTCGTGGGCGGGCGCACTCGGTCAACCGCAATTCATGCCGGACGTGTACCTGACGCTGGCAGTGGATTGGGATGGCGACGGCAAGCGCGACATCTGGACCAACAACGCCGACGTCGCGGCTTCAATCGCCAATTATCTGCAGAACAAGGGTTGGCAGGCGGGGCAACCGATATTCGATGAAGTGCGCTTGCCGAGCGGATTCGATTTCAGCTTGGCTGACGGGTCGACGCGCAGCGTCTCGGATTGGGAAGGCATTGGCGTTCGCCGCGTCGACGGCAGCGCCTGGACCGCGACCGATCGCACGCTGCAATCGCAATTGTTCTTGCCGGCGGGCGCGAGCGGCCCAGCGCTTCTGCTGCATCCCAATTTCGCGGTGATCCGCCGCTACAACAATTCCGACCGCTACGCGCTGGTGGTGGCGCTGCTGGCGCGGGCGTTCGAGGGCCGCAGCGGTTTAGTGGCGTCATGGCCGACGCAAGTAGGCTCGCTCAATCGCGACCAGACTTTGGAATTGCAAACGCTGCTCAATAGTCTGGGCTATAATTCCGGCACGCCGGATGGGTTGTTTGGATCCGGCACCCGCCGCGCGGTGCGGGCATTTCAGGCGGATCAGCACATTCCCGCAGACGGATTTCCGACCACGAGCCTGCTGAACCAAGTGCGTACCCGGGCAGGCGTGAGCGTTGATCCGCCAGCGTCATCTTCATCGTCTTCGCCCGGATCATCGTCCCCGCGCGCGCTCGATACGCGCGGGATACGCGAGCTCGAGCGCCTGCTGGGGCGTTTGGGCTATCATGTTGGGCGCGCGGATGGTCGCATCACCGCGCAAACGCGCACCGCCATTCGCGCTTTCCAACATCGCCGGCATCTCGACGTGACGGGGCGTGCGACGAGCGATGTGCTAGAGGAAGCGCGGCGGGCGGCGCGCTAGGACGGCGTCGGGTCTGCTGCGGGCGCAGCGACCACAATGTTGCGCAAGCGCCGGCTCACCAGGGCGAAGGTGAACATTCCCAGGATGAGCGCGATGGTGATCACCAACGGCGCGCTCATGCCGAGATGTTCGTAGGCGACGCCGCCAAGCACCGGTGAGAACACGAAGCCGGAGCCGTTGATGGCGACAACCAAGCCGGCCGCCGCGCCTTGTTCGTGCGGTTCGACCGCGACCGAGGCGCCGCCGGTAAAGCCGGAGCGCGCAAGGCCCCCGCCCAAACCTTGCAGCGCTTGCGAAACCAAGAGCATTTCGAGATTGGACGAGAACAATTGCGTGGCCACGCCCGCAGCGAGAAGCACTGCGCCGCAGATGATCAGCGAACGCGGGCCGAAATTAAGCCGAGGCAAAATCACCAGCTGCGTCGCCAGCAACGCCAGCGCGTTGGCCATGAAGCCCCACGACGTCAGCTCTGTGCCGTGACTACCGGACACGCCAAGTCGATCCATAGTGAACAGGCCGTACACTTGCTGCGTAACGCCCGCGATCACCGATAACGCCAAGCCGCAGATGAGGTAGCCCGACAAGCGCCGGTCGGTGAGCAGCGCCAGCGATTGCTTGAAGTCGCCGCGCTGACGGCTCCCATGCGGGGCAGTGCGCTCAGGCAAGAACATTAGGATGGAGAGCGATGCGCTGAGCGCCAGCGCCGCGACCAGCCAGATCGGAAACACCAAGCCGAACTTCGACGCGAGCCAAGCGCAGATGCCCGGGCCGAAGGCTTGGCCGACGGCGAACGCTGAACTCAAGCCTGCGAGTTGGACCGTCCGTTCGAGCGTAGAGGTACGGTCGGCAATGTAGGCTTGCGCCGATGGGCTGGAAGCGGAGCCGAAGGCGCCGAAGATGGCGCGCGCCAGCACCAGCGAAAGGAAAAGCTGAAAGCCTGTTAGGACACCCGACAACCCGAACATCACCGCCGTGCCGAACGACGCCATCGACACCGCATAGGCGCCGAGCCCGAATGCCACCATCGGCTTGCGGCCGAGAGTATCGGACAGCCTTCCCCAAGAGGGACTGGCGAACACCCAGAGCAGAGCCGAGAACGAGAAAATCCAGCCGACTGTTGAATCGCCGAGGCGCAATTGGCGCACGAGCGGCGGCGCCACCGACAGCAACATCGAATTGCCGGCGCCGATCACCAGCAGGCAGCACCAGAGCAGCCTGAACTGGCGATTGCGTCCTATAGGCGCGTTCGGCGCGGCCTGCGGTGCGGTGATCGGCTCAGGGGCTGGGGAATCCGCCATGGGATTGGCGTTGCTACGTCCGCTCGAGGCCCGCGCCAAGATGTTGACGATCGGGAAACCTCTGAAATGCGCTGAAATTCAGCACCGCCTGAAAGGCCACGTTAAGTGCGCTCGTTCATAACGCGATGACCTTAAGGCTCACGGTAAATACGCGTTATCCATGTTTCCGATTATTGGCCTCGTTGCGGTGCTCGGCATCATCTTCGGCATCTTCCTCGCCGAAGGCGGTAGCTTTGAAGTCATCGCCGAAGCGGCGCCGATGGAATTCGCCATGATTTTCGGCTCGGCGATCGCGGCGCAGCTGGTGGCGAACGACTTGCCGGGCCTGATGAAGATGGGTGGCTCCATCCCGATGGTGATGTCCGGGCCCAAGTGGAAGAAGAGCGACTATCAGGATCTGCTGGCGCTGCTCTTCCAACTGACCAAGCTGATGAAGACCAAAGGTGTTGTGGCGATCGAACCGCACATCGAGAAGCCTGACGAAAGCAACATCTTTCAGAAGTATCCGAAGATACTCAAAGACCATCACGTCACGCACTTCATCTGCGATACGATGCGGATGATGACCATGAACCTGGACGATCCGCACCAGGTCGAGGACGCGATGGAGAAGCAGCTTGAGAAGCATCACCACGAAGCGCTGCACCCCGCGCACGCCATGCAGAACATGGCCGACGCGCTGCCGGCGCTTGGCATTGTCGCGGCGGTGCTCGGCATCGTGAAGACGATGGGTTCGATCAACGAGCCGCCGGAAGTGCTCGGATTGATGATTGGTAAGGCGCTGGTTGGCACGTTTTTGGGCGTGCTTTTGGCTTACGGCATCGTTGGCCCCTTGGCTTCGCGCATCAACGCGATCATCGAACACGACGCGCAATTCTATAAGATTATCCGCGACGTACTGGTCGCGCACTTGCACGGCAACGCCGCACAAGTCTCGGTCGAGATCGGCCGCGGCTCGGTGCCGTCGACACTGCAACCGACCTTCACACAGCTCGAAGAAGCACTCGCAGCGGCCACGGAGGCCTGACACTCCTGACTCTTCGCTATGCGAATTTGCATATCCCCTGAGAGGCGTGGCGCTTGCCAATAGGGTTAAAGCGCGGCTATTGAGTCGCCTTCACGCGTTGGGGCAAACCCGACGCTGAGACGAGGGGTATAGAACCTATGACGAAGTTCAAGTTGGGCGCAGCGGCTGCTGTCGCGGCCATTCTCGCCTTCGGCGTCGCGGCTTGCGGCCAAACCACGACGACGACGGAAACCACGACCGAAGCGACCTCGACGGACACGTCGATGTCTTCTTCGACCGATACGGCGATGGCGCCGTCGACGGACACCGCGACGTCCACGTCGACTGCCACGACGTCTTCGACGACTTCTCCGTAATCGTCATACGGATTTAGTGCGATGGGCCGCTCGAGAGAGCGGCCCATTTGCTTTTGTGGCATGAGTGACGCGCGATGCCGCGTCTGCCGCCACGTCCCGATATCGATTGGTCGAACGCCAGCGCGCCGCGCGCGCGCGCGTTCGACGACATCTACTTCTCCCGCGAGGGCGGGCTTGCAGAATCCGACGCGGTTTTTCTCGCCGGCTGCGATCTCCCCAACGTGTGGCGCGGCCGCGATCGCTTTGCGATTTGCGAGCTTGGATTCGGCGCAGGCGTTAACGTTTTGGCGGTCTGGCGCGCATGGAAACGTACGCGGGCGCCGCATGCGCAATTGCATATCTCGAGCATCGAGGCCTTCCCTATTGGAAGGGAAGATGCTGCACGTGCGCTCACACAGTTTCCTGCCGTTGCGGATCTGGCAGCACAACTCGTCGAGTGCTGGCCGGTGCGCGCCTATGCGCCGCAACGCTTGTGGTTCGCCGAGGATGGGCTTTCGCTGACGCTGCACACCGGCGAAGCCGAAACGATTCTTGCCGGGTTCGATGGGCAATTTGACGCGTGGTTCCTCGACGGCTTCGCGCCCGCGCGAAATCCAGCGATGTGGAGCGAAGCAGTTTTCCGCGAGATCTCGCGTTTGTCGGCGCCAGACGCACGCGCGGCAACATTCACTGTCGCGGGCGATGTGCGGCGCGGCCTCGAATCGGCGGGTTTCGCGGTTGAGAAGAAGTCGGGGTTTGGGGCCAAGCGCGAACGCTTGGAGGCGCGGCGCGGTGGTGCGGCGCCTGCGGCAAGGTTAGCGCCAAAGCGTGTCGCGGTGTTGGGAGCGGGGATTGCGGGCGCATCTACTGCACGCGCCCTAGCGCGGCGGGGCATTGAAACGGTGGTGCTCGATGCAGCGCCTGAACTGGGCGCGGGCGCGAGCGGCAACCCCGCCGGTCTGGTGATGCCGCGCCTGGACCGCGAAGGGCCGCTGCGCGAAGTTTTCCTCGCTGCCTATCTCGAAGCGATCAGCACGTATGCTGCGCTGGGGGGCGATGTGTTTACGCCGTGCGGCGTCGAACAGCGCGCCGAGACGCGCAATGCGGCGGCGCTGATGGACCTGTTGCGTGATCCGCCGTTGCCGGAGGATTGGCTTAAGGCGTTGCCGAACGGCGCTGCGTTGCATGCGCGCGCCGGGGTGGTGCGGCCGGTAGAAGTTCTGCGTGCGTTGCTTAAGGACGCAACGCTTATGCTGGCTGCACCGATCGCCGCGCTCGAGCGTGCGGGCGGAGCGTGGTTGCTGCGCGCGCCAGATGGACGGGCGCTTCTCAAGGCAGATGCTGTGGTGCTGGCGTGCGGCGCGGCGCTCGTGCAGTTCGGACCAGCGAAATTTCTTCCGATTGAACTGTCGCGCGGTCAGATCGAGTGGGACGGTGGACAATCGCCGCAGCGGGCACTCACGCAAAGCAACTATGTTGCGCCGTTCGATGGCGGCGTTCTGTTTGGCGCCACCTTCGACAAGATGGCGCCGGGCGCGGCCTTGGAGGCCGATGCGGACTCGCGTGAACGCAATCTTGCGGCGCTTGCCGAGTTGGCGCCTGAAATTGCTGCGAGCATCAATGCAGCGAAGTTGAACTCGCGCGCTTCGGTGCGCACCGCAACGCCAGATCGCGCGCCACTCATGGGTGCGCTGCCGGATGAGGCTGAGTGGTTGGCGAAGAATGCGGATGTTGCGCACGGCGCAGAGCCGATCGCTTCGCCGAGCGTGCTTGGCGTTTATGTGCTTGGCGGGCTTGGCGCGCGCGGTCTGACGCTGGCGCCGCTGCTAGGGGAGTGCGTCGCCGGAGAAATCTGCGGTGAACCTGCTCTGCTTTCGAAACAAGCGCGCGGGGCGATTCATCCAGAGCGCTTTCTGAGGCGCGCGCTACGGCGGCAAACCTAGAACTCTTCGGCCGCGTGACGCGTCGCGATTTGCGAGGCCAGCTCCGCTTGGCGCGTCTCGTCGAGCGGATATTTGCGGAGAGAAATGGCCGCGAGCAGGTAGAGAAGCATGGGTCCGCCGACGAAGAGTATCGTCAACACCTCAAGTGCTTGCGGTGTATTGGGCGTCGTTTTAGTGGCGTGAAAGCCTGCCAGGTCGAGCGCGATGTACGTCAGAGGGCCAAGGGCTACGCCGACCTTTGATGTGGTGAGCAAGATCCCGAAATAGATGCCGGAACGGCGCGCGCCTGTTCTCACTTCGTCTTCATCGACGACGTCCGCCATCAAAGAACGCGTTAGCAGCGTGCCGCCGCCAAACGGAAGGCCCGCCAAGAACATAAATGGGGCAGCGATCGCGAAACTGTCGCGCGGCAATTGCGAGAGGAGGGCCGTCGTCAGCACGCCGTAAATGAGCACGAGTTGCAGGGTGCGATGCTTCCCGAGCTTGCGGGCGATGAACCACCAGATCGGCACACCGGCGAGGCCGGAGAGAAAGTAGATGGCCAGCAGCGTCTGCGTCTGGTGTTGAAAGCCGAGCACGAACTCGAAATAGAAAATGAAAAGCCCGCCGGCGATGCCTTGCGCAAAGCCGAGGAGCAAATCCGGCAGAAGCACACGTTGCGCCAGCTTATTGCTCGCCAGTGTCTTGAGCGTTTGCCAAAGCGTGAGGTGCGGCTGCGGCGGCCGCGGCGCTTCGCGCACCAACGCAACACAGGCCAACACCGTAACGGGCAGCAAGGCGATAATGGTCCAGCCCATGGCGTAGACCGCCAGCAAATCCGATCGGTAGCGGAGGGCGACGTAGCCGGCGATAATTAGCATGAGGCTTGAGCCGATCATGCTGGCGACTTGCACGGCGCCGAGCACGTGGGTGCGCCCGTGATAGGTGGGCACGAGTTCGCCCGACCATGCCAAGTGCGCGATGGCCATCACCGCATAAGAAATGAACATGAACACGACGGCCGCGGCGGCGGTGGGAATAGCCACGCCCGGCCAGAGGCCAATATAGACGCACCAAATGGACGCCATCATGAAAGGCAGGCCCGCCAGCATCCAGAAGCGGCGGCGTCCCAGCGGGACGTGTGTCCGATCCTGAAAATTGCCGATGCTCGGATCGATGATGATGTCGAGCATGCGCACGCCGATGAAAATCGCCGACACGATGGAGAGCGGAATGCCGAGGTGCGTGGCGAAGTGGGGCGGCAGAAAGATCGTGCTGGGCAGCGTCATTGCCGTGAGCGGCGCCGCGGGCGCTGCGAAGGCGGCAAATTCCAGCCACGTCACCTTGCGCTCGGCCTTCGCCATGTGATGTCCCCGGCTGCTGCGCGTTGTGTTAGGTGTTGCGTATCGCCTTGGTCAGCAGTGGCAACAGCCGCTCATTGGCGACGACGATACTGCCGGTTTGCAGAAAGTCGCCGCCGTCGATTTCCTTGGCGAAGCCGCCGGCCTCACGCACCAGAACAGCACCGGCGGCAATGTCCCAAGCGTTGAGATTGCGCTCCCAAAAGCCGTCAAAGCGACCGGCAGCCACGTAAGCGAGATCAAGCGCCGCCGAGCCCATCCGGCGAATGCCGGCGCTGCCTTCGATCACGCGTCCGATTTCTTGCAGGAATTGCTCTTGGCCGGGACGCCCGTGATAGGGCGCGCCTGTGCCGAAGAGCGCATCGCGCATATCGGTGCGTGCGGCGACCCGCAGGCGCTTGTCGTTCAAGTAGGCGCCTTGGCCCTTCTCCGCCCAGTACAATTCATCGCGCACGACATTGTAGATCACGCCGGCGACCAGTACGCCTTCGCGTTCGAGTCCGATCGAAACAGCGAAGTGCGGAATGCCGTGCAGAAAATTGGTCGTGCCGTCGAGCGGATCAACGATCCAGCGGTGCGATTTGTCGCTACCTTCGACAGCGCCGCGCTCTTCCATCAGGAAGCTGTAACCGGGACGCGCCTTCGACAATTCCTCGAATAGCGTCTTCTCCGCTTTGATATCGGCGGAAGTGACGAAATCTGAAGGTCCTTTGCGCGAAACTTGCAGGTTCTCGACTTCGCCGAAATCGCGCGCCAGCGACCGCGCCGCTTTGCGCGCAGCGGCGATCATCAAGTTCATGGTAGGCGAAGTTTGCGGCATGGAGGCGCGGTGCTAGCAGTGGCCCGTCAGGGGCGCAACTTTACTCGTGCGCGTGGCTACAAGCTTCGATCTTGTTGCCGTCGGGGTCGCGCACGAAAGCGCCATAATAATCGGGGTGATATTCGGTGCGCAGGCCTGGGCGGCCGTCTTCGGTTCCGCCTTGTTCGAGCGCGGCGAGGAAGAAGGAGTCTACCGCTTCGCGCTTGTCAGCGCGGAAAGCGATGTGGACGCCATTGCCCATGCTGGCGGCTTGGCCGTTGATCGGCAGCTGAATCCAGAATGACGGTTTGTTGGGCACGCCGTAGCCGACGCCCACGAGCTGGCCGTTGATTTCTACGGGATACACTGGCGCCATGCCGAGCGGCGCCAGCGCCGCGTCGTAGAACGCCTTCGAGCGCTTGATGTTGGTGACGCCAACGGACACGTGATCGATGGCCATGCTCAAATCTCCTTCAGCGCCAGCGCGCGAACCAATCGAAGGTGCGCTTCAGCGAAAGTTCGCGTGCCTCGGCGTTGTAGTCAGTGCTGCCCGGACGGCAGAAGCCGTGGCCAGCATCGTATAGATAGAGCGGCGAGTCCGGACTTGCAGCCCGCACCTTCTCAATATTCTCCGGCGGAATCGCAGGGTCCTTCGCGCCGTAGTGTAGCATGACCGGAATTTTCGGCTTTTCGTTAAGAAGATCGGCGATCAAGCGGCCGTAAAAACTGGCGGCCGCTTTCAACCCCGTGCAGCGCGCAGCCGCTACCCAAGCAACGGCGCCGCCATAACAGAAGCCTGTGATGTAAGCCGGCTGTGGCAGCGCATCGATCGAAGCTTGCACGTCGGAAGCAACTTGCTCCCACGAACACGACATCACGGCTTGCCGCGCTTTGGCGAAGCCTGCCTCATCGTGGCTGGCGTAGAAATCTTTTTCGAAGCGATCGAAGAGGCCGGGCGCAAGTGCAGCATAACCTTCGGCGGCAAACGTATCGCACATCTCGGCAATGTGGTCAGTCAGGCCGAAAACCTCTTGGATGACCACCACGCCGCCGATTGGCTCGCCCGATGGCGTGGCGCGCAGGGCAGGCAAGGCATAACCGTCGATGCGGCTGGTAATGGCGATTTTCTCGGTCATGCCGCTCCGTTCGCACAGTGGGATACTTTCGTCGAGGCCCGGCTCTCGGGAAATTGAGCGCCTTGTCACTGGCGACAACGGGACAGGGGGCGCATGGTCGCTGCCGGGATGGACACGCTTCGATTAGGCGCGCTCGCGGCATGTGGGCTTTGGCTCGCCGCAACCGGACTCGCGCGCGCCGAGTGTGTCGCGGCGCCGCAATTGGGGCTTTACCAAACGCCACCCATTGTCATCGCGGCCGCGCACACCAATGCGCAACCAGTCGGGACGCAGGTCGCACCGACCGCCGCTGCGGGCGAAACAGGCGCAGACAGTTTGGGCCGCATCGTCGCGCCGGTGAACATCAACGATCAAGGCCCGTTTCGCTTTATTGTCGACACCGGCGCCAATCGTTCCGTCGTCTCGCGTGACTTGGCCGATCGGCTCGGTCTTGTGGCGTTCGGCACCGGCGAGGTGCACTCCGTTCACGGCGTGAGTACCGCGCCGCTCGTGCCGGTTCGCTCGCTGCAATACCGGAGCCTGTCGCTTGAGTCCGCGCCGATGCCGATCCTCGAAAGTGCCGTGCTTGCCGGTGAGCAGGGACTGCTTGGTGTTGACGGCATGGCGGGGCGCAGGCTCAAAATGGATTTCGAGCATCATTGCATCGAGATCATTCCGTCACGCGACGCCCCGCGCCTAGCGGGGTGGGAAGTCATTCGCGGCGATCTGCGTTTCGGGTCGCTGATGGTAATACGCGGCACGATCAACGGGCTGCACGTCAATCTCATGCTTGACACCGGCTCTGACACATCGCTTGCCAACGAGGCGCTGCGCGACGCGCTCAACGCGCGGGTTCGCCGCGACCGCGCGCGGCTGGATTTCGCGGTCGGGCTCAACTCGAGCGCGCCAGTGGTTTTGGAAAACGCGATTTCCTTGCCGAGCATCAGCATTGGCAGCGGCACCTTGGAAGTGCGTGATGTGACCGCCTACATCGGAAATTTCCATATTTTCCAGCTCTGGGATTTGATCGATCAGCCCGCGCTGCTGCTTGGTATGGACGTGCTCTCGCAAACCCGCGGCGTGGCCATCGACTATGAGCGTCACACCGTTGCCATCCGCATCCGCGGCGCAACGGCTACCGGCTCGCGGTTGGAAGATGTGCGACGAGATTTTCTCCACTCGTACGGCGGTCGGAACTAAGCATTAAATCTGAAATGCATCACGTCGCCTTCGCGGACGACGTAGTCTTTGCCTTCAAGGCGCATCTTGCCCGCTTCTTTGGCGCCGGTTTCGCCGCTGCATGCAATGAAGTCGTCATAGGAGATGGTTTCAGCGCGGATGAAGCCTTTTTCGAAATCGGTGTGAATGACGCCGGCGGCTTGGGGCGCGGTCCAGCCCTTGTGGATGGTCCAGGCGCGCGCTTCCTTGGGGCCGACCGTGAAATAGGTTTGCAAGTTCAGCAGATCGTAGCCGGCGTGAATGAGCTTGGTGAGGCCAGGTTCATCGAGGCCGACGGTGGCAAGGAATTCGCCTTGCTCATCTTCTGAAAGTGCTGCGATCTCCGCTTCAAGTTGTGCGCAAATGATGACGCAGGCTGCGTGCTCCTGCTTAGCGCGCTGTTCGACGCGCTGGGTGTAGGCGTTGCCGGTCGCGGCATCGGCTTCGTTGACGTTGCAGACGTAGAGCACGGGGAGGGCCGTCAGCAGCTGTAGCATGTCGAAGGCTTTTTGCTCTTCGGCAGCGCGCTGCGTATGGCGTGCCGGTTTGCCCTTTTCCAGCAGCGTTTTGGCGCGCAGCACGAGATCGAGCGCAAGCTTCGACTCTTTGTCGCCGGTCTTGGCTTTCTTCTCAAGATTGCTGACGCGCTTTTCCAGACTTTCGAGGTCGGCCAGCATCAGCTCGGTTTCGACGGTTTCCAAATCGCCGATCGGATCGATGCGGCCTTCGACGTGAGTGATGTCGTCGTTCTCGAAACAGCGCAGCACGTAGGCGATGGCGTCGCATTCGCGGATGGTGGCGAGGAATTGATTGCCGAGGCCTTCGCCTTTCGAGGCGCCGCGCACCAGGCCTGCAATGTCGACAAAATTCATCCGCGTCGGAATGATCTCTTTCGACTTGGCGATCGCTGCGAGCTTGTCGAGGCGCGGCTCCGGCATCGCCACTTCGCCGACGTTTGGCTCAATGGTGCAAAACGGATAGTTCGCTGCTTGCGCGGACGCGGTTTTCGTCAACGCATTGAAGAGTGTCGACTTACCGACATTCGGCAGTCCCACGATGCCGCATTTGAAACCCATAACGTGTCCCTAGACTAAATCCGGCCCATCGCGTTGGCAGCGAGATCGCGCCATTGGCGCGCCTCGGGACGAAGCGGCGGGGCAATTTTCTGTAAGCGTCGATCGATCTCGGCAAGGCCGAGCTCTGCGTCGGCGCGGCGTCCGGCTTTCGCGAGGAACGCCACATAGCGGCCGCCCGCCTCAAGTCCAGGCACGCGATCGACACAGGCGCGATAGGCGTCGTCGGCGTCGTCGTTGCGTCCAAGCCCCTCGTAGACACGCGCGAAGGCGAGCGTGGCTTGTGGTGTTTCGCCCTCGCGCCCGAGCTTCTTCAGTTGCTCGAGGCGCTGAAGCGCGTCGTTATAGCGGCCGAGTTCGATCAGCGTGCGCGTGTGACCCATGAGCACTGCTGGATCTTCCGCCCATGGGCCTTCGACGCATTGGGCCCACAGCGCTTCCGCTTCCTGCCAGCGGCCCAAGCGTTCCGAGGCTTGAGCAAGGCGCATGCGGTTGCCTAGCGTTGGTGTGTCGTCGAGCGCTTGCTTGGCCAGGCGCAGTTCGCGCTCCGGATCGAGCGCTTGCTGGGCGGCGCGGGTCACGCCCCGCGCTGTGCGTCCGCCCGCAAATTCTGGAACCAAAACGGCGAAGAAGTAGATGAGTGGGCCAAGCAGCGGCGCGATCACCAGAATCCAAAGCCAATACATTTGCTGGCCGCTGCGCACGGCATGGATGCCGCACAGCAGGGAAGGCAGGTAGGTGAGGATCAGCAAAATCATAGGCGTTTCAAAGCGTTCTCATACGCAGAATTATTCCGTTTGCGAAGTGATGCAGGCGTTTACCAAGTTGTTAAGGCGAAGCCCTGTAGCGCGACTCCCTGGACTTTTATCCGCACGACCGGTGGGCGTCATGTCGCACTATGGCTGGAATCGTCGCTTCTACGACCACATCGACGATCCGTACGACAGCATCTACATGGGCGAACCGGCATTGAAGCGCCGACGTCGCCTCGCGGCTGAAGAAAAGGATGCCAAGGCGGTGCGGCTCGTCGATCGCACTGGTTCCGACAAAAGTCTCGAGCGCGCGGCGAAGCGCTTGAAGCATGTGCGCGCCGAAGACCGCGTTCTTTACGTACCGCAATGGGATATGGCCAAGGCGGAAAACGCCATGCGTAAGGCTGGCGTGAACGGCGCGGTCAGCAATCTCTGTGGTTCGCAGGTGAAGCGCGTGCAGAGCAAAAGCCGCTGACTGTTTGCCTTTCTGCTGCGTTCAAGGCGAAGTGCAGATTGGCCGTTTAGTGGTGTTGCCGGGGCGGCGCATGAGCGAGCGCCGGTACGCTTCTCCCAAAGCAATACGCCGTTTGTTGTATTTCGCAGCTTGTCCACGGGATCGATACTGTTCTGGGGGACTGAACGGTGATCGATATTTCGGCGCCCGAACGCGACGCGATACTCCGCGACCTGGACGGTGCGGCCAACGACGCCGCCAATTCCGGACGCTGGGACGAAGCCGAGCGGCTGTGGCGGGAAATGCGACGTCGCGCACCAGACAACCGCAACGCGCTATGGGGACTTGGCTTTAGCGCGCTGCAGCGAGGCGACGCCGCTGAGGCACGCGCGCTTTTGTTAGCGGCGCACGATGCCGAGCCGCAGGACAAGCTGGTGCTCCTCACGCTGGCCACGGCGTGCAAGGCGTGTCTCGATGACAACGCTGAGGCGTCAGCGCTTAACGCCCTGCTGGCGCTTGATTCAGACTATCTGCCAGGCCTGCTCGCCAAAGGCGCCATGCTTGAGCGTCAAGTTCATAGCGATGCGCCGATGGTCTACCAGAGGGCGCTTGAGGTGGCTCAGCGTGAGCCGGACTCCGCGCAAAAATTCGGCGTGCAGCTCGCGCTCGCAAGGGCAGCAGTGGAAGGGAAACAAACCGATCCAGTCGATGCGTTTCCGGGCTCTGCCTCTGGCTCGACGATGCAGGATGGGGCAACCGCGTCCGCGCCAATCACATCCTACCAAGGCGCGTCACGTGCGGATCGGCACTTTTGGATCGGCCGCACCGAACAGATGATGCGCGGCAAACTGAGCGACGTCGGGCGATGGGAGAACGCGGTCAACCATCAATCTGGCTGGCATTCCAGAGGGTCAGCGCTGGCGCGATTCATAAAGGCCGGTGAATCCGTCTTCGAATTCGGTTCGGGCCATTCGGCGCTGAGGACAGCGCTTCCCTACGACTGCCCTTATCAGGCAAGCGATCTGGCGCCGTTGACGGCCGATGTTCTCGCTTTCGATCTCAATGCGCCAGCGCTGCCCCCGATTTTAGGCTACCAGGTCGCGGCGTTTAGCGGCGTGCTCGAATACGTACATGATTTGCCTCGAACAGCGCGCTTTCTCGCAACCAACTTCGAAACCGTCGTGTGTTCTTACGCGACCTTGCGCTCAGCGACGTCCGAAGAATACGCGCAACGTCGATACGACGGCTGGTTTACAGATTTGAGCGCTGCGGCGTTCGCCGCTTTGTTTGAGCGAGCCGGATTTGTTGAGAAGGCCCGGCGGCTATGGAACGATCAGTTGCTATTTCGCTTTGAAAAGGCGGACGAGGTTACTGCGAAGGGTTTCGTGTAACCGAGCACGCTATGTATCGAGGTCCGGCCTAGCGCGGCCTCCTGATTTCTCCGCAGGCGCAAGCCGCATCACCTCGGCTTGGTATTTGTCATCATCGCCTTGCACGAGGAGGGGCGCGGCTTTCACGACGGCGTCGAGCAATTTCTCGACCCACTCTGCATCGGTCTTCGCGAAGTCGCTGAGTACGTGGCCGTGAACTTTGTCCTTGTCGCCGGGGTGACCGGTGCCCAAGCGCGCGCGGCGAAAATTGTCGTCGTCATACCAAGCGGCGATGGAGCGGATGCCATTGTTGCCGGCAGCGCCGCCGCCTGTCTTCATGCGGAAGCGTCCGGGCGCCAGATCGATCTCATCGTAGAAAACCACGATGTCGTTTGCGGCGAGCTTGTAGAAGCGTGCGGCTTCGGCAACCGCATGGCCGCTGTCGTTATAGAAAGTCTGCGGCTTCATCGCGAGCACACGCACGCCGTCGATATTTCCCTCGGCGACTTCGCTGCGGAATTTCTTCTTCCACGGGCCGAGCTTGTAGGCGCGCGCGATCGCGTCGACGGCCATGAAGCCGATATTGTGCCGGTTGCCCGCGTATTTCGCGCCCGGATTGCCGAGGCCGACCAGAAGCAGCATGCGCGTCGCTTATGCTTCCGCGCGAGCGGAAGCGGAAGCCGCTTACTTCTTTTCGTCTTTCTTGGCGTCGGCGGCGGGCGCCGCGGCGCCGGCGGCCGCAGCGGCGTCGCCTTCGGCCGGCGCGCCTTCGGCGGTCGCTGCGACCGTGGTGGTGACTTCTTCTTCCGCCTTACGGCCGGCGACCGTGGCGACAGTGAAGTCGCGATCGCGGATCACCGGGCGGGCGCCTTCCGGCAGCTTGATTTGCGAGATGTGGATGGAGTCGCCGATTTCGAGGCCAGTGAGATCGACCACCACTTCTTCCGGAATGCTGTTGGCTTTGCACTTCAGGCGAATGGTGTGGCGCACGACGTTGAGAACGCCGCCGCGCTTCAAGCCAGGCGATTCCGCGTGGTTGCGGAAGTGAACGACGACATCGATGGCGATTTCGGCGTTTTCTTCGACACGATAGAGGTCGACGTGCAGCGGCTTGTCGGTCACCGGGTGGAATTGGACAGCGCGCGGGATCACCGGCTGGCGCTCACCCTTCACGTCGATTTCGACCAGGTGGGACAGGAACTTGCCGGAGCGGATCGCCACTTCGACGTCCTTGGCCTTGATCTCGATCGGCACCGAACCGCGGGCGCCGCCATAAAGGACACCCGGCACCAGGTCCGCGTTACGGGTCGCCCGGGCCCCGCCCGTGCCGAGTTTTTCCCGCTTTTCAACGTTCAATACGATGCCCGCCATTGGCGCAGCCCCTAAAAATCCGACCGATCCGGAAAATGAAGCGGGGCTTCTAGCGGAACGGCCCAGGAAGGGCAAGGCGGGTAGTCCAGGCCGGGCCCCAAAGCGCGGGGCCGCTTTGGGAGCCTGCGGCCCTCCCGCCCGGCTGTCCGGGACCTATTCGAACAGAGAGCTGACGCTTTGTTCGTTAGCGATGCGCCAGATGGCGTCGCCGATCAGGGGGGCGACCGAGACGTCACGCAGCTTCTTGCACTTTGCCTTCACGCCGTCCGGATCGATGGAATTGGTGATCACCAATTCCTTCAGCATGCTGTCATCGACGCGCTTGGCGGCGCCGTTGGAAAGCACACCGTGGGTGCAATAGGCGGAGACGGATTTCGCCTTTTCCTTAAGCAGCGCGGCGGCGGCGTTGCAGAGGGTGCCGCCGCTGTCGATGATATCGTCGATTAGGATGCAGTCGCGGCCTTCGACGTCGCCGATAATGTGCATCACTTCGCTGACGCCGGCTTTCTCGCGGCGCTTGTCGACGATGGCGAGATCGGCGCCCAAGCGGTTCGCCAAAGCGCGCGCGCGCACGACGCCGCCAACGTCCGGTGAGACGATCATCAGCTTCGCGGCATCCTTGTGATGCTCGCGAATGTCGCGCTCCAACACCGGCGTCGAGAACAGATTGTCGGTCGGTATATCGAAGAAGCCCTGGATCTGACCGGCGTGCAATTCCAGCGTCAGCACGCGGTTTGCACCGGCAGTGGTGATCAAGTTCGCCACAAGCTTCGCCGAGATCGGGGTGCGGCCGCCGACTTTGCGATCCTGCCGGCCGTAACCGTAATAGGGAATGACCGCGGTGATGCGGCGGGCGCTGGCGCGGCGCAGCGCATCAATGCCGATCAGTAATTCCATCAAATGATCGTTGGCGGGAAACGACGTCGACTGAATAAGGAAGACATCTTCGCCGCGCACGTTCTCTTGAATCTCGACGAAGATCTCGTTGTCCTTGAAGCGTTTGAATTCCGCACCCGCCAAAGGCGTGTCCAAATGGTCGGCGATGGCCTTGGCCAGCGTCGGGTTAGAGTTGGCGGCGATCAGCTTCATTGGATGCGGGCCCCACGCGATCCGGTTTCGCCTGTCCTCTAGCGCCTGAGTCGGGGCGCCGGGAAAGGTTTTGCTGCTGTTTTATGACAGGCGCGGCGGACGTGGCGCCCGCGCAACGACTTAGCTGAGGGCGATTGCTGCGCAATTGCGTCCGTAATCGCCCAGCTTTTGCAGAACCGCGCGGCGGTTGGAGTGGAAACGATCCTCCAGCGCGCAGGTGTCGAGCGGCAGAATTTCGATGTGCTCGATACCGATGTCGGCCAGCCGGCTTGCACAAAATCCGGGCAGGTCGAAGTGGCGACGATCGCCTTGCCCCGGCGCAAAGAAGCGGGCGTTGGCGGTGTCCGAGTCGAGAAAGCGCGCCTCAAACTCCGGACCGACTTCGTAGCTGGCGTGATGGATGCACGGGCCGATCGCGGCGCTAATCGCGCGCGCGCCTCGCTCGCGCATGAGCGCGACGGTTGTCTCAAGCACGCCGCCGATCGCGCCTTTCCAACCCGCATGCGCCGCAGCGATGACGCCTGTTCGCTGGTCGGCGAAGAGAACCGGTGCGCAGTCGGCGGTGAGAATTGAGATGGCGAGGCCGGGCGTTGTTGTGACGAGCGCGTCGGCGTGCGGACGCTCTCCGGTCCAAGGCGCATCGATGAACACGGCATGCGGCGAATGCACTTGATGCACGCCGACAAGATGCGTTGGCTCGATGCTGAAGGCCGAAGCAATGCGCCGGCGGTTTTCTTTCACGGATTCCGGACCGTCGTTCGAGCCCGTCCCTGCATTCAAGCTCGCATAGATGCCGGTTGAGACGCCGCCTCTGCGCCCGAAAAACGCGTGGCGCACATCCGCGAGCGCTGCGGAAAAATCCGCTGGCGGCGCCTCCGCGCTTAAAAGCCCGCGGGCGGCGGAAGACTGGGGCTCGATAGACATATGGCTTTGAACAGTGCGCCCATTTCGTCGGCATGGGTCAAGCGCCGCAATTCACGGCCGAGCCGTTGCGCGTGGCTCGGATTGGCTTGGGCCAGCGTGTCGGCGCGATAGTCGATGCCGAGCGCGCGCAGGAAATGCGCTTGGCTGATCGGACCGCCGACGCCAAGGCTCGCATCTTGCGCCAGCCGCGCGACGCGCGCGAAGTCTACGTGCGCTGTGAGATCGGCTTCGCCGGGGGCTTCAAGCGGATCAACCTTCTTGTGGTTCTTCAGCGCTTGCAGCGTGTCGGCGCCTTCAGGTTTCACGTAGCCATAGTCAACGAACAGCGCGCGGCTCGGCGCAGCGTGTAGGCGGCTCTCAACTTCGTACATGAAGGCTTCCAGCGCCGGCGCGATCTCGCGAACCATGCCGGGCTCGCTGCCATCATCATCGGGCGCGGGCAGGGCGTTGCTGAGGCCAAAGGTCAGCGCGTCGCTTTCGGAGATGCCGACGAGCTTCTCGCGCCAACCATCTTCGTCGCGCACAAACTGGCGGATCGGGAAGCAATCGAGGAACTCGTTGGCGATGATCAGCGACGGCCCCGGCGGCGCATCTTCGAGCCGCGCAGTCCAATCGGCGTTCGGGACGCGCTCGGCCTGTTCATCGCGGAGGGGGCCGCTCATTTCCACGAACACGACATTGGCCGCGTCGTGAAAGCCCTCGATGCGCTGAGTCGCGCGTAGCATGTCTTGCATCAGCACGCCGCGCCCCGGGCCGAGTTCGATTAGATTGAACGCCGGCTTTCCCAGAACATCCCATTCATGCGCACACCAAAGGCCGACGAGTTCGCCGAACATCTGGCTGGCCTCGGGCGCGGTGAGAAAATCCGCGCTCTCTCCCCCGATTGCAGGGCGCGTCGCGTAATAACCATCCTTGGGATCGTAGAGCGCCGCACCCATGAAATCCGCGACCGTCATCGGCCCCGTTTCGCGGATATGCTCGATCAGCTTCTGTTTGAGGCTCACGCCGCCGCCAGTTTTGGCTGCTTCAGTGCGCGGTTGATGAGCCAGGCGCCGATCAGGATCATCGGGATCGAAAGCAGCATGCCCATGGTGATGTAGCCGCGCAGGAAGGCGGGCATCTGCGAGTCTGGCTCACGCACGGTTTCGAGCACTGCGCGCGACAGGCCGTAGAACACCAGGAAGAGGCCGGAATTCACACCGGGCCGGCGCAGGCTGTCGTACTTCAGCGTCGCGACAGTCAGGATCGCGAACAGCACCAAACCTTCGAGTGTCGCTTCGTATAGCTGGCTCGGGTGACGCGGGTCTGGTCCGGCAGAGCACACACCGTTGTTGGCGAGCATGATTGTGCGATTGCAGAACACCATTCCCCAAGGCAGATCGGTTTGGCGGCCCCAGAGCTCGCCATTGATGAAATTGGCGATACGACCGAAGAACAAGCCGATTGGTGTCGCGGCAGCGGCGAGATCGCCCAAACGCAGCAGGTCGATCTTGTCGGTGCGCGCCTTAGTGCGCAACTCCTCGACATCACGCTTCTTCACCCAGCCAATGTCTTGCACGCGCGTGTACTCGCTGGCGTGATCGCGCGGCGGCTCAGCAACCGCCTGCTTCTTTGCAGCCTTTGCGAATTGCTCCTCATTCACGTGGCTTTGGCGTGTGAAGAAATAGGCGGCGAGGAAAACACCGATGAAGCCGCCATGAAAACTCATGCCACCTTGCCAGATCTCGAAGATGCCCATCGGGCGCTCCCAGATCATGCTGGTGTTGTAAAAGAGGATGTAGCCGAGGCGGCCGCCGAGGATGACGCCGAGCGTCGCCCAGAACAAGAAGTCGTCGGCTTGCATCACCGTCATCGACGGCTTGCCGGGCTTCCACAACCGATCCTGCCGGATCAGCCACACCATCCAGCGCCAGCCGAGCACCAGGCCGACGATGTAAGCGAGCGCATACCAGCGCAGATGAAACGGCCCGACATGAAACGCCCCGACATCAAACAGATGCGGGATGGTCAAAGCCGAAGGGTCGATATTGGGGAATTGTAGTGCGGTCCAAATCACCGTCGCTCACCCTCAAGCTGATCAGCCGCATTGCGCGGCCCCGGACGGGTTCTTAAACCACGGTGCGAGGCGCAATCCACATGCAAACGCAAAGTTCGGTGTTCGACGACCTGGCCCGGCTCATGACCGGGGCCATGGGTATGGCCCAAGGCATGGGCGATGAGGCCAAAAACTTCATGCGCTCCCAGGCTGACCGTTTCGTCGCCGAGATGGACCTTGTCGGCCGTGACGAGTTTGAAGCGTTGAAGCAGCTCGCCTCCGAAGCCCGCGCCGAAGCCGAAGCGTTGCGTGCGCGGGTGACCGCGCTTGAAGCGGCAATTCAAAGTTTGAGACAACCCTAAACAGAGTCATTCCGGCCGGAGGCGCGGCACGCGCCGCAGAGCCGGAACCCAGGACAACATCCTGCACTCTATGATCCCTGGATTCCGGGTCTCGCTCCGCTTGCCCGGAATGACTCTGAGTGTGCATATCTAGGGCCGTTAATCTTCTCTCAGCACTCGAAGCGCTCTTCTATTGAGCGGGGCTTGATTCGAGCGCGCCTCTGAAGCGCGCCCAAGGTGAAGAGATCGCATCCGGCTGTCGTGCAAGCGGCGGCCACGAGCTCGGAGGGGACGCTCTTGGATCTCTATCTCGACGACGAAGCCGAAATTTCGACCGATCCCATGGACACGGTCGAGACCATCATCGCTTCCGACGATCGCTTCCAATCCGAACGCGCTGACGACGGCGACGTGCATTTCAGTTTCAAATGTTCGTGGGGCGAGAGCGTTGGCTATTTCAGCTTTCGCCACGAGCTGCCTGCTCTGCTCTTCACTTTGGGCTTCGATCTGCAAGCGCCGAAATCGCGCTACGAAGAAGCCGTGAAGCTGGCTTCTCAGATCAACGAAAATCTGTGGCTCGGGCATTTCGACGTTTGGTCCGACGACGGCACCATCATTTTCCGGCACGCCATGCCGATGATCGGCCGCGACGAAATCTCGGTCGGCGAAGTGCAGGCGATGCTCGCCGCGGCGCTCGACGCGGCGGAACGCTTCAAGCCGGCCTTCCACTTCCTCATTCTTGCTGGCATGCCAGCCGCCGATGCAGCCGGCGCAGCGCTGTTCGAGACTATCGGAGAAGCGTGAGCGGACTTGACGCCCCATCCATCGCACTGGTCGGCGCGGGCGCCATGGGCGGCGCGTTGGTGCGCGGCTGGATTGAAGCGGTGCGCAAGGGCGGGGGGCTCACGCTCACCGTTGTAGAGCCGAATTTCGACCCCACGCTTGAGCGCGATCTCGATGCGGTGGGCGCAAATCTCAATCCGCCGGAGCCCGGGCCGGTCGACATCATCGTTCTGGCCGTCAAACCGCAAACTTTTCCGAGCGCCGTCGAAGCCACGCGCAAATTCGTCGGCCCCGACACGCGCGTGATGTCGATCATGGCCGGAATCACCATCGACACTTTGCAACGCGACCTCGGTGTGCAGCGCGTTATCCGCTGCGTGCCCAACACGCCGGCGCGCATCGGTCGCGGCGTCACCGCCTATGTGTGCGCGCACGAATGCACGGCGGGCGATCGCGCGCTAGTGGAGCAATTGCTCGAGCCGCTTGGCACAGTCGAACCGATCAGCGCTGAACGGCTGATGGATGTGGTGACAGCCGTGAGCGGCTCAGGCCCCGCGTACGTCTTCTTGCTCGCCGAAGTGCTCGCAGCCGCCGCTGAACAAGAAGGGCTGGATCGCGACACCGCGATGCGTCTCGCCAGCCGAACCGTCGCCGGAGCTGGCGCATTGATGCTGGAGACCGGCGAAACCGCCGGCGATTTGCGCAAGCAAGTCACCTCGCCCGGCGGCACCACAGAAGCCGCGCTTGACGTGCTCGGCGGCAATGGCGGTCTAGCGCCCTTGTTGCGCCACGCTGTCTCCGCCGCCGCCGCGCGATCGCGCGAACTGGGCAGGGGCTAAGACTTCGCGCTCCGGTGCGCCAAGGCGCCAACCAATAAACCCACAATAATGCCGACACCCGCGCCGCCTATGGCGCCGATCAGAATGCCCTGATACAGCGTCAAATAGGCCGCGGCGATGGCCGCTGACGTTCCGCCTGCCACGGCGCCCAAATGTTTCATGATCCACTCTCCCCGGTGAAATCGCGCGTCTGAGATTGTTAACGCAATTTGCAGCGGGTCGCGGGCACAATTCGCCCGTGGCGCACTTTGATCTCATTGTCATCGGCTCGGGCCCCGCCGGTCGGCGTGCTGCCGTGCAAGCCGCCAAGCTGAAGAAGTCCGTGCTGGTGATCGAGAAGGGACGCCGCGTCGGCGGCGTTTGCGTCCACACCGGAACGATCCCGTCCAAGACGTTGCGAGAGACGGTGCTCAATCTGTCCGGCTGGCGCGAGCGCGGCTTTTACGGCCGCGCCCACCGTAACAAGGAAAACATCACCGCCGATGATCTGGGCCAGCGCTTGCACATGACGCTGAACCATGAAGTGGAAGTGCTGGAGCACCAGTTCGCCCGCAACAGCGTCACCTGGCTCTCTGGCGAGGCGCGCTTCATTGATCCGAACACATTGGAAGTGGCCACCGATCGCGGCGAAATCCGGCATGTGCGCGGCGAGCGGATACTGATTGCGGTAGGCACTACTCCGCACCGGCCGGCGCACATTCCGTTCGACGGCGAATACATTGTCGATGCAGACGAAATTCTCGATCTCAAGCGTATCCCGCGCTCACTGGCCGTGATCGGCGCCAGCGTCATCGGTATCGAATACGCCACCATCTTCTCGGCGCTTGACGTGAAAGTGACGGTGGTTGAGCCGAACGACAGCATGCTCGGCTTCATCGATCGCGAACTGATCGATGAATTCATCCACGACCTCCGCGATCGCGGCGTCTCGCTGCGATTCCAAAGCAAAGTGACAAGCGTCGAGCGGGCGGGCTCGAGTTGCCTGGTGCGGCTAGAAGATCAGCGGCAGATCGCGGCGGACACGGTGTTGTTCGCGGCCGGACGGAAAGGTGCGACCGATACGCTCAATCTCGCCGCCGCCAAGCTCACCGCCGATGAGCGCGGCCGCATTCCTGTCGACAAAGCGACATTCCGCACCTCCGCGTCACACATCTATGCCGTCGGCGACGTGATTGGCTTTCCCAGTCTCGCGTCAACCTCAATGGAGCAGGGACGCATCGCGGCGTGCCATGCCTTCGGCGAGCCCGCGCACGCGCCTCCGGAATTCTTTCCCTATGGCATCTATTCCGTGCCGGAGATGTCGACGATCGGCATGACCGAAGAACAGGTGCGCGAGAAGAACATTCCGTACGAAACCGGTATTGCGCGTTTCCGCGAAACCTCACGCGGGCACATCATGGGGCTGAACTCCGGTTTCATGAAAATGATCTTCGCGTTGGAGACCAAGCGTCTGCTCGGTGTGCATATCGTCGGCGAAGGCGCGACGGAGCTCATTCATATCGGCCAAGCCGTGCTCAATCTCGGTGGCGGTTTGGACTATTTCGTCGAGAACACGTTCAACTATCCGACGCTCGCCGAAGCCTACAAAATCGCCGCGCTCGACGCCTTCAATCGCATGCCGGCGCGGCAACCGAGCGTGGACCTGATCGAGACGCTCCGCCAAATCGCCGCCCGCGCTTGACACGCTGACCCGCGTCGCGCTGCATCAAGGCGTGACGCAATCGCTGCCCATCGTCGACGTGTCCGATCCCGCGCGCGCGGCCGACGCGATCGGCGCCGCCTGCCGCGATCTCGGTTTCTTCTATGCAACCCATCACGGCATCGGCGCGCACACGCTCGCCGATCTCGATGCAGCAAGCCGGCGTTTCTTCACATTGCCTGAAGTGCGCAAGATGGAGATCGCCATGGCCCGCGGTGGGCGCGCGTGGCGCGGCTACTTTCCAGTGGGCGGCGAACTGACCTCCGGCGAGCCCGATTTGAAACAGGGCGTGTATTTCGGCGAAGAACTCGATGAGCGCGATCCGCGCGTGGCCGAAGGCTTGCCGCTGCACGGGCGCAATCTGTTTCCGGCCGATGTGCCCGAACTCAAACTCGCGGTGCTGCGCTTCATGGATGAAGCGACGTTGGCGGCGCACAAGATCATGGAGGGCGTCGCGCTGAGCCTCGGGCTTGACGCACAATACTTCCGCCGCACCTATACAACGCGACCGACCTTGCTCTTCCGCATTTTCGAATATCCCGGGAATAACGCCGAAGGCTGGGGTGTTGGCGAGCATACCGACTACGGCCTGCTCACACTGCTGCCGCAGGATGAAAACGGCGGTCTCCAAGTGAAAACGCCAAACGGCTGGATCGAAGCGCCGCCGATTCCTGGAACAATCGTGTGCAATATCGGCGACATGCTCGATCGCCTCACCGGCGGCGCCTACAAATCCACGCCGCACCGCGTGCGCAATGTCAGTGGCCGCTCCCGGCTCTCATTCCCATTCTTTTTCGATCCCGCCTTCGATGCAGAGATCGTGCCGCTACCATCCTCATCTGCGCGCGATGACAGCGGCGAGCGCTGGGACCACGCCAATGTCCACGATTTCTCCGGACCCTATGGCGATTACTTGCTGGGCAAAGTGTCGAAAGTCTTCCCTGAGCTGGCGCGAAAAATCTAACGGCGCACGGCGTAGCGCGCTATGAACGCGTCCATGTCCGTCAGATAGCCAGGCACGAACCGCGATACACCCGGGATATCGCGGCCATAACCGTGCTCCGATTCAAACAACCCATGATCGCCGCGCGGATAGATGCGAACCAGCGCGTTAGGGTTGGTGTCGACCGCGCGCTGAAGCGCTTCCGCGCTCATCACGCCTGGCACGTAGATGTCGAGCGTTCCGTTTTGCAGCAGAAGCGGGCGGCGTACTTGCGCCCAAAGCGCTGGCGTTTCCACAATGTTGCGGCGCTGCATATCGACGATGTCGAGGATTTGGGCTCGGTTCGCCTCGTTCCATTCCGGGAGCTGTCCGGGCAGCCGCGCGAACTGAAACCAAGGTTGATGTGAAGCGGCTGAGAGCGCCGTCCGCAAATCGTTCCAGCCGGCGCCGTTTGCATCGGTGACCGCGATCCAGCGCCGGTGCAACGCTTGTGCGGCGGCAATGGCTGCGTCGTCAAAGCCGTTAGCGCGCAAATCGCTGGAGGCTTCGAAGATCAAATTTTCCCGCTCAGGCAGAGCCGTCACAGCTCGGCCGATCACCCACGCCACATCAGTGCGCGTCGCCACAATCGGCGCCACCCAGTTTCCCGCACTTGAGGCGTAAAGGCCGATGCGGTCGTGCACGACATCGCGGCGCGCCCGCAGCACGTGAACGGCGGCGAGCGCATCGTCAGCAAGATCGTAAGCGCTCGCGGTGCGCCAATCGCCGCCGGATTGTCCGGAGCCGCGCTTATCGTAAGCCAACACGGCGACGCCACGCCGTGCAAAGAAATCCGTCACCCACAAAAAGTCGCGCGTTTCGGCAAGCCCGCCATGCAAGAGCACGACGGCGGGAAACGGCCCGCGTCCGCGCGGGAAGGTAATCGTGCCAGCGAGCGTGATCGCGCCGGAATGGATACTCACGTCTTCATGCGCGAAGCGCAGACGCTGGCCCGTGCTTTCGCCGTTCTCATGCCAACGAACGCTGTTTTGTGTAAAGGCGATCTGAGCGACAGTGGGCGTAGGAGCGCCAATCGTCGGGCCGATGGAGAAATTTTCGCCGCTGTCCCGGTGCAGCAGGCGCACGCGTCCGGACGGATATTCCACCAGCAGCAGACCGCCGGCGTCGGCGAGGTAATTTACGTAGATTTCTCGCCCGTCTGCGAACGCGTACGAGCCGATTGCCGGATCGTGGACCGCCGCTGCGTCCGGTTGCGGCTGGGCGCTAACCGTTCCGCTCATGGCCAAGCACAGCACGGCCGACGCCAGCGCTGACAATACCCGCATGTTCGCCTCCCTTACAGAAGGAGATGCGGCCGGACCGGGTTTGGATGCAGACGCGCGGTCTTAAGCCGGCATCATCTCCACCAGCGCGCCGCCGACCGACATGGCGATCTGCGGGAAGGCGCCGCCGAGCGCCGGGTCGACGCCTTCATAAAGTTTGCTGGTCGGCGAAAGCGGGCTGACCCGCAGGGGAACGCTGCGTGGATTGACCCCAGCCGCGTTGCGCACGAGATCCGGCAAGAAGGGCAGATGCGAGCCGCCACCCGCCAACACTACATCGACCACTTGGGCGCCGACCATCTCCGCGCGCTGCACAACCGGCGCCAGGCTTGCCGCGATGATGCGCCCCAGCGCGACTTGGTACTCTCGGAACTGCGGGTCTTCCGTTAGATCGCTCAGCTTGATGGTGGTGGTATTCCAGCCGGTGCGGAGGATCACCTTTCCGTGCGCGAACAGCTGTTGCTTTAGCTCGCGCGCATTCAGCTTGAACATGCGCAGCACGCGCTGTTCTTCGGCCTGGTTCTGATCGCCGCCGCGCTTGCGGAAATAGAGCTCAATGAGGATGCGGTCGATCTCATCCCCCGCCAGGCCGCTACATTGGCGTGCTTCCTTGATTTCGGTCAGTGCGGGCGGATTGCTGCGTTCGTCGAACTCGAAAGCCGCGACATCGGTGGTGCCGGCGCCGATGTCGAACACCAGCACGAAATTGGTGGGCGAGGTCGAAAACGCCATGCTGGCGGCCGCCGCCGCGTGCGGTTCAAACACGCCCGTTTCCAAGCGGCCGTTGCCCGGGGATTGCCGTGCTTTGTCGAGCGCGTCTTTGCATTGCGCTATCGAGATGCCTTCGTTGGAGAGGAAGAGGCGACTCAGGCGCTGGGAGACCGCCGCCCCTTCGTTGAAGATGGCTTCGAACACAGGATCGGGCCCAGAGCCCATTCTCCAAGCCGGACTTGTGTAGCGGCGGCGGACTTCAGTGACACCTGGCGGCATGCCCGGCGTGACGCTCAGCGCTTCGCGGATGAGTTGATCGAGATAAGCGAGATAGAGCACCAGCGCGTCGCGATGCGTCAGCGTGCCCGTTGGATCGACAGACGGACGCATTTTGTGCGCGAGGATCGCGGTCGCATCCTTGGCGCCGAGCACCGTCTTGAACGAGAGCAGCGGATCGCGGCCTTGGCTGGCGCCGCGTTGCGCATATTCGAGCGCGAGCGGTCCGAAGAAAATTCGTCCCGCTTCGACATACAGTACAGACGGCGTCAGCAGCGCATGTTGCGCGCGCGATACCGCGCCGATCGGCAGCGGCTTTACGCCGACTTCCAGCGGCAAGGTCGGGTCGAGGCAAATGCTCGCCTTCGACAAAGCGGTGCCGAAGTCGATGCAAATGCGCGCCCGTGAAAGGTTCACGTTGTCGCCGGTGTCGGCCATTACCCCTGCCTCTTTCCGCCCGCGCGAAAGACCGGTTCCAGAATGAACTAATGGTCAGCCGAGTCCTAGCGCGTGCGCCGTTTTGCTTGTGGATAGTCGTGACGCTGCTTCGGGCGCATAGGTCAATTCGCGGCGCTGCGAATTACCGGAACTTTAGGCAGGCCGCGGAATGCGTAAGGTGGCGCGCAAGCCCCCGAGCGGGCTCGGCGAGAGGATGATTTCGCCGCCATGGCTGCGCGCCACGTCGCGGGCGATGGCAAGCCCGAGGCCGACGCCCTTCTGGTTGCGCGAGCGCGTCTCATCCAGGCGCGAGAACGGGCGGAAAGCTTCTTCGTATTGGTCGGGCGGTATGCCGGGGCCGTTGTCGTCGACGATGACGGTGACTGCCCGCTCTTCGCCTTTGACTCCAACATGGACGCGGTCGCCGTGCGCCGCGGCATTGTCGATCAGATTAGCGACACACCGTTTTAGCCCGCGCGCACGGCCAGGCGTGGTGACATCGCCAGCACTTTCGATTTCAACATCTGCGCCGGTGCGCTTGCTGTCGGCCGCGATCTCTTGCGCGAGTGCGCCGACGTCAACTTGCGCCGGCGTCTCCTCCGCGAGGCCTTTGGCAAAGGCGAGGTACTCATCGAGTGTCTCTTCCATCTCCGCCAGATCGCGCTTGGCGTCCTCGACTTCCGGCGAGGGCGGCATCAGCGCAAACTGCAGCTTCAAGCGCGTCAGCGGCGTGCGCAGGTCGTGACTGACGCCGGCGAGCAATTGCGAGCGCTGTTCGATGGACTTGGTGATGCGTTCGCGCATCGCGAAGAAGGCGTGCGCGGCGCCGCGCACCTCTCGTGCGCCGCGCGCGCGGAAGGGCCCGGATTCTTCACCGCGTCCGAAGCGCTCCATCGCCGCGGCCAGCAATTCGATCGGCCGCACCTGATTGCGGATGAAGATGATGGAGACAACCACGAGGAAAAGCGTCGCACCGGCGATCCAAGTGACGAACAACGGGCCGGAGCGCGCCTGCACCCGGTCGCGGAAGGCGCGCAGTTGCAGCACGCCTTCGCGGATCGGCACACGGATGATCACTTGATTGCCGGGGCAAGTGGAGTCGTACCAGATCTGGCGTCCGAGCTGGCCTTCGAGCGCGTCGGTAAAATAGCCGTCCAGCGCAGAACCTGAGCCCCTGCAGCGCCGAAGCGCCAAAGGTGCACGAGGCTGCAGCTCGATGTCCAAGCGCAGCGGCCTTTGCGCCAGCTGCTGCAAATAC
>JBAQGO010000106.1:0-12095 GCA_049287825.1 Vitreimonas sp. | reverse complement strand
AGTGCATGCTGGTCCGTCTTCGCCTTCGCTATGCTCGGCTACGCCGGACAGGCTTCGCGCATCCAGGCCCGGAGCCTGGCGCGCCAGGCGAAGCGCTCAACGCGAAGCCTGGTGCCCGGAAGAGGACTCGAACCTCCACGCCCTTGCGAGCGCCAGCACCTGAAGCTGGTGCGTCTACCAATTCCGCCATCCGGGCACGTAAGGCGCCTCACGCGCCTGGTAGAAGTCGGCGGGGTTTAAGGGAGGCCGCCGAAGGCGTCAATCCGGGCTCCCAAAGGCGTGGTAGAGCATTAGCTTTGGGAGCTTATGGACCCCCGGCAGCAAGCCCAGTCGACTTGAGAGCACTATGGAAGTCGCAATCGAAGGCCCAGGGACGTTCGCCGTGAACGTTGTGGGCGTCTCGCAATACCAGCGCGTGCTCGAAGCGGCGATCGTGGAGGACGCTGACATCGAGGCGGTGCTCATCCGCGAAGACGACAATCCCTACGACGACCAAGCCGTCGCGGTGCTCATCGACGGCCAGCGCGCCGGCTATCTCTCGCGCGCCGACGCACGCCGTTTCCGCGCCGATCTCGCCGCTGCCGGCGATCCGAACATAAGCGTGCGCTGTGCAGCGCGCATTGTCGGCGGCTTCGAAACCAAGTCTGGCGAACGCGCACACTTCGGACTGAAGCTCGATCTGCCGCAGCTCTCGGCGCCAGACTAATGCCCAGCGCCACCTATCAGCTCTTCGAGCAAGCCATGCGCGCCAAGCGTCAAATCGCCTGCATGTACGGCGGCCATCGCCGCGAAATCTGCCCCATTGTGCTTGGTCATTCTGACGGCGAAGAGAAAGCGCTCACCTTCCAAGTCGGCGGCTCAAGCAGCTCCGGTTTGCCACCCGGCGGCGAATGGCGATGCCTCGTGCTCGCGAAGGTCAGCTTTGCGCGTTTGCATGATGGGCCTTGGGTCGAACGCGGCGACAGCCACGCAACCCCGCAAGGATGCGTGGAAATCGTCGATCTCGACGTCAACCCGGCAAGCCCGTACAGCCCAAAACGCCGCATCTGAGCGCACTTTACAGGCTTCCGCGCTTGGCGCCCGGCGCGGGCGCCTCTACCACCGCCGTCGAAAATGACTCCCCGCGACAGAATCCGCAATTTTTCCATCGTGGCGCATATCGACCACGGGAAATCCACGCTCTCCGATCGTTTGATCCAAACGACCGGCGGCCTCACCGCGCGCGAGATGACCGAGCAAGTGCTCGACAACATGGACATCGAAAAAGAGCGCGGCATCACCATCAAGGCGCAGACCGTGCGTCTCAACTACAAAGCCCGCGACGGCCAGGACTACGTCCTCAATCTGATGGACACGCCCGGCCACGTCGACTTCGCGTACGAAGTTTCGCGCTCACTCGCCGCCTGCGAAGGCGCGCTGCTGATCGTCGATGCTTCACAAGGCGTCGAAGCGCAAACGCTCGCCAACGTCTATCAGGCGCTTGATCTCGATCTCGAGATCGTGCCGGTCATCAACAAGATCGACTTGCCCGCCGCCGAACCCGATCGCGTCAAGCAGCAGATCGAAGACGTCATCGGCCTCGACGCCTCCAACGCCATTCTCGCCTCCGGCAAATCCGGGGAGGGCATCCCCGAACTCCTCGAAGCCATCGTCACGCGCTTGCCAGCGCCAAAATCCGGCGATCCCGAAGCGCCGCTGAAAGCATTGCTGGTTGACGCTTGGTACGACGCCTATCTCGGCGTCGTCGTGCTGTTTCGCGTCATCGACGGCGTCGCGCGCAAGGGCATGCGCATCAAGCTGATGCAGACCGGCGCCGATTACGGCATCGATACACTCGGCGTGCTCACCCCGCGCCGCATCGATGTCGCCGAGCTTGGCCCCGGCGAGATCGGGGTGCTCACTGCCAGCATCAAGGAAGTCGGCGACGCCCGCGTCGGCGACACCATCACCGAATATCGCCGCGAGACGCATCACGCGCTGCCGGGCTTCAAGCCCGCGCAGCCCGTCGTCTTCTGCGGGCTCTTCCCCGTCGACGCCGCCAACTTCGAAGACTTGCGCGCCGCCGTCGGCCGCCTGCGCCTCAACGACGCCAGCTTCAGCTTCGAAATGGAAAGCTCCGCAGCACTCGGCTTCGGCTTCCGCTGCGGTTTCCTTGGCCTCTTGCACCTCGAAATCATCCAGGAGCGGCTGACGCGCGAGTTCAATCTCGACCTCATCGCCACCGCGCCCAGCGTCGTCTATCGCATCCATCTGAACGGCGGCTCCGTGCTTGAACTGCACAATCCCGCCGACATGCCCGATCCCACGCAGATCAAGGAAATCGAGGAGCCGTGGATCAAAGCCACCATCCTCACGCCCGACGAATATCTGGGCTCGATCCTGAAGCTCTGTCAGGACCGCCGCGGCATCCAGAAAGACCTAAGCTACGTCGGCAACCGCGCCATGCTCGTCTATGAGCTGCCGCTCAACGAAGTGGTGTTCGATTTCTACGATCGCTTGAAGAGCGTCAGCCGCGGCTACGCCAGCTTCGACTACCAGATCATCGATCACCGCGCCGGCAATCTGGTGAAGATGCAGATCCTGGTGAACGACGAGCCTGTCGATGCGCTCTCCATGCTGGTGCACGCCGCCCGCGCTGAAAGCCGCGGCCGCGCGATGTGCGAGAAGCTCAAAGAGCTAATCCCGCAGCACCTGTTCAAGATTCCAATCCAAGCCGCCATCGGCGGCCGCATCATCGCCCGCGAAACCATCTCTGCCTTGCGCAAAGACGTGACTGCGAAGTGCTACGGCGGCGACGCCAGCCGCAAACGCAAACTCCTCGACAAGCAAAAAGAGGGGAAGAAAAAGATGCGCCAGTTCGGCAAAGTCGACATCCCGCAAGAAGCCTTCATCGCGGCGTTGAAGATGGATGGGGATTAGGACAAGATAGCGAATGCCTTGGTTTCGGACCTCGCCAATAAAGGAAATGATTGGTTCTTTGGAGTTCGCGGCCGATTGCGCGGCGACGCTCAGGGATCGACCGGAGACTTGGCGCTGGTTCGTATTGAGCCTTCATCTCGCTCTTCAAGGTGCCTTGGTTTGCGCGCTCAAGGGTTTTGACACCAGCGGAGTGGCCGCTCTCTCGGGGACTTCGGCGCGTCGCACGCAAGAATGGTTGGACGCGCGCAAATCGGGTGAATTCCCTCCCAATCAACAGTTGGCGTCGGTGAGAGAACTTGTTGGCCGAGCGCAAACCTGGCTGCCACCGTCCAATCGGTTGCCGTCAGATCCCCGTGTGATCGATGATCTTCTTCGCCTGAATGATATCCGAAATCACGTTTCCCACCTCGTAACAGATGGCTGGTCACTAGATCTGAGCGGCATGCCAAGAATTGCGCTCAATACACTAGGAGTCATCGAATTCCTGACGCTGACTTCCCCTACGTTTTGGCACCACTATGATGGTGATGATCAGGATCGCATCCGCCGCGCCATAGGGAATCTTCGCTTCCATCTGCAATCGCTCGCGGCAAACTTCGCGAGCTCTCCGCGTTGAGCGATGTCTCGGCCTCGCGCCCTTCATTGTGGATTGTTGCCGGTCCTAATGGAGTTGGCAAAACGACGTATGCGGAAGTGCAAATCCCGCAACTTTCTGGCGCAACTTCGTTTTTGAACCTTGACGCGATCGCGCGCGGTATTTCACCGCTCGATCCAAACCAAGATCAGTTGAAAGCGGGAAGAATAGCGATCGGGCTGATGCGAGAGTCTATTGACCGCGGCATCACGTTCACGATTGAGAGTACCCTTTCTGGAAAGGGACATAAGGGTCTTATCGCTCGCGCGAAATCGAGGGATTATCTGATAAAGCTGCTGTATTTTTATGTAACTGACCCAGATGAAGCCTTGAGGCGCATTGCGCGGCGTGTTGCGGATGGTGGTCACGACGTCCCTCGTCGCGACGCGACGCGTCGCTTTAAGAGAAGCTTGGAGCAATTTGGCTCCTATGCCGAGTTGAGCGATTCCTGGTGGATTTATGACACTGACAATCCGACTGCTCGTTTGCGAGCATCCGGATCGGCCGGTGCATTGACTAGCGAAGAAAATGTGCCGGATGCTCTGCTTCCTGTGGAACTGGAGAATTGGCTGGCAAAGAGGCGACCCGCATGAGCGTGCGCCCGCATTACGACGCGAAGCGCATGCGTCAGTTCGGGAAGGTGGGCCTGTCGCAAGAGCCCTTCATCGCGGCGCTGAAAATGGATGGGGCCTAGCGGTTGTATCCACCTCAGACTCTTTTCGCGAAGCCCATCGTTTCGTAGAGATCGATTGAGTGCGGGTTCGTGCAGGTGCCGCAGCGGAACTCGTTGGCGAATAGCGCTCGAGCAAAAGTCGCCGCCGTGATGTCAAGCTTTGCACCGCACGAGCAAGCTAGATTATCGGAGCAAAGGCGGGCTGCTTCGCCGAATGTTTCCTCGAGTGCTTCGACTCCGCCAACCGCTAAGCCAAGGGCTGCAGCCTTACACATTTCGTCGTAATCTTGTGCCCCAGCATGTCTGCTATATGTACGCTGCAAAGTTGCACTCGCGACGTCGTAAAAGTGAACTATCAGCATGAGATACAACGCCGAGACGTGTTCGTAGATGCCTCGGATGTTGTCCGGTGTGGCAAAAATGAAGTTGAAGTTCTCGACTTCGGTAAGAACGCTCGCATGCCGCGTGGTTATTAGGTGCTGCGCCTTCTGCCAAAGGGGCTCGAGGCCGTTGAAGCCTTTGTCGTACCGAACTCGATAGAGAAAGTCGGCGTCCTCAAACGCGGAATGCTGTACTTTTTGCAGAGCGGCCTGAATGATTTCGCACCGACGTTCCGGTGTAATGGAGTCGATGTTCAGCCGACGCCTATTTTCTGACGAGAACGCGGCGAAGAAGTCCGAGTCGTCCGCTAGAATCCATTCCAAATGAAGGAGATTTTCCTTCAAGGGCTTGCGGAGCAGTGACAGCGAAACCCCGATCTTTCCCTTCTCATAGTTGAAGAGCGATTCACATATATAGTTTAACGCGTCGGCGGTTAGCGCCAGCACACATTCGCCAACCAGCAGCCGCTGCGCGTTGTCACTTTCCCCGATCGCCCGAGCGAACGAAATCCCGTCCAGAGCCATCAACTGCTCAACAGGGATTTCGGCCTTCTTTTTCACAGTGAATTTGAAGGTGCGTGGGCCGAGCGCGTCGACTTCTCTGATCGCCGCAACCATTCGGTCGTGAAAGTAGAAAGCAGCCTCGTGAGCCTGCTGAAGGTGCTCCGGTATTCCTTTCATCCGATCTTTTGGGATGCGACCAAGGTCTTTGGGGGTGGTCATTACTGCCTAGCTCCGTTCGGCCGCGCGACAAGATGTGAGAACTCCATCACCGATATTCAGTGGGAAGAGTCGACTTGCGTCGAAGCAATTCCAAGCACTTCCGCTCAAAAACATGCCGACTCACCACCCCCAAATCCGACCAAGCTCACACCACGTGTAAACTCACGCGCTTGAAGTTCACCCGCCCACCCGTCTCCAATCAGCGCCTCCAGCGGTATCACCGCTGGGCGTTGTTGTGGCTGCAATGGTTCGCGGCGTTTTTGGACGCGGCGGCGGCGTACAATCCGCTCTCGCGCCAAGCCGAGGCGCTCGCGCTCGCTTGGCTCGCCAAGTTCGAGCGGCTGATCACCAACATCATCATGCTGAAAGCCGCCGAGCGCGTGCGCTTTCGTCCGCGCGGAGGAGGGCGCGCGCAATACCCACTCAAAGAGCGCGCGTTGCGGCGCGCCGTGCTGGGCGTCAAACTCCGCCGCGCGCTGCGCCGTCACGATGCGCGTGAGCGCGCCGCAGCGCTTCGCCAAGACATCGCCCCGCTGATCGCCGCACTCGTGCGCCGCCTGCCGCGCGGCCTCACCCGCCGCCGCCCCGTGCCCACACGTGCGCAAAGCGACGCCATGCTCTGCGCGCTCCTCGCCGCAGGCGCGGCACATTTCTCCGACAGCTCATAAAGCCGCGCCGCGCGTGTCCCGAAAATCTTACAGCGTCCTCCGCCTCAATAGCGGAGCCGGCCTAAGCAGGAGCGATGGCCATGGCAGCCGTGCGCGTAGAATATCCAAACGCAAAACGCCGCCGGCTTCTTGCGAAGCGGCGGCGCCCTGATTGCGGTCATCTCGCCTTGCGGCTGGACAGTCCGCAAAAGTGGTGCGGGACTTGAACAACACACCGAACCGCCGCTCGTTCCAAAGCTTGTGTAAAAAAACGCACTGACGGTAAAAGGAGCCGATGGCGTTCAATTCGATCACGCGCTTGCGTTTACGCTCGCTGTTCACACTGGCCGCGTTCGCGCGCGAAACGCGCGCCATAGCCGATCAAGCGCGCGCCGCGCCAGGCTTTCTCGGCGGCGGCGTGCTCGCGGAAGGCTGGCTGGTGTTCTGGACCCGCACGTCCTGGGAGAGCGAAGCCGCGATGAAAGCTTTCCGCGATAGCGGTGCGCACCGGGTCTCGATGCCGAAGTTGCTCGATTGGTGCGACGAAGCCCGGGTTGCGCATTGGGAAGGCGAGCCGGAGCGCGATTGGCGCATCATTCATGACCGCATGGCCCGCGAGGGCCGCACGTCGAAAGTCCGCAATCCCAGCAAAGCCCACGAAGCCGGCCGTATCGGCCCTTTGCGCCGCTGGGCGCCTGAACAACCGGTCCCGGCTGCGAAGTGACGCAAGACACAGCCTCAAACCGCAGTGTACGGCATCGCAGGCACGTTCAGTTTCAAGGAGGAGTGACGCGTATGAAGACTTGGATGATCGCCGCCACATCGATGGCGCTGCTCGGCGCCTGCAACATGATCCCGGGCGCTGGCGGCGAACCGCCGCTGCCACCGGTGCAGGCCGGCGCCACCGCACCAACGCAATTGCCGCCGGCGCCGAACACGCCGCAAGCCAACGTGACGCCGCAAGTCCGCCAAGGGCTCGAGCAGCAAATGGTGACCTATCTCGACGGTTACACGCAGCATTATGCTGAGGGCATGCAGCACGTGACCAACGTGCCGGATGAAATCAAATCTCTGATGCCCGGCACCGATCACCGCTGGCGCGTGACGCTCACCGCCAACACGCCGTACACGATCCTCGGCGCCTGCGATAACGACTGCAACAACGTCGATGTCGAACTCATCGACACGCACACGGGCGGCGTGGTCGCGTCGGACATGCTGCCGGACGATTATCCGGTGGTGACTTACACGCCGACGGCGAATGGTGAGTACATCGCGCGGCTGATCCTGCGCACCTGCACTACCGCGCCCTGCTACACCGGCATGCGGCTGCTCACGCGGCCGGCGGACACCAGTGGCGGCAAGTAACGTTCAGGCGTAGGGGAAACAGTCCTCGCGTTTCAGGTCGAGGTGATAGTGAGCGCCCAGCGCCGCGATCGCCTCGGCCTGATCCACGTAGGGATCGGCGTTTTCAGGGCCAACGATCACGGTTTTGAAGTTGACCTGGTTGCGCCCCTCAGGCGGCAGCATCGCCGAAGCGAGACCTTCACCATCGCTCGACCGCAAGGTCAGAAACACCGGCATCGAGCGGGCGATGTGATCCTTCAGCCCAATGTCGCGCTCGATCATCGGCGCGCTGAGCGGCGCCCGGTAGCTCTCGCGCGCCCCAGCCACGAAGCGGCGAAAATACTTATCGACGGCATGGCGCATCAACGCGGCTTCGGCTTCCGCCTCCGCCTCGGATTCAAATCTGAACCAAGTCTTGCCGCCAGGCGCGTCGCACACGTACCGCATCAATCGGCACTCTACGCGCCAGTTCAGAACAAATTATGGAGACGGCTGCCGTTTGCTGCGCGGGGCCGGGCCCTGTGGTCAGCAGGGCACGTCCACAGTCACGTACCGGTTGGCGTAGCGGTCAAACTGCCGCTCGCGGCGCGTGCATTGCGACTTGTACGGGGCTTGGCCATAATCCTGATCGTACGCCGAGCCGCCATAAGCCTGGCCGTCATGAGAGCCATCGTAGCCTTGGTAGCCTTCGCGATAGCGTGGTGGTGGCGGCCCGCCGCATCCGTCATAGCAGCGATCGGTGCGCGGCTGGCTCACCGCGGCGCCGATGGCGAGGCCAAGGACCAAGCCCAAAACGCCTACCGCCGCGGCATTGCCACGACGGTCGTACCGATCATGCCCGTAGCGCCCGCCGCCGTAATAGCCGTGGTCGTGGGCTTGGGCCACAGGCGCGAACGCACTCGCCGTCAGCGCCGCCGCGGACACCATCGCCGTCAATTTGCGCATCATAATCAGAGCTCCCGGCCGGACGTTTGGCCGCTCAACCTGAACCCAAGCTGAATCCTCGCCAAACGCAATAGCGCACTTCAGCCGCAAGTCCTATGTAGGCCGCTTCCGACAGCGGGGACATGAGCCATGAGCGACAAAAGGATCATCGCGGTGATGGGCGCCACCGGTGCGCAGGGCGGGGGCCTCGTCCGCGCCATCCATGCCGACCCCGCCGGCCCCTTCACCGCCCGCGCCATCACCCGCAACGCCAGTTCTGACGCCGCCAAAGCCTTGGCCGAGCTGGGCGCTGAAGTGGTCGAGGCCGACGTCGCTGACGGCGCCTCGATTATAAACGCCTTCAAGGGCGCCGATGGGGCGTATTGCGTCACCTTCTATTGGGCGCACATGGACCCGGAGCGCGAAATCGCTGAGGCCCACACGTTGGCGGACGCGGCCAAGGCCGCCGATGTGAAGCACGTGATCTGGTCGACGCTGGAAGACACGCGCAAATGGGTGCCGCTCGACAGCGATCAGATGCCGACCATCCACGACCACTACAAAGTCCCGCACTTCGACACCAAGGGCGAATCCAACCGCTTCTTCTACAATCGCGTGCCGACGACATTTTTGCTGACGTCGTTTTATTGGGACAACTTCATCTATTTCGGCATGAACCCGAAGCCAGATGGCCAAGGCCGTTATTCGATCACGCTGCCGACTGGCGACACCAAGATGCCGGGCATCGCCGCTGAAGATATCGGCAAGTGCGCCTACGGCATCTTCAAGCAGGGGATCGTCGACAAGACTGTCGGCATCTCGGGCGAACACGTGAGCGGCGCCGAGATGGCTGCGACGCTGTCCGAGGTGCTTGGCATCGATTGCTATTTCAATGCAGTCACGCCGGAGCAATTCCGCGGCTTCGGTTTCCCGGGCGCCGACGATCTCGGCAACATGTTCCAGTTCAAGGTCGACTTCGAAAAAGACTTCCGCGGCGCGCGCGATGTCGAGACCTCGCGCCAATTCAATCCGGAGCTGATGAATTTCCGGCAGTGGTGCGAAAAGTATAAGGCGCAGATCCCGCTGACCTGAGGCGCACATGAACGCTCTCGATGAAGCGCGGCGGCTGGTTTCGGAAGACGACCGCAAGGATTTCGACTTCGCCAGCCGCGGCTTTATCTGCACGCGCGCCGATCCGGTGATCAAACACGAGAGCGGCTCGCGCGCGGCGTTCGATCTTTCGGCTTACAACTTCTTGGAGGGCGATGCGCCGGAAAGCGCCAATCCGAGCTTGTGGCGCCAAGCGCAGATCCTCACTAAGCACGGGCTCTTTAAGGTTGCGGACCGCATCTACCAAGTGCGCGGCTTTGATGTGTCGACGGTATCGTTCATCGACGCCGGCGCCGGATGGATCGTCGTCGATCCGCTTACGACCGTGGAAGTGGCGCGAGCGGCGCTGGAGTTGGTCAATCAGAACGTCGCGCAGAAGCCTGTGCTGGCAGTGATCTACTCTCACAGCCACGTCGATCACTACGGAGGGGTCGGCGGCGTTACCAATGCGGCCGACGCCGCCGCTGGCAAAGTGAAGATCATCGCGCCGGAAGGTTTCCTCGAACACGCGGTCTCGGAAAACATCATCGCAGGCCCGGCGATGTTGCGGCGCGCACGCTTTCAGTTTGGCATCACGCTGCCGTGTTGCGCGGAAGGAGAGATGACGTCGGGCCTAGGTCCGCGTCCTTCACTTGGCTCGCTGTCACTGATTGCGCCGAACGAAATCGTCTCCAAGACAGGTCAGGAGATCATTGTTGGCGACGTGACCATGGTGTTCCAGCTCACGCCGGGCACCGAAGCGCCGGCGGAGATGAATTTCTACTTGCCGCAATTCCGCGCCGTGTTCATGGCCGAGAACGCCAATCTCACCATGCACAATCTGTTGCCCGCGCGCGGCGCGCTGGTGCGCGATGCGAAAGCTTGGGCAGACTATCTGACGGAATCAATCCGTCTGTTTGGCGACAGGAGCGACGTGATGTTCGCCGCGCACGGAATTCCGCGCTTCGGGCAAAGCGAGATTGTCTCGTTCCTCACCCAGCACCGCGACGCTTACAAATTCCTGCACGACCAAGCGGTGCGGCTGATGAACAACGGCTTGACCGCGCCGGAGATCGCTGAAGAACTGAAGCTGCCGGATGTGCTGGCCAAGCAATGGTTCAATCGCGGCTATTACGGCACCATGAGTCACAACGCGAAGGCCATCTATCAGCGTTATCTCGGCTGGTACGACGCCAACCCAGCGCATCTCAATCCGTTGCCGCCCGAGCCCGCCGCGAAAAAATACGTCGCCGCGATGGGCGGCGCCGATGCCGTGATGAAGCTCGCGAGCGAAGCTCAGAAGAGCGGCGATCTGCGTTGGGCGGCGACATTGCTCAATCACGCCGTCTTCGCCGACGACAAAAACCAAGCCGCGCGCGATCAGCTCGCAGACATCTACACGGCGCTTGCCTTCGAGGCCGAAGCTGGCACATGGCGCAATATCTATCTCACCGGTGCGCAAGAGTTACGCAGCGGTCCTGTACAGTTGCCGCCGGGCGGCTTCAGCGCTGACGTGCTGGCGGCAACGACCACATCCATGCTGCTCGATTTCGCCGCTGTGCGTGTCAATCCGGAGAAGGCGGCCGAACCTTTTAAGCTCAACCTCGAACTCACCGACCGAGGTGAGAAGTATCTCATCACCGTCGGCAACGGCGTGCTCATTCACGAAGAGGGGGTCGCCGATCCAAAAGCCGGCGCGACTGTGCGCATGAAGCGTCCCGATCTCTTGATGACGCTTTTCGTCGGCATGCCCTTCCAACCCCGCGTGGAAAGCGGCGACATCGTCATTAAGGGCGATGCCGCGCTCTACGCCGCGCTGGTCGGCCTGATCGAGCCGCTAGCGCCGAACTTTCCGATCGTGACGCCGTAGCGGCGCGCTAGTGCGCGCCGCTTGAGCCGTTGGCTGGAGCTGGCGTCACCGGGAATCCGCGCACCCGCAACAGCGCGTTCACATCCGGATCGCGGCCGCGGAATTGGCGATACGCCTCGGCGCGATCGGTGTTGTTGCCGGGCGCCAGGATGATGTTGCGCATACCAGCGGCGATGGTCGGGTCGAAGACGTTGCCGGATTGCTCGAACATTTCCCAAGTGTCGGCTTCCATGACGTTCGACCATAGGTACGAATAGTAGCCAGCCGAATAGGCGTCGCTGGAGAACAGGTGGGAGAATTGCGGCAGGCGGTGACGCATAGCGATCTCGTGCGGCATGCCGATTGCCGCCAGCGTCTGGCGCTCGAACGCATCCGGATCGACGACGCCATCGGCCACCAAGTGCAACTTCATGTCGACAATGGCGGAAGAGAGATATTCCACGGTGTCGTAGCCCTGATTAAAGGTCTCGGATTGATGGACGCGATCAACCAGCGCTTGCGGCATGGGTTGATGCGTTTGGTAATGGAGCGCAAAGCGATTGAGGATCGGCCGCGTCAGCACCCAGTGCTCATGCACTTGGCTCGGATATTCGACGTAGTCGCGCGGCGTTCCAGAGAGCCCCGGGTAGTCGACGCGGCTGACGAGCCCGTGAATGGCGTGTCCGAATTCATGAAAGATCGTCGTCGCATCGTCGAGCGAGATCAGGATCGGCTGGCCTGGCGCGCCGTGCACGAAGTTATTGTTGTTGGACATGATCGGCGTGAACGTGTGGCCGGTGAAGGTCTCGTGACCCTGATAGCCAGTGGTCCAGGCGCCTGAGCGCTTGCCCGCGCGTGCAAAATAATCGCCGTAGAAGAGGCCGACGTAGGACCCGTCGCGATCGTTCAC
>JBAQGO010000105.1:0-23265 GCA_049287825.1 Vitreimonas sp. | reverse complement strand
CCACCATCCCGATCGCCGCCATGTTCGACTCAGCCGAGCAATTGGCGGCAGCAGAGCACGGCGCCCAATGGCACGTGAGCTATGGGGTGCCGCATTCCATCGGCCAGGATGGCCTCGACCTCGGCGGCGCGTTTCTCGCCAGCTGCTTGAAAACAAGGACGATCACCGTCGTCCGGTGAGCATTTTTCTGGTGAAAGTGGCCGGACTGTCACGAACCTGTCGCCCCAAATCAGCTAAGGCTGGAATCGGGCGCTCTGCGTTGTGATATACTCGGAGCACCAGAAGGAGCGTGTCTTCAGTCCACCCGCGTTGACCCCCGATCAGGCGATCGCCCAAAAGGCTTTCATGCGGCCTCACCAGGGCTGCACGAAATGAACGTCTCCAGCGCTCCCTTGGCCGGGTTTCCTGCGCTGGTGTTGAACGCCGATTTCCGGCCGCTTTCATATTATCCCTTGTCGCTATGGCCGTGGCAGGAAGCGGTGAAGTCCGTTTTTCTCGAGCGCGTCGATGTCGTTGCTCATTACGACAAGACGATCCATTCGCCATCGCTGGAAATGAAGCTGCCGTCGGTAATCTCCTTGCGCGATTACGTTGCGCAGGATCGCCCGCCGGCGTTCACGCGGTTCAACGTCTTCCTGCGCGACGGCTTCGCTTGCCAATATTGCGGCCACCACGAAGATCTGACGTTCGACCATTTGATCCCGCGCTCAAAGGGCGGGCGCACCACCTGGGACAACATCGTCACCGCGTGCGCCCCATGCAATTTGCGCAAGGGCGGCAAGTATGCTCACCACGCATCGATGCGTCCGCGCCGCAAGCCGCGGCGTCCGAGCATGCACGAGTTGCAGCATGTGGGCCGCCGTTTCCCGCCGCACCACTTGCACGACACCTGGGTCGATTATTTGTACTGGGACGTCGAACTCGACGCTTAGCCGCGTCAATGTTCGGCTTTTTGCTGACGCGAAAGCGGTGTCTAGCCAGTCACGCCGGACACAGTGTTCGAGATCGTGCTGAACATGGCGTTGGCGTTGGCAGCGAATGAGTTCACGCCGGCGAGGATCGCCAGAAATATCAGGCCGGCGATGAGACCGTACTCGATGGCGGTCGTGCCGCGTTCGTCGCGAAGAAATGCGCAGATCATGCGACGCTCCGTTCCACAAGGCGCTCGACGAGCACCACGTCGGCAGGCGGCATCTGATAGCTGCGGAGCTCCTTGATCTTCGCCCACACCATGCCTTGCGCGGCGTTTGGGTCGAGCGTTGGCTCACCGGTCCATCGCGACACGATGTAGAGCGGCATGAGCAGATGAAAATCCGGGTAGGCGTGCGAAGCGAACGCATACGGATCGAGAGCGTCAGGCTCGACTGTCAAAGCCAGTTCCTCCTTCAGCTCCCGGATCAGCGCGTCCTCGGGCGCTTCCCCGGGCTCGACCTTGCCGCCGGGAAATTCCCAAAGGCCGCCGAGCTGCTTGTGTTGGGGCCGTTGCGTGAGCAGGACGCGCCCCGACGCGTCGATCAAAGCCGCAGCCGCCACCAAAAGGAGGCGCCGCGTCGAAGGGTCAGCATCGGCGATTTGCATGAAGAAGCCGTGAGCCGGAATGGTTGAACCGGTCTTAAACTTAGCGCGGATTTACGATGGCGGAGAGCGGAGAGAGAGCAACACGTGGCCCTGTTTCCAAAGCCGTTCGAACAACCCATGTGCATCGCCAAGATCGAGGACCGATCGCGCGCCATCGGCCTCCTCAAACAAGGCCGCATCGTCCGCCGTCAGGGTGAACACGCGGCCTGCGCGGCTGTACTGATGTGGACCGGTGCGGCGAAGTCCAGGACGATGGCTTGGAACGAGCATGTCTGGCTGCTCAAACGATAAGCTGGGCGGCGGGGCTTTACGAACGAAGAAATAGTGGGTCGACAAGGCCGGGTTAATCATCTCCATCGCCGCCCACTGCTCGCGCGGGGGCAAGCTTGCGATACGTTCCGCCAGTTCGGCCGGCAGCCACGCTACCCCCTCGGGATAGTAGGTGGAATTATCCAGCCAGCCTTGGAAATGCAGTCCAGCGCCTTCGACGAGCTCGAGAAGCTGAGGAACGGTGTAGGCGCGATCTTGCGGATGCAGAAAAGTATCAGCGAGCGCCGCATCATGCTGAAGTTCGCCGGCTTGTCTGATGTAGGTGCGCACGAAGTGCCAGTCCGGCAGAGACGCCAAGATCTGGCGCGCAAAAACAACGCCATCGGCGTCGGCGGTCACGCCAAGGCGGCGGAACACATCCTGCACCATGTAAACGCCGGTCCGAAGCGTGGCGCCGTACAGCATGCACGCCAGCGCCGCGCTGGGCTGCATGACGTTCGCCAGCGCGCGCATGCCGTCATTTGGATCGGCCATATGATGCAAAACACCGGTGCAGATCACTAAATCGAAGCGCTCGCCGAGATCTTCAATCTCTCGCAGGTCGCCTCTAAATAGGCGCAAATTCTGCAGGTCATGCTTGTCCTGCAAGTAGCGCGCGTGCGCGAGGCTTTCCTGCGAGAGATCGACGCCGACGACGTTGCAGTTGCGATTGGTGAAGGCAAACCAGGCCGCTTGAGTCGTGCCGCACCCAGCCACGAGAATCTTTAACGTCCCACCTGGGCGTCCTTCAGGCCACAGCAGCGGCGCCCAAAAGGTAGGATCGCCAACTTGGTATCCGCCGTCCGCAATTGCTTGCTCAAGATCGTAGGTCGGAGGCGGGTAGGGAAACGCCTCGTACATTCGTCCGACCAGCTTGGACACATCTTCCATTCGCCATGAATAGCGAGTGACGACGGCGCGCTCAATGCGCTGCCGCCGTTAGGACAAACCCTCTTCTTGTAAGGCGCGCTGCACGCCTGGCCTTGCGCGTACGCGTTCAAAGTATGCGACCAGCTTCGGAACACCGCCGAGGTCAATCTCAAAATTCTTCGCCCAACGCAGCATCACGAAGGCGTAGGCGTCCGCGATCGTGAAGCGGTCGCCCATGAGATATTGCTTGTCGCCGAGCTTGCCTTGAAGCAGCGCCAACCGATTGAGGATGTGCTTCACCTGCTGCTCCCGGACTTCCGGCGGCGGTTTGCGGAACAGGGGCGAGAAGCTTTTGTGCAGCTCCGTGGCGATGAAATTAAGTGTCTCCAGCAGGCGCCAGTGCTCGATGCCGCCACCGGGGACGCCGATCTGCGGCGCCTTCGACGCGAGATACTGCAGCAGCACGGCGTTTTCTGTGAGTACGGCGCCATCATCCAATTCCAGAACCGGAACCGCCCCTTGCGGATTGATGCTGTAGAAGTCGCGGCCCGCCTCAGTCGTGCGCTTTTCACCGAAGCTGATTTTATCAAGGGTCAGGTCGAGACCCGCCTCGCGAATGGCGATGTGCGGGGCAAGCGAGCAGGCGCCCGGCGCGTAGTAGAGCTTCATGAAGGTCTCCGTTTCCACTTTGATTTACGCCGGACCGAACCCGTCTCAAGTGTCAGCGATGTTCCCGCGTGCGCGGAACGGTTTTGCGCGGGCTGCATTGGTCTGGATGCGCTCATTTTTGATTTCTTTGGCCTTTGCTTGTCTCGCGACGCCGGTCCTCGCCGCGGACTACGACGCAGCGCCGCGCGTCACAGCCAACCGGGCCGGCAACGGCGGCGAAGCGCGCGCCTCAGTCGACATCCACGCGCCACCCGCTCGTGTCTGGTCGGTGCTTAGCGACTGCGCCCATGCGCGCCGCTTTATGCGTGACCTGATTTCCTGCCGCGTGTTGCATCGTGGCTCGGGATGGGAAGTGCGCGAGCATCGCATTCGCGGTTGGCTGCTTCATCCGGTGATGCGCAATGTTCTACGCGTGTCGCTGACGCCCAATCGGCGGCTCGCGTTTAATCGCGTTTCCGGCGATTGGGCGCGCTCGGAAGGGGTATGGATGCTGCGTCCCATCGACAATGGTCGCGGCACGCATGTGACCTATCACATCGCAGCAGCGATCAGCGGCCCTATCTCTGTTCCGCAAGCAACGCTGGTTCGAGGCGTCCGCACTACGCTTGCCGATCTACGCCGCGTCTCCGAAGCGCGCGCCGTCGCCTAATGCAGCTTGAGCCGCGGTCGGATCACGTGATTGACGTGGCCAATCGCGATCATCGCCAATCCACGCAGCCAGCCATGAATGGCGAGCAGGTGCATCTGATAGAGTGACACATACACTAGCCGCGCCAAGCGGCCTTCGATCGCCAGCTTGCCGCCGATCAAACCGCCCATCAGCGAACCAACCGTTGAATAATGGCTGAGCGACACCAGCGAACCGAAGTCCTGATATTTGAAATTCACCAAAGCGTCGTCGCTCACGGCGCGGCAGAGATTTGAGAACACCGTTTCCGCCATCTGGTGCGCGGCTTGCGCGCGAGGAGGGACGGGCTTGTCACTGCCGGGCTGCGGGCACGCGCAGCAATCTCCAATCGCGAAGATGCGCTCGTCGCGCGTGGTCTGCAGCGTCTGCCGCACCACCAGCCTGTTGTCGCGATCCGTCTCCAACCCGCCAAGGTCTTTTAGATAGTCCGCGCCTTTCACACCCGCCGCCCACACGCGTAAATCCGCAGACACGACTTGGCCGCTGTCGATCACCACGCCATCGGCGCGCACTTCCGACACGCGCGCCTTGGCCAGTACGCTCACGCCCAATGCTTCCAGTTCTTCTTTCGCAGCCTCCGCCAACTTTTCGGGCAATTGCGGCAGGATACGCGAGCCGGCCTCGATCAGCGTGATCGCCAACCGGCTTTCATCGAACACTTCCAACCCATAATAGCGAAGCCCCGCGGCCGCGTTGTACAACTCCGCCGCCAGCTCCACGCCGGTGGCGCCGCCGCCGACAATCGCCACGCGCACGTGCGCATCGCTCGCCGGATTGTCGCTCATCTGCCGCGACACGCGCAGGCATTGGTTGAGCAATTTCATCCGGAAGCGATCGGCCTCCTGGCGATCATCCAGAAAAATGCAGAACTGATCGGCGCCAGGGGTGCGGTAGGAGTTCGTCACCGAACCCACCGCGATCACCAGATAATCGTAACGAAGCGTCTGGCGCCCGATGACTTCAGCGCCGTCCTCATCCAGCAACGGCGCCAGGATCACGCGCCGCGCCTCGCGGTCGACGCCTTCGAGCTTGCCTTGAAAGAAGCGATAGCCCCACCGCCGCGCGTGCGCGCGATAGCCGACTTCATCGAGATTGGCGTCCAGCGAACCTGCCGCCACTTCATGCAGCAACGGCTTCCACACATGCGTCTGATGCGGCTCGACCAGGATGATGTCGAAATGCTTGCGCGAGAAGCGCGCGCCGAGCTTCTTCACTAGCTCCAGGCCCGCCGCACCGCCGCCCACGACGACGATCTGCGTCTTCAGTGTGCTCTCAGCTATCATCACATGACGTAGGTAGCCGCGAGATAGAACCCCAGCACCAAAGCGATGAAAAGATCAGAAATCATCGCCATGCTGCGCTCGGCATTGCGCTTCTCGCGATTGAGCACGTGCTTCACGCCTGCCAGCAAATAATAGAGCCCGCCCACCAGCGCCGCCGCTTGAATCCAAGGCGAAATGAGCAAGCTCATCGCGCCGACGAAACCCATCGAGATGTTCGCGAAGCCAAGCTCCTGCACAATTGGCAGCGCTGACGTTTCTTGAATCTCGAAAATCTCACGCGCCGTGTAACCTGGATCGAAAGTTTGCCGCAGGCCGGCGACGCCAAGCCTTACGCCCACCGCCCAGAACGTGAACCATTTGCCGATCAGCGCAATCAGATCGCCGCTGTGGTTCGACATTTCATAGGCTACCGATCCGGCCGGCAGGATCAGCAAAAACAACGCTATGATGATGAAATACATGCCGGCCCCCCATCCATCTTCGCACGCAAGAGCGCTTGCGTCACGCGTTCCGGCGGGTAGCATCGTGCGCGGGGAGGGTGTCATGAGATTTTTTGTATTCGCTTCGGTGTTGGCCTTGGCCGCCTGCATGCCGCAAGCGCCGCAACAGCAACAATCCGGCGCGGCCACGACCACAACGGTCGCCAGTCAACCCAGCAAGCCTGGCCCTGATGCGGCGGTGGTGACGACGCCTGCGCCTGCGCCGACCCCTGTTATCGATCGCCAATTCATGATCGGCCGCTGGGGCGATAACGGCGATTGCACCAAGGACATTGTCATCAACGCAGACGGTAGCTTTACCTCATACACTGGCGGTGAAGGTCAATGGACACTCAGCGGCGAAACGCTGCGGCTCGAAGGCAAGAACGGCACGTTCGACATGCGCCTCGCGCTGATCAATCACGACTCGCTGCGCATCACCAACCCCGATGGTTCAGTCGGCACCTCACAGCGCTGCGAGTGAGCGAGTCCGGCGCGCCGGATCGCGTGCCGTTCAAGCACGTCGCCGCCGTAAGCGTCGGCAACGCGCTCGCATTTTACGATTTTCTCGCTTACCTCGCGTTCGCCGTTCAGATCGGCCACACGTTTTTTCCCGATCCGCACGACAGCCTAATGATGGCGTACGTGACGACGGTTGCCGGGTTCGTCGCGCGACCGATCGGCGCTTTCGTCATGGGCCGCGTCGCCGACAAGATCGGCCGCCGCCCGGCGATGATGATTTCGCTGACATTGATTGGCGTCGCGATTTTGGGCGTCGTGTTGACGCCGCCGTTTCGCACCATCGGCTGGGCGGCCCCCATCATGATCGGCATCTTCCGCTTGATCCTCGGTTTTGGCGTCGGCGGGGAAGTAGGACCGAGCACTGCGTACATGCTTGAGGCGGCGCCGCCGGAAAAACGCGGCTACTACACGTCGCTTCAGGCGATGACGCAGGACATCGCGTCATTCCTCGCTGCTGGCGTCGGTTTCGTCATCGCGCTTGTGCTTAACAACAACGCCCAGGCGCTCGACGATTGGGGCTGGCGTTTGGCGCTGTTGCTGGGCGTCAGCATCGTGCCGTTTGGGCTCTGGCTGCGCCGCAACTTGCCTGAGACATTAGGCACGGTCGCCGATGCGCCTGAAATTACGGCCGCCCCGCGTTCCGCGATGATACGCATCGCCGTGCTCGGTTTCATCATTCTCGGTACGGGGTCGATGGTTTCTTACGTGCAAACGACCATGACCGGCTATGCGCAAGACAGTCTGCATTTTTCGCCGACGATTGCGTTCGCCGCGGTGATGTTCAATGGGCTCTTCACGTTTCTGTTCGATCCCGTGAGCGGCTGGCTCTCGGATCGCTGCGGCCGCCGAGCCGTACTGATTGCCGGCGTTACGATGACAGTGATCGCAACGCTGCCTGCGTTCTGGGCCATTCTCTACTTCCGTTCACCCTTCGCACTCTGCGCGGCCACATCCGTGCTTGGCGCCATCACCGGCATCGCGCAGCCGCCGGTCGCCACCGCGATCAGCGAAGCGCTGCCGCAGGGCATGCGCTCGCGCGGATTGGGCATTGTCTATGCTGTGGCGATCTCTGTGTTCGGTGGGCTGACGCCGGTGACGGTGACGTGGCTCATCATGACCACCCAAAATCAAATGGCGCCAGGCTATTACATGGTCGGCGCAGCGATCGTCGGCCTTGTCGCCATCTTTATGCTGCGCGAAACCGCACCGGTCGTGCTGGCGCGCCAAAAAGCGAAAGCCGCCTAGCTCCGATAGTCCCCATTGATCTCGACATAGCGCTTGGTCAGGTCGCAGGTGTGCATCCGGGCGCGACCCGAGCCGCCGCCGACGGTCACGGAAATTTCCAGCTCGTCGCGCTTCATATAGGCGCTCATCGCCGCTTCGTCGTACTCTGCGGCCACCATGCCGTTTCGCGCCGCGACGAGATCACCGAAGCGCACCGCAATCATCTCGCGCTTGATCGGCTGATCGGCGCGGCCAATCGCCATGACGATGCGTCCCCAATTGGCGTCCTCGCCGGCGATCGCCGTTTTCACCAGCGGGCTTTCGCAAATCGTGCGCGCGATCGCCTTGGCTGACGCATCGTTCGCCGCGCCGTCGACGTTCACCATCACCAGCTTCGTCGCGCCTTCGCCGTCGCGAACGATCTGAATCGCCAGATCGCGAAGCACGCTCGACAGCGCTGCGCGGAAACCCTCCAGCCGCGCATCCTTCGCGTCGGCGATCAGGGCGACCTTCGCCTGGCCGGTTGCAAACAGCAGCACGCAATCGTTGGTCGACCGATCGCCGTCCACGGTGATGGAATTGAAGCTCGTCTCCGTCTCTTGGCGCAGCAGCGTTTTCAAGATCGGCGCCGACAGCGCCGCATCGGTGAACACGAACGCCAGCATTGTCGCCATGTTCGGCGCGATCATGCCAGAGCCCTTGGCAATGCCGGCGAGCGACACTTTCGCGCCGTCAATTTCGCACGTTGCGCCCGCGCCCTTGGCAAATGTGTCCGTCGTCATGATCGCTGCCGCAGCCTCGGGCCAGGCGACGGGTGCGAGCCGCATGTTCAGAAGGGCAGGTGCAATCTTCGCGTCGTCAAGCACAACGCCGATCACGCCGGTGGACGCCGCCAGCATTTCGCGCGGCTCAACCGCCAACGCGCCCGCAGCTTCTGTGAGCGCGCGCTTGCAAGCCGCATCGCCCGCCGGACCGGTGAACGAATTTGCGCATCCCGCATTCACCAGAAGCCCGCGCACATTTCCGCGTCCAGCTGCCAGCGCCTGCTTGCACCAATCGGTCGGCGCCGAACCCACCGCATTGGTGGTGAACACGCCGGCGGCGCGCGTGCCCGCTGCGAAGCGCATCAATAAAAGATCGGGACGCTCGTGTTTATAAAAGCCAGCGCGGCCAATCGCGGCCTCGAGGCCGGCAATGGCGGGCAGATCGGGGAAGCGGTCCGGCGCGAGCGGCGAGACCTGTTCCGTCACTGCGACGGTCCGGCTGACGGCGTTGTGGTGGTCGCGGTTGTGGTCGAGGGCTGAGCGCCGCCGCTTGGCCGCTGCTGTGGGGCAACTACTGGGGCAGTTACATGTGATGGCGGCGGCGCTTGCGATTGTTGCGCCGATCCTGTCACCCCGCCGGGGCCCATTGGGAACGGGAAGGGCGGCGGGTTCTGTCCCGGAGGCGCAGTCGCGTCCGGCGCGCTGTGGACGCTCGGCGGCGGCGGCGCATGCGAAGCATCCGGCGGCGCGGGGGTTTGCGGCGTCGGCGCCATGCCTTGCTCCGGCTCGCGCAAGCGCTCGATGCGCGCGTTGCGCTCAAGCCGCTCTTGCAATTGCGTGATCTCTTGGAAGCGCAACCAGTCGATGATGCGCGGGCGAAGTGTTTCCAAGCTCGGCACCCCGCGCTCGCGGCGATCTTCGACGCGGATCAGCTCCCACTTGCCTTCGACCTGCACCGGGCCGACGAGATCGCCGACACTGGCGTGTTCGATCGCCTGGCGGAAGCCGGCGTTCAGATCGCTCACCGCGCCCCAATCCATGTCGCCGCCGTCAGCAGCGGAGTCGCGATCGGTCGAAAGCTCGAACGCCAACGCCTCGAAGCGCTCGCCGTGATCAAGCCGGCGCTTCGCGGCGTCTGCTGCTTCGCGTGTATCGAACTGGATGTGGCGCAGGTGCACTTCCTGGCCTTGGCCGAGACGCCCAGTGTTTTCGTTGTAGAGGCGCTCGATGGCTTGTTGATTGGTCGCGCGCTCGTCGATTTCTTCGTACACGGCTTGCGCCAACACTTGTTCGCGCGCGTTTTCGAGCTGGCGGCGCACATCTGGCTGCCGGTCCAACCCGCGCGCTTCGGCTTCCATCGCGAAGAGGCGCACTTGGATCAGCTCTTCGAGCGCGAAATAGAACGCGTCGGAATTTGCATCGAGATCTTGGCCCTCCTGCAAGAGCCCACGCGCGACCGCGTGCGCGCGCACGTCCTCGACGTAGATCGGCCGGCCGTTCACGGTCGCGGCCACAATCGGATTACGCACCGCGCCGCTATCGCCGCTTTGGTCGCGCCCGAGGCCGCATCCCGCGAGGCTGAGTGTCAGAGCAAAAAGAACGGCAAAAAGGGGGGCGCGCTTCTGCGAAACCATGCGTGTCTAGCGTCCTTAAGTTCCAGGCAGCGTGCAAGATGCGCGCCCTGGGGGCCGCATTGACACCGCCTAGGGGCGCTCTTAAGTCTCGCCAGCGCACGAGTCGAGAGTGTTTTCGCACGCAGGCGCGCGGCGGAGAGCCACGAAAAAGCCAATAAGCTCAACGCACTCCACCTGAAGCTCGGCGCCTTAAATTGGACGGCGCATCGGATTTAAATCGCCCTCATGCTTAACCTCGCCAAGCAGATTTTCGGCTCCGTCAATGAGCGCAAGGTGCGCATTTTGCGCCCGATGGTTCAGCGCATTAATGCGCTCGAAGGAACCTTCGAGGCGCTCTCCGACGAAGCGCTCCGCAACAAGACTAGCGAATACCGCCAGCGTCTCGCGCGCGGCGGCAAGATCGACGAAGTGTTGCCGGAAGCGTTCGCCACCGTGCGCGAAGCCTCCAAACGCGTGCTCGGGATGCGTCACTTCGACGTGCAGCTCATGGGCGGCATGTTCTTGCATGAGGGCAAGATCGCCGAAATGCGCACCGGCGAAGGCAAGACGCTGGTCGCTACGCTGCCGGTCTATTTGAACGCGCTCGAAGGCCGCGGCGTCCACGTCGTCACCGTCAACGACTATCTCGCCAAGCGTGATAGCGAGTGGATGGGCCAGCTCTACAAATTTCTTGGCCTCTCCGTCGGCGTCATTGTTCACGGCCTTTACGATAACGAGCGCCGGCAGGCTTATGCCTCAGACGTCACCTACGGCACCAACAACGAATTCGGCTTCGACTATCTGCGCGACAACATGAAGTATTCGCTGGGCGAGATGGTCCAGCGCGGTCACCGCTTCGCGATCGTCGACGAAGTTGACTCCATCCTCGTCGATGAAGCGCGCACGCCGCTCATCATCTCTGGACCGACCGAAGACCGCAGTGAGTTCTACAAGTCGATGGACTTGCTCATTCCGCTTCTGCGTCCTGAGCACTTCGAGCTCGATGAGAAACAGCGGTCGATCACGTACACCGAAGACGGATCCGAGCGCATCGAGGAGATGCTCGTCGAACGTGGCCTGCTGCAAGGCTCAATGTACGAACCCGCCAACATTTCGATCGTCCACCACGCCAACCAGGCGCTGCGCGCCCACAAACTCTTCCAGCGCGACAAGGACTACATTGTCAAAGACGGCGAAGTCGTCCTGATCGACGAATTCACCGGCCGTATGATGCACGGCCGCCGCCTATCGGAAGGTCTGCACCAGGCGATCGAAGCCAAAGAGCACGTGAATATCCAGCCGGAAAACCAGACGCTGGCCTCGATCACTTTCCAGAATTACTTCCGTCTCTACGACAAGCTGTCGGGCATGACCGGCACGGCGGCGACCGAAGCGCAGGAGTTCGGCGACATCTACAAACTTGATGTGGTGGAAATTCCGACCAACAAGCCGATCAAGCGCGACGATGACGACGACGAAGTCTATCGGACCGCGGCGGAAAAATACAAAGCCATCCTCACCGACATCGAGGAGACGCACCGCAAGCAACAGCCGGTTCTGGTCGGCACCGTGTCGATCGAGAAATCCGAATACCTCTCGAGCTTGCTGAAGCAACACGGCGTTCCCCACCAGGTTCTGAACGCACGCTATCACGAACAGGAAGCCACCATTGTCGCCCAGGCCGGTGTGCCGGGCGCGGTGACCATCGCCACCAACATGGCCGGCCGCGGCACCGACATTCAGCTCGGCGGCAACCTCGACATGCGCATGAAGGCAGCGCTGAAGGGTGATGAAACGCCCGATCAGATTGCCGCACTCCGTCGCCAGATTGGCGCCGACATCGAAGCGCAAAAGCGCATCGCGCTGGACGCCGGCGGTCTCTACGTGCTCGGCACGGAACGCCACGAAAGCCGCCGCATCGACAACCAATTGCGCGGCCGTACCGGACGCCAGGGCGACCCGGGCAAATCGAAATTCTACATTTGTCTGGAAGACGATCTGCTGCGAATCTTTGCGGCGGAGCGTCTCGACGCCATCATGCGCGGCCTCGGCATCCAGGAAGGGGAGGCCATCGTCCACCCGTGGATGAACAAGGCTCTTGAAACCTCGCAACGCCGCGTCGAACAGCGCAACTTCGAAATCCGCAAAAACCTGCTGCGCTACGACGATGTCATCAACGATCAGCGCAAAGCGATCTTCGAGCAGCGCATCGAATTCATGCGCACCGCCGATGTCGCGCCGATCATCCGCGACATGCGCCACGATGTCGTGGAAAAGCTGGTCTGGCGCCACATGCCGGAGAAGGCCTACCCCGAGCAGTGGAACGTGCCCGAGCTTATAGAAGAAGCCGACGAAATCTTCGGCTTGCCGATTCCGTTCGATCGCTGGGCCGCGGAAGAAGGTATCGCCCAGCAGGAGATCGTCGACCGTCTCACGCGCGAAGTCGATCAGGCCTACGCACAGAAGGCTGCGGCGCTCGGCGCCGAGCGTCTGCGCGCAGTCGAAAAGCAGGTGCTCCTCTCCGTCGTTGACATGCGCTGGCGCGAGCACCTTTCGCTGCTCGACCACTTGCGCTCGGTGATCCACTTGCGCGGGTACGCCCAGCGCGATCCGCTGAACGAGTTCAAGACCGAAGCGTTCACATTGTTCGAGCGTATGCTTCTCGACCTGCGCACAACGGTCACGCGCATGCTGCTCAAACTGCAAATCGGCCAGGCCGACGAGCAGATTCCGCAACCGCGCATGCCGACGCAGACCTACGAAATCCACCAGAACCCGGACACGGGCGAAAACGAAATGGCGTTGCGTGGCGATGCGCCGCCGCTGGCGCCGGAAGGGTTCGATCGCGAAGATCCGCGCACCTGGGGCAAGGTCTCGCGCAACGCGCCATGCCCCTGCGGCTCAGGCAAGAAGTTCAAATACTGCCACGGCGCCGAAGCGATGAGCGCTTAACAGCGCGGCGCGTCGAAGTCGCGCTGCGCTGAATTTCCGCTAGAACAGATTGAGCAGGTAGCCTGTCGCACTGCTGCTTAGCGCGGTTGTATTGCTCGAAGAGCCGGTCAGAAGCGACGAGAGATCGAGCGAGATGATTTTTCCAGGTTGAGACGAGGACGAATTGAAAACCGTCAGCGCGGGTGATGTCGGCGTATTCTGCGCGCCGACATTGGCCATGTAGCGCCTGATCAAGGAATCGATCGCCTTGGTTGAATTGAGGCTCTCTGGCGCGAAACCGGCGTGCGAGACGATCTCAACTTGCTGATCCGGTTCGAAACTGCCGACGATTGCGGGCTGTCCAAGTGCGCCGAGGATCACCGTCGAAACGTTTGAATCGCCCAGCATCTGATAAAGGTTGAGTGGCGCGCTCGCATTCTCGTGCACGTCGGTGTTGCGCGTCTTCTGGGCCGCCGCCAGCGAGACATCGTTCGATAGAATCGTTTGCAACGTGTTGGCTTGAAAAGCGCTTTGCACCGCTGCGATCTTGTCGGCGTCATCGCTCGTGTGGCCCGCGATCGCATTGTAGTACGAAAACGCCTTGGCGAACGTCGTGTATTGCGGGTTGTTCTGCGCTATTGAAGCAGAATCGTTTGGGTCTTGCGTCAGTAATTGCTGCAGCGTGGCCGCGGACGTCGTGCCGAGGCCAAACGCGGTGAGCGCGACGCTCGTGAGCTGTTTGTCGGCGGCGAATTGCGCTGCTGTTCTCGCGGCGGCGATGTGCGAGGCATAGTAGGCTGAACCGGTTGTCGCGCCATTCTCGCTCAGGGCATCGTTTTTGATCTGCGTGATTTGTGCGGCGCCCGCCGTACCGAACATCTGTACATTTTGGGCGTCGGTATTGTTTGCCAGCGCGCGCGAGAACGTCTGCTGCTGATAGCGGCTCACCGTATCCTTGATAGCGGTGGTGGTATTGATGCTCGCGCCCTTATCGTAAAACAGCGACGAAAACGCTTGCGCAAACGGCATGTAGTTCGGATTGGTCGCCGCAACCGAGGTTGCAGTGCTCGGCGATTGCGTCAGCAATTTCTGCACGGTGTCGGTGGAGACCGTGCTCGGATCGATGCCAAAGGCGTTGAGCGCGAAGTTCAACAACTTCGGATCGGCCATTAACGCGTTAGATGTTTGCACCGCTCCAATATTGTTTTGATAATACGTCACTGCTTGCTGCACCGACGCATTTTGCTGATACTTGGCATACAGCGCGCCGACATTGCTGACATTGACCGCGTCCTGCAGTGTCGCGCGCGCCGCAAGCGCCGTGGCCACGGCGGGGTCGTTGCTGCGGTTGGCCATCCATTGCTGGAACTGCGCGGTGTTGTAACGTGCGGCCGTCGCGTTGATGCTGGCGGCGCTTGAAAGATTGGCGCCGCCGTCTGTGCTAAGTGTCCAATAGGCCTGCGCGAACGCCAAATAGTTCGCCTTGCCGAACTTCTGCGCCAACGCCGTCGTCGAATTTGGATCCTGCGTCAGCAGCTGCTTCAGCAAGCCCTTTTGATTGATCACGTCCTGCATGCCGTACGCCGTGAGCGCGACATTCAGCACTTTAAAGTTTTTGAGGAATTGATCGACCGTGGTGATCTTCGCGACGCCAGTTTGATACGCAGCGACGTCGGCGCGCGCCGTCGAATTCTTCTGGAATTGCGCCAGAAGTTGCGTCTGGTTGGTTGTCGCCAACTGATAGTCGACGATCGGCAGGCCGAGGGCGGAGGCGTTGCTCATGGCGGGTGGGGCGGATCCTGGCGCCACCCTGCCCGCAAAAGTGCAAACGCTCGTTAACGCGGACGTTTAAAGTGTCTTAACGCTCAGCGACGGCCGGCCAGATCGTTGATCAGCACGCGCCAATGCACCAGCCCGTCATAAAAACTCTGCACGGGCACGCGCTCGTTCAAGCCGTGCGAGAAGTCATCGCTTTCCTTGATAAAGGTTTCGCCCACGCCATAGGTCGGGATGCCCGCTTCGCGGAAGAACACGCCGTCTGATGCGCCCGCCGCCATCGAGGGAATGATCGGCACCCCCGGATGGCGCGCATGCACGGCGTCCGTCACGGCGTCGACGACATCCTGGCGGAGCGGCGACGCGTCGCTCGAATGGTACTGATCGAGCGGCGCCACCGCGATGTGTTCGCCGGCCAGCCGCTGAATCTGCGCCTGCACCGTGGCGATCGGCACACCGGGAAAGATGCGGCAGTTCACGGTGGCGACCACCGATTGCGGCAACGCGTTGTCGGCGTGTCCGCCTTGGATCAAAGTCGGGATGCAGGTCGTCCGCACCTGACCGACATAGAACGGGCTTGCGGACAGCGTCTCAGCGGCGCGCCGGTCGCCGGGATGGCGCGCAAACGCCACCATTGCCGGCCCGATGGGCGCAGGTGTCGCCGGGCCAGCCATGCGGAAGCTCGTTACGGTGATGTCATTCCACATCACCGGAAACTGATAGCCGCGTACGCGCTCTAGTGCGTCTGCTATGTCATAGATGGCATTGTCGTGCCGCGGTTGGGAAGAGTGGCCGCCTGGATTGTGCGCCGTCAGCGTAAAGCTCGCGAAAGTTTTCTCCGCGGCTTGAAAGGTGTAAAGCTGCGGGCGCCCGCGGGCTTCATCTAGTGAACCGCCGCCAGAATCCGAGTTTAGCGCATATTCGGCATCCACCAGATCGCGATGATCGCGCAACACTGCGATGGTCGTTTGCCCCGACGTTTCTTCATCGCCGCTGAAATAGAGAATGAGATCGCGCGTTGGCGTGAAATGCTCGGCTTTGAGCCGCAACAGCGTGGCGCTCAGGATCGAAACGCCATTCTTGATGTCGCTGGCGCCGCGTCCGTAAAAGTAGCCGTTCTCTTCAACCAGCGTGAACGGATCGCGCTGCCAGTCGCTGCGATGCGCCGTCACCACGTCCATGTGCGCCATCAGAATGATTGGCCGCCCGCCCGAACCATCGCCGCGATAGCGCACGATCAGCGAGGCGGTGTCGCCGACAGGCACAATATGAATGTCGCGTTCGGGAAAACCGGCTTGGCGGAACAATCCCGCCAAATAGTTCGCCATCTGCGGCACCTGATGGCCCTCGACGGAGGTGTCCATTCCGACGATAGTCCGGAAGATTTCACGCGCGAAGCCGGCGCTCCGCGTGGCTTCGTCCGCGGACACCGCCGGCGCCGGCGTGCTCTGGGTTTGCGCCTGCGCCGCATTGCAGACAATAAGCGCGGCAGCCATCGCCCACACGCGCGCACTCTTCCAGGCCATCGGCTTCCCCAGACATTGTTTCGTTCAGTCATGCGTGGCCATTAGCGCTTTGGCAAGGATTGCGGCGCAGGCCGGAAGCCATGAGCGGTGTTCTCATCCTCGGGGTCGACCCCGGTCTCAACCGTTGCGGTTGGGGCGTGGTGTTGAGCGATGGCGCGCGGCTTTCGCACATCGCACATGGCGTCATCAAACCGCGCGCCGATCAGCAGCTTGCGTCGCGCTTGTTCGATCTGTTCGAAGCGCTTGGCGCGGTTTTGGAGGAGCATCAGCCGCACGAATGCGCGGTTGAGGAGACCTTCGTCAATTCCAACGCACGCGCCGCGCTGGCGCTAGGCCAAGCTCGCGGCGTTGCGCTTGCCGCCGCCGCACGCCGCGGCGTCATCGTCGCCGAATACGCGCCGACCACGATCAAGAAAGCCATCGTCGGGTCGGGCTCCGCGGACAAAGCACAGATCGCCTTCATGGTGCGCCGCTTGCTGCCCACGGCAGGCGACGTCACCGCCGACGCCGCCGACGCACTCGGAGTCGCGCTCTGCCACGCCGCACACGGCGGCTTCCGAAGAAAAGTCAGCGCTTAGAGTTACGAAGGTCCCTGCGAGGGTGCGGTGAGCAAGCGATAGGTCATGTGCTGGCCTTGCGCGACGAATGCGCACCCCACCCAATGGCCTTGATCGTCGTACCAAAGGTCCACGGCCAGCGTGCCTTGCACACGAATGTGGTCGGCGGCAATACGCACGCCGTTGGCAATGATGGTCTCGCGCCCGATCATCGTCACGCGCACCGGCAGGCGGGCGCCGGTCTCGCTGTTGATCATTTCGCGCGTCGATAGCGGCGGGCGCGTCCACCAACTTGTCGGCAATGTGCTGGGCGAAAACACAATGGCGCCCGCCGTGCCGTTCATCCGCAGCGAGCCGTCTGCCAAACGCCCTTGCACGCTCTTGGCATGGCCGTTCTGCCGGGTAGAGCATTGCAGGCTGGTCAACGCGCCGTCACGCCAGGATTCACTGCACCGTTGCGCGTAGCTGAACAACGTCAGCGGTCCGAGACCGGCGTGCAATGTCGCGTTGGTATCGGCCAGCAATTCGCCGTTGCGCACCGAAACTGTCACGCTCTGGCGCCCGAACGAATGGCCTTCGCGCATGACCTCGAACTGCACGTGGCCCGGTGAGGTCGCAGCGAGCGCCGGCGCGCTGAACGCGAGGGACAATCCCAGCAAATAGCTGACGCCGGCGAGGGCGCGTCTTTGTTGTTCCATCACACCAACCTCAGATCCCCTTTTGAGGCGTACGGATGCCGCCACGGATCGGATTAGATGTGATCCAGGCTAGAGCGGGCGCCGTAAGATCAAAGGCCGGGAAAGGGAACAGGACGAATGAGCGTAGCCGCGCCCCTGTTGGCGGTCTTTCTACTCATGCTCGTGGTGATGACGCTGGCCTGGCTGACCCAGCGCGCCGTCAACAATGCGGGCTGGGTGGATGTCTTTTGGACGTTTGGCACAGGCGCTTCGTGTGTCGTCGTAGCACTTTGGCCGGCGCTTCCTGCCAGCCATGATCGCCAGCTGCTCGTTGCAGCCCTCGGCGCCATCTGGTCGCTACGCCTCGGCCTCTATGTCGCCACCCGTGTCGCGCGCAGCAAGACTGAAGACATCCGTTACGCCACGCTGCGGACTGATTGGGGCAGAGCATTCCAACAGCGCATGTTCGGGCTCGTGATCGTTCAGGCGCCGGCCACCGCTTTGCTAGCCTGGTCCGTGTTCGCCGCGACCCATTCGAGCAACGCGGCGCTCGGCCTTCGCGATTTTCTCGGCGTTGCAATCCTCGCCATCGCCATCGGGGGCGAAGCGCTCGCCGACGAACAGATGCGCCGCTTCAAGGCAACGCCAAATCATGGCGCCGTCAACGACGCCGGGCTCTGGGCTTGGTCGCGCCATCCTAATTATTTCTTCGAGTGGTTCGGCTGGCTCGCTTATCCCGCCATTGGCTTCGATCCCGGTAACATCGCGTCTTGGGCCACGTGGGTCGCGCCGGCGCTTATGTATCTCATCTTGCGTTACGGCACTGGCGTGCCCGCGCTCGAGCATAACATGCTGAAGAGCCGCGGCGACGCATTCCGCGCATACCAAGCGCGTGTCAGCGCCTTTATTCCAATGCCGCCGAAAAGGACATCGTCATGACACTCGTCTCCCGCGCCGTGCACATGTTTGAAGCCGCGCCCATGCCGGATGTCGTGCGCCGCAAAGCCGTTTCCATGCTCGTCGCCAACACGAGCCGGCAACTGCGGGACACCCCGCGCGACGCCACGCAACGCTTCGCAGAAGAGATGCGCGCCCGACCGATCGCCGAGCACACCGAAGCCGCCAACGCGCAACACTATGAAGTGCCAGCGGCATTCTTTCGCCAATGCCTCGGTCCGCGCTTTAAGTATTCCAGCTGCCGCTATGATGCGCTCACCGACACGCTGGCTCAGGCGGAAGAACGCGCGCTCATGGAAACTTGCGCTAACGCGGGTCTAGCGGACGGCCAATCCATTCTTGAGCTCGGCGGCGGCTGGGGTTCGCTGACCCTGTGGATGGCCGAGCACTACCCTCATGCAACCATCACCACCGTCTCCAATTCCAAAAGTCAGCGTGCGCACATCGAGGGGCAAGCACGCGAACGCGGCTTCGCCAATGTCACGGTCATCACCGCTGACGCCAATATCTTCGAGATCGATCGGCGTTTTGACCGCATCGTTTCGGTCGAGATGTTTGAGCACATGTCCAACTGGCGTGCGCTTCTAGAAAAGTGTCGGACGTGGCTTGCGCCGACTGGACAGATGCTGATCCACGTCTTCGCTCATCAACACGCGCCTTACCGGTTCGATCCTGCGAACGACGATGACTGGATCGCGCAACATTTCTTCGCCGGCGGCGTGATGCCCAGCCGCGATCTCATCCGCAACTTCTCTGATCTCTTCAGCGTTGAACGCGAGTGGTGGTGGAACGGCAAAAATTATGAACGCACTGCTCTCGATTGGCTCGGCAATTTCGACGCCAACATTGAGCAGATCCGCCCAATCCTTAAGCAGGCTTACGGCCGCGACTGCCGCACCTGGGAAAGCCGTTGGCGCCTCTTCTTCCTCGCCACGGCGGGTCTCTTCGGACATGCTGACGGTGACGAATGGGGTGTTGTCCACCATCTCTTGAGACCGGTCCGCGCATGAGAGTCGTTGTCGCCTGGATCGCCACGGCGATCGTGTTTGTCGGTCTCGACGCAATCTGGCTCACCCAGGTGGCGCCGCGCCTGGCTCCCCCGCGCATCGGCGAGTTGCTGGCGAACACGGTGCGGCCCGTCCCTGCAATCGCTTTCTATCTCATCTACCTCACTGGCATCGTCGTCCTTGCAGTGCTTCCAGTCGAGCAGGGGAGCGCTCAGCGCGTGCTAACACGTGGCGCCATTCTCGGCTTCGTTGCGTACGCAACGTATGACCTCACCAACCAAGCCACGATGCGCGTGTGGAGCACGACCATAACTCTGGCCGATCTCGCTTGGGGCACGACCATCACCGCCGTCGCTGCGCTCGCGGGATATATAGCGGCATCGCGAATACGCTAAAAACAAACGCCCCGGAGCGAGGCTCCGGGGCGCAAGCGTTAGTTAGGTCTGGCGTTCCTAGTAGTTGCTGAAGATCGCGCTCAAGATCACGCCAGTGAAGATGCCGACGAGCAGGATGCGGCCGCTGTCATCGCGCACGTAGCGATAGCCGTAAGGGGCTGGACGCAGGTGGTAGTAGCGATAGTCCACGTTCCGGTATCGGTTCTGCCAGCCGCCCGGCAGACGGTCGCCACGACGCCAATTGCGGTTAAACTGGTTGTCGTAACGGCCCTGTTCGAACCGCCCGCGGTCATTGTCGCGCCGGTCGTTGTCACGGCGATCATTGTCGCGGCCACGGTTCCAGTCGCCACGGCCGTCACGGCCGTCATTTTGATGATTGTAGCGGCCATAATCTTGGGCAGCTGCCGTGCCAGCGAAACCGCCCATCAGAGTCAGCGCGCTCAGGCCAGTCATAAGAATACGCTTCATGATGTTTGCTCCTCAACGATCGAGACAAAGCTCGTCTCTCGTTGAGGCGGACAATGCGCCACCCACCCTGAACTCCTGCTGGAACAGATACTTAGCTTTCACTCAGGGTGGCGCCATGGCGTGTCATCTCCTACGCTTGACACATCTCGGCACAAGCTTTTCACCACTTTCGCCTCAAAACGCGTGGCTGCATGCCTGCTCTGAACGACCTCGTCGCACTCTACAACGCTGGGAAACTGAGCGACGCCGTTTTGCTTGGCGACACGTTGCTTCAAGGTGGCTCGGACCCGTTCACCGTTCACACCATTCTTGGCGGCGCTCATTTTCAACTCGGTCAGCCGGCGAAGGCCGCCGAGCACTATGGGTTGGCTGCTGCGCTCCGGCCCCAGGACGCCGATACACACAACAATTTCGGCATCGCGCTTGTCAGCGCGGGACGCAGCGCTGAGGCGATCGAGCGCTTTGCCCACGCGGCAGAACTCAATCCCGCCTTTGCGGGCGCGTTCAACAATCTAGGCTTCGTCCTGAATTCAGTTGGCCGGTGTGAAGAGGCGCTTGGCGCGTTTGGCAAGGCGCTGCAGCTGGATCCCAACCATGCCGACGCCTACAACAATCGCGGCATCGCTCTCTTCGAACTCGGACGCACAAGCGAAGCGGCCGCCGATTACAGACATGCACTGGCGATCAATCGCAATTTCGCAAAAGCGCACAACAATCTCGGAAACGCCCTTGCGCGGCTTGGACAGCTTGACGCGGCCACCGAAGCATTCGGCCATGCACTAACGCTCAACCCAAGCTTTGCGGAAGCGGCGAACAATTGGGGCCTCGCGCTGCGCAATGCTGGCCGCAGCGAGGACGCGCTCGCCCTGCTTGAGCACGCGATTTTGCTGAAGCCGGATTTTGCAGATGCGCATGGCGCCCTCGGCGTAGCGTTGGCTGACCTGCGCCGGCCGGCTGAAGCCATTGCTGCGTTCACGCGCGCCCTGGACATAGACCCGAACAGTGACCTGATACGTGCGCAACGGTTGCACCAGCAGGCGCGAATTTGCGATTGGGCGGCAATCGCTGCTGACGCCGGCCGCATCCCTGCGCTTGGCGTCAGCGATCAGATCGTCCCGCCCTTTGCAATGTTGTCGTTGGAAGATAGCCCAGAACGCCATCGCCTGCGCGCCGAGAACTTTGTTCGCGAAAAATTTCGGATCGTGGCGTCCGTTGCTGCGCCGCCGCCGGCGCGTCCGTCGCGCCTGCGCATCGGGTATTTCTCGGCAGACGTTCACAACCACGCAGTCATGTACCTGATCGCGCGTGTCCTCGAACTTCACGACCGCGGCCGCTTTGAAATCCACGTCTTCTCGTATGGCCCCGCCAGTAACGACGAGACACGCAGCCGCATTCGCGGCGCGGTCGAGCATTTTCACGAGGTCTCCGGCTTGCGCGATGAAGAAATTGCCGAGCTCTCTCGCGTCCATAACATCGATATTGCGGTGGATTTGAATGGCTATACCCAGAATGGGCGCCTTGGAATTTTCGCGGAGCGCGCCGCGCCGTTGCAGATCAGCTATCTCGGTTATCCCAGCACCACCGGTGCGCCGTTTATGGACTACCTCATCTCCGATGCGGTGCTCATTCCGGATGGCGCCGCTCATCACTACTCCGAACGCGTGATCAGCCTGCCGCATTCCTACCAAGCTAACGACAACACGCAAATCATCGCCGAACGCACGCCAACGCGGAAGCAAGCAGGGCTGCCGGACGAAGGCTTCGTCTTCTGTTGTTTCAACAACAGCTACAAAATTTCGGCGGCCGAGTTCGATATCTGGATGCGCCTGTTGCGGCAGGTCGAGGGCAGCGTGCTGTGGCTGCTGAAGAGCGGCGATGCCGCCGAAGCAAATTTACGCAAAGAAGCCGCAGCGCGCGGCGTTGGCGGGGAGCGTTTGATTTTCGCAAAGCCGCTGCCGCTGTCGGACCATCTCGCGCGCCATCGCTTGGCCGATCTGTTTCTCGATACGTTCAACTACAACGCACACACAACCGCGAGGGACGCGCTCTGGGCTGGCCTGCCATTGGTTACAAAGAGGGGAGAGAGTTTCACCGCGCGCGTTGCGGCAAGCTTGTTGACGGCCCTGGAGCTTCCAGAATTGATCACAAATACGCCCGGGGAATACGCCGCACTTGCACTCGATCTCGCGAGCAACCCCGCCCGGCTGCTCGCTCTGCGCGGCAAGCTGGCGATCAATCGCGGCACGGCCCCGCTATTCAATTCCGCTTTGACGACGACGCATCTCGAAGCCGCTTATGAGCTTGTCTTCGAGCGCTACCTGACCGGTGCGCAACCGGCGGCCCTCGCAGTGCCGGCGCTCACGTCTCCCTGCTAAGGGAACACCGCTCCAAGTCCGGGCGTTGGGCGTAAAATAAGATGGAGCGCCAAATGATTGAACTCGCCACAATCATCGCCGCCGGTTCAATCGCGGCGACATTTTTCACCGATATTCTTTCACGCGCCGTGAAGAGCGTGACGCACCTTCGCCGCCACGACCACCAAGTCGACTCCCAACAGGTCGAGGCGCAACCCGCGAACTGACTGTCATTGAAAGCAAAACTGGCCGAGGCTTACGCCCCGGCCAGTTCGATTTTGCTCCGATCCAGCTTAGTGCTTGTACGCAATCCGGAAGTAGCCGAAGCGGCCCGGAATATCGTGAAGAGTCGGATCCATATTGTTCACATCGCAGCTAAAGCAGCCGGGCGTATCGACATCGGTGATGTTGTTTATACCGAGCGCGAATTGGATGTGACCGTCGGCGATGTGAGTCGGCTGCCAGCGTAGCTGGATGTCCCAGTATGATACCGAGTCGAGCTTGGTGCCGCCGTTCGCGACTTCCGTCAGCGATGAGACGTAGCGGTTGGTGATTGATGCGCCCCAGTCGCGCCAGTCCCAATTCACGGTCGTTTGCGCTTTCCAGTCGGGATAGCCT
>JBAQGO010000104.1:0-51108 GCA_049287825.1 Vitreimonas sp. | reverse complement strand
CATCCCGCTTCACGCTTCGGGCTGGATCCAATGCGCCCCTCCGATGAAACGGAATGCGCGCAGTGTACGTCAGCTTTGCAGGTGTTGGATTGGGAAGAGCCTGACTCGTTTGCGTTCAAGCACTTAGCTTGAAAAAAGCGTGGATGAGATCGATGCCCGGAACCGGCGGGAAACGGTAAGCGTTGCCGCGACGGGGTTGCCCCTAGCTTTTGATAGTCGCGGTCGTCACGCGCGCCCCTGCAATTCTCAGGAGACCCACATGAGTCACGAACCTTCAAAGACTTCGAAGATCGAGCCGCATGAGTCCAAAGCCTCTGGCATGAAATGGCTCGGCGGCGCCGCGTTGGCCGCGGTGCTGCTGGGCGGTGGCTACTACGCCTGGAGCAATTACGGACCCTCTCAGTCGAGCGCGTCGAACCAATCCTACGCGCAGAACGGCGAAGCGCCGCTTCGCGCCGGCGCGCTTCCGCCGCAATCGGGCGAAAGCGCAGCATCGCCGAACGAGGTCGGCTCAGGCGCCCCGGCCGAAACACGTGCGGACGCGACACAGGCGCATCGGCGCGCGTCTTCGCAAACATCGGCGGCGTCAAGTGTGCCGACCGAAGTCATTGGCGTGACGCCCGCGAGCGCAACCACCAGCGACGACAGCGAGGCGATCATCGTGGAAGGTCAGCGCCGTCCGCTTTGGACGCATACGCCGAGCCGCTGGCGATTGGCTGAAACCTACCCGGCACGCGCGTTGGAAGACGGCCGCGAAGGCGAAGCTTCGTTGCATTGTACCGTGCAGAATAACGGCGCGCTCGATTGCGCACCTGTGTCGGAATATCCTGCCCGCGCCGGTTTTGGGGGAGCTGCTTTGCGGGTGGCGCATATGTATCGCCATGCTCAAACGCTACGCGATGGAAAGGATGCGAGCGGCTCGCCGGTCAATCTCCGCGTGGTCTTCCGCATCGACGACACTTCGCGCCGCGGCTAATCGAACGATAGGGCAGCGGAAAATGGTGGTGGCGGGTGGACTTGAACCACCTACCTTGGGGTTATGAATCCCACGCTCTAACCAGATGAGCTACGCCACCCTAGACTTTCACGTGAAGGGCGCGACTGATAAGCGGCCTCCTAGCGCCCCGCAAGCGCCGTTTGCGAAAAGCCGCGACCCGGCACGGTTGTTTCGTGAAATCTGGCGATTTCCTTGCTTTGACCCCGCCTCTCGCTCAAATTAGGCGCCATCGTCCACAGATTTGAACGTGCGGGGAAGAATTTGGCCGAAGAGCTCGACGCCGTTGACGCCCGCATCCTCGACCTACTGCAGCGCGACGCCAGCCTGTCGATCGCTGAGATCGCCGAGCGCGTCGGGCTCTCCTCATCTCCGGCTTGGCGGCGCATCGAGCGCATGAAGCGGGCAGGGATCATTGTTCGGCAGGTGACGGTGCTGGATTTTGAAAAACTCGGCTTGAAGTTCGAAGTGTTCGCCTCGGTGAAGCTGCAATTGCCGTCGCGCGAGAACCTTGAGCGCTTTGAGGCGGCGATCGCAGAATGGTCAGAAGTGGTGGAATGCGCCACCGTCACCGGCGCCGCGGACTTCATGCTGCGCATCATCGCGCGCGACATTCATGCTTACGACGACTTCGTGCGCGACAAGATGCTGGCGCTGGGCCTCGTTTCCGACGTGCAGTCGCGCATTGTCATGCGGACAGCGAAGCGCACCACGGCCGCACCGCTGGATCTGATCGCCGATACGCTGCAGCAGTAACGTGTTCAGTGCTCGGCTTCCGCGCGGTGAAGCATTTCCGCTGCATGCGCGCCGATCCACTTTTGTGGGTTGGAGGGCGGCGTGAGATGCTGCGTGGTTTCCCATTGGGTGATCAACACTTTGGCCTGGTCGAATCCTGGCAACAACCCGGCGCCGCCGCGCACAGCGTGGTTGAAATAGGCGTCGCCAAAAAACGTCCATTCCCGCTCCGGCTGGCAACCGAAAGACGTGCGGTCCGGCGCGGCGGCCGTCAGCACAATGGTGTTGTCATCGGCGAGCGGGGCAATGAAGGCGCCGGAAAAGCAGGCCGACACGATCACTACGCGATTGACGATGCCGGCTTGTGTAAAGAGATCGCGCAGATTGGCGGGGCGCAGCGCCCCAATGGTTTGGCGATTGCGCATTGCGGCTGAGCCGTCCGGCGATCCGTGCGAGGTAATGAACACCACGACGAGATCTTCGTTCGGATCGATCATGGCGCCGACTTGCCCCAACGCAGCGGCGATGTTTTCCGGTGTTGCAGCGGGATGGGCGCGGTCGCCCTCGCCGCCGGCTGTCAGCAGGATTGAGCGGCCTTCCGCGTGAAAATGGGTGCGGAGAATTTGTTCGGCTTGCGTAGCTTCACGCTCAAACACTGGTTCACCCCAGAGCGCGGCGACGATCAGATAGACATCTTGATGGCCTGGGCGCTGCGGCTGCAGCGCGTTGAGTGCATCGCCCATCATGTGCGAAAGGCGCGCTGCTTCCGGCGGGGGCGGGGCCAATTGCATGGCGCCAAATTGGCCGTTAAATGGATCTTGCGGTGCTGGCCCCTGCTGCGCGGCGGCTGGAACCGCCATCGCCAAGAGCGCCATCGCCAGCAAGTTCCGCCACTGGCCCCATCCACCGCGCATGCCCCACTCCTTTAGCGGAACTCAGAATGTAGTGCTCACGCGGCGCCCGCAAGCGGTGAGCCGCATTGGCGCCGCCCATAAGGGTCATGTAGCAAGGCGGCATGGTCGAGGGGACGCCGAAGCCGGACGGATATATCGCCGTCCGACGCGCCGCGTTGGCGGAGGGGATTGCCGCCGCCGATGGCTTGCCGGAAGGCGAAGCCGGCGCCTTTGGCGACGTGCTCAAACTCCTGGACGCGCTGCTTCAGTATGAAGCCCACGAGCAGCTGGAGGCGCTGAAAGCGCTTTACGATCCGCTCGACCCCGACGCGCCGCCCGCCCGCCGCAACGTCACGCCTGCCGCTCTCGACGCGTTCGAAGCCGCCTTCGTCGAAGCTCTGGCCCGCGCCAACTTCGTCGAGATTGACCACGACACGGTGCAGACGCGCGAGGCGACGAAGCTGCTGACCGGTCTAAGCATCAAGCCGTCGCAGGCCGGCATTCGCCGCATTCGCTTCTTTGCACGCGGCGTGCGGCCGGAAAAAGTGGCGCTACGAACCTGGGCCGGCATCGGCACGCGCGAAATCGAGGCTGAAATGATGACCGACGTCGTTGTCTTCGTCGGCTTCAAGGCGGAAGCGGAAGTGCAACGCGCCGACAAGCAGGCGTTCGCCAAGATGCGCCGTGGTGTGCGGCCAGGCGCAGCGCTGATTAAGCACTTCCGCAACGTCGCCACCGCTGAACTGGTGACGCTGCATCCTGGCGCGCGGCCAAGCATGCGCCCGCGCGACCAAGTGTTCCTGGCCGCGCCTGCGATCGTTGCGGGCGCGCCAGTGCTGCTCAACCTTTGGCCAGCGCTTACCGTTATCTTCGCCGTGCTCGCCGCCTATTTCGGCGCCCGCGGCATGATCGAACAAAGCGAGTTGCGGCGCGCGTTGGCGGCGGCGTCCGGGCTCATCGCCGTCGGCGCCTTCGTGATGCGTCAGCGCCTGAAGTACGAAACCCAAACCTTGCGCTACCAGAAGCAGCTGGCCGACACCGTCTACTTCCGCAATCTCGCCAACAATACCGGCGTCATCGATCTCGTGGTCGGCGCGGGAGAAGAGCAAGATGTGAAGGAGGCGCTGATTGCCTATTGGGCGCTGCGGCGCGGTGGCGGCGCTTTGACCAGAGACGAGATCGACGCGGCTGCTGAGGGTTTTCTTCGCGAACGCTTTGCGATCGAGATCGATTTCGAAGTCAGTGATGCGTTGGCGAAACTGGAGCGGTTGGAGCTGATCGCCCGCGATGGCGGCCGCATCACAGCGCTCCCACCCGCTGAAGCGCTCGCCAAACTTGATGAGCGCTGGGATGGGCTGTTCAAGTTCAATCGGTCGGCGGCCGGGGAGGCGTCCTAGCGGCAGAGCGGCTTGAAGCCTGGCGCCGTTCAGCGCATCGGCGCACGTTCGATGTGCGCGACATCGGCGCCCGGCGGGTGCTCCAGTTCTTCCTCGACCAGGTGCGCGATGTCTTGCAGCATCTTGAGCTGTGCGGCGCTCAGTGTGCGCGGTTTGTGATCGACCACGCAGAGCGCGCCAACGCGCGTGCCATCCGCGGTGCGCAGAGGGATGCCGGCGTAGAATCTCACGCGCGGGTCTCCCACGACGACAGGATTCTCGGCGAAGCGGTCATCATTGAGCGCGTCAGTCACCACCAGCGGCTTGTCCTCGAGGATGGCGTGCGAGCAAAAGCCGAGGTCGCGCGGGGTTTCGCTGAAGTCGAAGCCCTGGTGCGATTTGAACCATTGCCGGTCACGATCCACCAAGGTCACCAGCGCAATTGGTGCATCAAGTGCTGCGGCGGCGATGCGGGTGTGACGATCGAAGCGCTCTTCTGACTCGGTGTCGAGCAGGCCAAGATTGTGCACGGCTTCCAGCCGCTGCTCTTCGTTCTGCGGCAGCGCCGCCTTCCGCCAGCGCAGCATCGACCGCATCAGCCATGCGCGCATGCGCGAGCGGGCGTATTGCATGCTGAACGGGCGCGTCAACCAGTCGGTGACGCCTGCCACTTCGCCCCGTTCAGCGGAAACGCTGGCTTGCTCGGTCACGACAATGATCGGCACGCCACGCGCGTTGTCGCCGGGAAGCGCGCGCAATTTCTGGCACAGCAGGACCGGGTCGATGGCCGCATCTGCATCGCCGATAAAAATCAGAGATGGATGCCCGCTGCCGATAGCTTCCTCAAGTTTCTCGACGGCGACCGTGACGGTTGGGATACTGTCGGCCTCGGCAGCTTCCTTGATCAGCGCGCGCTCTTCGTCGCCGACGCTGGCGATGAGGATCAGTTCTTTCAACAGATCGTTGGCCGGATTGACCAGACTGGACGGCATGAACGGTGAGAACCTGCTTTCATCCTCGCCGTGCAGATCGAGTATCGTGCCTTCGGCTGCTGCCGTGATCTCAATGTCGGCGCCGGCGGCCGCTGCGCGCTGACGCGCTTGGACCATGAGCGCATCCACGGCGTCATCGCCGCGCGCGGGATCGTGGTGGAAGAGCACGACATGCTTGACGTTGCCCGCGATGGCGGCGTCCACCACGTACTCGATGGTGCTGTGTCCCCAGCCGATTTTAGCCGGGTATTCGGCGGCTGTGTATTGCGCGTCGTGAATAACAACATCGGCGTCGCGGATGAAATCGATATGGGCGATATCGCCGGTTTCTTCCTTGCCGGCATGGCCGCAGCCAGCATCTGGGCTGTGGGGCTCGTGATCGGTGGCGTAGACCAGCGTCGCGCCGTCCGCCTCGATGCGATAGCCAACGGTCAGCGCAGGATGGTTCAGGTAGTGCGTAGCGATGCGGACATCGCCGATCATGAAGCCGCCTTCCACCACTTCATGGAAATGCACATCCGCCGCGAACGCATTGAGCGCGACGGGGAAGTAGGCGTAGTCCATCTGCCCAGCGAGAATTTCTTGGAGCGATTGCCCCAGCCCGCGCGGGCCGTAGATGTGCCATTGGTTGCCCGGCGCAAAGAGGGGCGCGAAGAACGGCAAACCCTGAATGTGATCCCAGTGCGTATGGGAGATGAGGATGTGACCCGAGCAGGCCTTCGCTTGCTCTTTCAGCGTTTGGCCCAGCGCGTGCGCGCCGGTGCCGCAATCGAGCAAGATGACTTCCCCGGCGTCCGAGCGGACTTCAACACATGACGTATTGCCGCCGTACCGCACGGTCGCTGGACCTGGCGTGGCGATCGAGCCCCTCGTGCCCCAGAAGCGGACTTGCATGGGCGGCCTTCCGTCGAAGAAGCGCGGTCATAGTGATGCCGTTGCGGAAAAGCAGCAAGCGCCTTGAGCGCGGTTAGCGCTCGTTCAAGCCAGCTTGCTTCATCCGCCAGATCAAATGCTCGATGCGGTCCTGGCCGAAGAAGGGTTCGTCGTTGAAGACGAAGAGCGGAACGCCCCAATGGCCGGCTTTGCGTTGGTCGATCTCATTGGCGGCGATCTCGGCGTCGATCTTCTCGGCGTCGCGCACAATGTTGGCCTCGACGGCGGCGGCGTCCAAGCCGGCGGCCGTCAATGCGCGCGTGAGATGGTCACCTTCGTGCCAATTGTCGATCGCACCGCTCCAAATCGCGTGCGCGGCGCGACGCGTGAAGGCAAAGCCCTTATCGGCGCGTTGGGCGGCGACAGCTAAACGGCTGACTCTGTAAATGTACGGCTGCTCGGCTGCGACCTCTCCGGAGCCGATGTCCATGACGATCGGATCGGGACGCGGCCAGCGATACGGAATGGCATGCATCTGCGAGATGCGGAAGGTGTCGCGCAGCAAGTATGGCGGCCACAGCGGATTGACGGTCTTGAAGAAGCCCGGGATGCGGATGGCGATCGGCAGAACAATGCGCATGCGCGGCGTCGCTGCATAGCGCGCGCACAATGCTTCGATCTGCGGCGTCGCCAGGTACGAATAGGGGCTGCGAAAAGAGAAATAGAAATCGAACGATAGGTCCATCGCCGCCCCGCGCTTTGACCTGGCCGCAAAGAAGTGGCACTAAGAGCGCCAATACTACGGTGGATAAGCGAAAGCAAATTGCGGGGAACGGCGATGCAGGTGTTGAGAACGCCGGACGAGCGTTTTGCGAACCTGAAGGATTGGCCGTTTGCGCCGCACTATGAGGTGGTTAGCAGCGGCGATGGCGCCAATTTGCGCCTCGCTTATGTCGATGAGGGCCCGCGCGACGCCGCGCCTGTGCTGGTCATGCACGGCGAACCGTCCTGGTCTTATCTCTATCGCAAGATCATCCCGCCGCTGGTTAGGCAAGGCCACCGCGTGCTGGCGCCCGATCTCATTGGCTTTGGCCGCTCCGACAAACCGGCGGCGCGAACCGACTACACCTATGAGCGTCATGTTGGGTGGATGTCGCAATGGCTGAAAGCGCTCGATCTGACAAACATCACGTTGTTCTGCCAGGATTGGGGTGGCCTGATTGGATTGCGCCTGGTGGCGGCGTTTCCCGAACGCTTTGCTGCAGTGATTGTCGCCAACACCGGTTTGCCGACAGGACACGGCATGACCGATGGCTTTCAGCGCTGGCTTGAGTTCAGCCAAAATATTCCGGAGCTGCCTGTGGGCGGCATTCTCAAGGGCGGTTGCGCGCGCGATCTCACAGATGCGGAGCGCGCGGCGTACGACGCACCGTTTCCAGACGAGAGCTACAAGGAGGGCGCTCGGCAGTTTCCGACCTTGGTGCCGGTGACGCCGGAGCATGCGTCGGTTGCCGAAAATCGCGCGGCGTGGACGGTGCTGGAGAAGTTCGAGAAGCCGTTTGTCACGGCGTTCAGCGATGCCGATCCGATCACCAAAGGCGGCGATGCCGTTTTCCAGGCGCGCGTTCCTGGCGCGAAGAACCAAGAACACGTCACGCTGAAGGGCAGCCACTTCCTGCAGGAGGACTGTCCCGCTGACATCGCCGCGCTGATCCATCGCGTTGCATCGCGCTGATGCGCTGGGTCCCGCGCGTCGTTCTGGGACTGACGGGTCTGATCAATGTCGCGCGCGGGTCGGTCCACGCCTTTGCACCGGATGGCGGAGCGCACTCCATTGCCGGTCTCGATCTCGGCGACGACAGCGCAACGATCCTGGCACTCTTTGCGACGCTCGGCCTGCAGCAAATCGTGCTTGGCCTGTTTGAGCTTTATGCCGTTTGGCGCGCGCCGCGCTTCGTCACGCTCTTGCTGGCGCTGCAAACATTCACGACAGCCGTCGCCTTGATCAATCTCTACGCATGGCGGCCGTTTCCTGTAGTGGTTCCGGGGCAGCCGTTCAATGTTGCGCTCTTCGCTGTTCAGCTGGTCGCTGTGGTCATCGTGCTGACAGCGCCCAAGCCAACTTATTCGCCACCACCTGCGTGACCTTCTTGGCGGACCGCTTTTGACGTCAGCCAAACAATCGGGATGAGTGCCAGCGTGATCCATGCCGAAACGCGGAAAAGGTCCACAGTCGCCAGAAAGAAGGCTTGGTGGATGACTTGTTGCATTACTGCCGCCATTGCCTGCGCGGCGCTTGCGCCATGCTGCTGCAGATCGTGGAGCGCCGTCGTCCAGAGTGGATTGCCGGGTGAGCCGGTCGTCTCGGCGAGCCGGGTTTGATGCAACGCTTCAGAGCGTTCCCAGATTGTGGTCGTGACCGAGGCGGCGAAGCTGCCCGCGGTGATGCGCGCGAAATTGCTCAAGCCCGTGGCTTGCGGCACTTGCTGCGGCGGCACGCCGTTGAGCGCGATAGTCACCATGGAGATGAAGAAGCCGCTCATGCCGAAGCCCATCACGAGCGTTGGAATGACGAGTTCGTAGAAATCCGCGTCCGGGGCGTAGTTGGAGCGCATGTAGAAAGACAGCGCGAAGGCGCCGAGCGCGACGGTTGCCGTCCATCGTGCATCGATCTTAAGCCGCGCCACGAACGGCGTCATGATGACGGCGACGATGCCCGCGGGCGCCGCGACCAGGCCGGCCCAAGTCGCGACGTAGCCCATCTGCGTCTGCAGCCAGAGCGGCATCAGCAGGTTGTTGCCGAAGAAGACGGCAAAGCCGAGCGAGAGCGCGATGACGCCCAGCGTAAAGTTGCGCTGGCGGAAAAGCGAAAGATCGACAATCGGGTGCTTCTCGTTGAGCTCCCAGATCACCCAGGCGACGAAGCCGACGAGCGCCACGAGGCCTTCAACCACGATCGCCGGCGAGGCGAACCAGTCCACGTTTTTGCCGGTGTCGAGCATGATTTGCAGCGCGCCGACCCACACTACCAGCATGGAAAAGCCGATGGTGTCGACGGGCAGCTTGCGTGTCGGTGTCTCGCGTTCTCGCAGATTGGTCCAACACAGGAAGGCGCAGAGCGCGCCGACAGGCAGGTTGATCAGGAAGATCCAGGGCCAGGTGAAATTGTCGGAAATGTAGCCGCCCAGGATAGGCCCCATGATCGGCGCGACGAGCGTGGTCATCGACCAGATCGCCAGCGCCGTTGCCTGCTTGCCGCGTCCGAAGATCATGATCAGCAGCGCTTGCGAGCCGGGGATCATCGGGCCCGACACTGCGCCTTGTAAGACGCGGAAAATTACCAACGACGGTAGATTCCAGGCGATGCCGCAGAGGAACGAGAGCACGGTGAACGCGAGCACTGACCAGACAAACGTCTTCACAATGCCGAAGCGCTGCATCAGCCAGCCGGTGAGCGGCACGGAAATGCCGTTGCTGACCGCAAATCCGGTGATGATCCAGGTGCCTTGATCGACGCTCGCGCCGAGATCGCCGGCGATAGTCGGGATCGAGACATTGGCGATGGTGGTGTCCAGCACCTGCATAAAAGTGCCGAGCGCCAGCGCCACCGAGGTGAGCGCCAATGTCGCCCCCTTCAGCGGCGGCGGGCCTTGTTGTGCACTGTCGCTCATGGACGCGGACTCAGTGGCGCGTGTCAGAAATATCGATGCGCGCGTTCATCGACATGCCAACGCGAAGGGGATGCGCTTGCAGCTCTTGCGCATTGAGCGCGATACGCACCGGCACGCGCTGCACGACTTTAATCCAGTTGCCGGACGCGTTTTGCGCGGGGATCAGCGAGAACGCCGCGCCGGTGCCGCCCGCAAGGCCGGTGATTGTGCCGTGGTAGGTGACGCCTTCGCCGTAGAGATCGGAGTGCAGTTCAACCTGTTGGCCAGCGTGCACATTGCGGAGCTGGCCTTCCTTGAAGTTGGCGTCGACGTACGCGCTGGTGAGCGGCGCGATCACCATGAGCGGCGCGCCGGCCTGCACTTGTTGGCCGATCTCGACGTGCTTGTTGGACACGACGCCGGCGATGGGTGCGCGGATGGTTGCGCGCGAGAGCGCCAGTTGCGCGGCTTGAACCCGCGCCTGTGCGGCGAGCACGGCGGCGCGCGAGGTGGACGCTGCGTTTTGCGCGGCGCTGAGTTCGTCGGCTGAGACCGCGCCTTCAGGCGCCAGTGCGCTGCGGCGGCGTAGATCGACGCCGGCTGTGGCAGCGTCCGCTTGTGCGCGGGCCAGATCGGCGTTGGCCTGCGCCAGCAAGATGCGCGTGTCGGAATCATCGAGCTGAACGAGAATGTCGCCTGCGTTCACGCTCTGCGTTTCGCGCACCAGGACTTGGGCGACCGGCGCGTTGATCAGTGGCGTTATCGTTGCGGTTTCGGCGCCGACATAGGCGTTGTCGGTGCTCACATAACGCTGGGCGACCATAAAATAATATCCGCCCCAGGCGATGGCGCCGAGCAGTACGATCACGCCCAGAATAGTCAGCAGGCGCGATCGGCGCGATTTCGCCTTGTTGACTGTATCGTCGCTATCGACGGTGCGGGTTGCGGTATCGGCCACGTGACTTCCCCTCAGTGAATTTGGTCAGATGTGAAGCCGCCGCCGAGTGCGCGCACCAGCGCGACATCGAGCGCGAAGCGGCGGCTTTCGAGATCAGCGATCGCCAGGCGCTGTGTGAGCACGGCGTCTTCAGCGATCAGTACGGATTGATAATTGGAGAGCCCGCCGTCGTAGCGATCGTGCGAAACGCGGTAGGCGTCTTCATTGGCCGCAAGTGCTGCGCGGGTTTCGGTGAGGCGTGTATCGAGGAAGCGCTCGCTGGCGGCGACGTCCGCGATTTGGTGCAATGCTTCAGTGAGGGTTGCGTTGTACTCTGCGACCGCCGCGTCGCGCTCCGCGTCGGCGCGATGCAGGTTGGCGCTCAAGCGGCCGCTGTCGAAGATTGGCAAGCTGATAGCTGGGCCAATCGAACCGATGTCGGAGCCTTGCGCCGTCAAATTGCTTAGTCCAAGCGATTCCACGCCAAGGAACGCGACGAGATTCACGTTAGGGTAGAATGAAGCGCGCGCTTGATCGGTGCTGCGTGTGGCCGCTTCAGCGCGCCAGCGGGCGGCGACAATATCAGGCCGTCGGCCGATGAGATCCGCGGTCAGGTTTTGCGGTAGGCCGAAAGCGTGCAAGCTCACTTGTTGCGGCGGCGTCAGCGTCAGCCCGCGATCGGGACCGGCGCCCAGCAACGCTGCAATACGGTTGCGCGTCTGCGCAAGGGCTTCGTCGATGGCCGCGATTTGGGCGCGTGCGGCGGGCGGGCCGGCCTCGGCCTGGCGTTGCGTGCCTCGATTGTCGAGCCCCGCGGTGACGCGATGCGCGACCAGTTGTGCGGTCTGGCTGCGCACTTCCACAGTGCGCTCTGAAATCGAGCGCTCGGCGGTTAAACGTGCGAAGTCAGCGTAGGCGCTCGCGACTGCAGTTGAGAGCATGAGCTGCGCTTCCGCCGCATCGGCGCGCGCGGCGCGCGCTTGCGACGTTGCAGCCGCAATGGCGGCGCGATTGCGGCCCCAAAAATCGAACTCGTAGTTCAAATTGAGCGTGGCGCGTCCGTAATCATTATAGCCTTGCGGGACGAAGGCCGGCGGAATGCCAAAATTGTAGCTTTGCTTTTGCTCAACCGCCGAAGCGTTGAGCGACAGGTTCGGCCCAGCATTGCCGCGCGCGCCTTCAACACCAGCGGTCGCGGCGCGCACGCGTGCTTCCGCTTGCACGAGCGTTGGTGAGTTCGCGAGCGCTTCGGTGATCAGACCGGTGAGCTGCGGGTCGTTGTAGGCTTCCCACCAATTGGCTTGAGGCCACCCGGCCGGTGTTGCGGTCAGTGATTGGCTGGAGGCGAAATGACCTGGCGCAGCGGTTTCGGCAGCGGGCACGCGTTCGGGCAGAGTGGCGCAAGCGGCCAGGACCGCAACTGCCGTCGTCGCCGCCAAAATCTGGCGGATGCCGCCGCGCGGCGTAAACTTAGTGAATCGGCTCAATCTGGGTCCCCGGTCTTGAAATGACCGTACTGTACGGTCAGTATAGGATGGGAGAAGGTAAGGGAATGATCAAGGCCGCCAGCGCGACTTTGCCAAAAAATTCATCTCCAGAAGCACTTCCGGCCAAAAAAGCCCGTGGAGGCGATGCCGAGCGCCGCGCCGCGATCATGGATTGTGCGGAAGATATCTTTCTCGAGGAGGGCTTCCAGGCCGCCTCGATGTCGGCCATCGCCGCCCGGCTCGGAGGCTCCAAAGGCACGCTCTACAATTACTTCGAGAGTAAGGATGAACTCTTCCTGGCTTGCGTCGCGCGCCACTGCGAGCAGCTGCATGAAGCTATGTCCTCGCTGCTCGTAGAAGGTGGCGACCTTAGAGAAACATTGACCAAGATGGGCCGGCGCTACGTGGAATTCGTGTCGTCGGATGCGACCGTTTCAAAATTCCGCATGATCGTCGCCGAAGCCGATCGGGTGCCCGAGATGGCGCGCGCCTTCTACGAGACTGGCCCAGCGCGAGGTGTCGCTATGCTCAGCGGTTATCTCGAGCGTGCGATGAAAGAAGGCCATCTGCGCAAAGCTGATCCAGTGCGCGCGGCGCAACACTTCTTGGCGCTCTGCCAGAACCGGCTCTCGAAGTCGCGTCTCTGCAATTACGAAGCCGCGCCGAGCAAGAAGCTGATCGAGCGTGATGTGGACGACGCCGTGCACATCTTTCTGGCCGGCTACGCGCCCTAAGACATCTGCTGCAAGATCGATTTGATTTCGACGAGCGAGAAGGCGACCGACGAGTCGGCGATGCCGTACGGCAGAAACAGCCAATCACCGTGTTTCATGGCGCCGCAGGTATAAAGCACGTTCGGCACGTAACCTTCGCGCGTTTCATTTGACGGCGAGATTAGCGGCGTCGAGAGACGGCCCAGAACTTTGCGCGGATCGTTTTTGTCCAACAGCGCCGCACCGAGGCAATACTTCCGCATGGCGCCGACGCCATGCGTCAGCAGCAGCCAACCTTCATCTAGTTCGATTGGCGAACCGCAATTGCCCATCTGCACCAGCTCCCACGGGAAAACTGGCGCCAGAATCTTCTCTCCGCCATTCCAGGCCAGCGGATCGTCTGAACGCATGTAGAAAATGCTTTCCCCGTCCTGGCGGCCAATCACGGCATAGTCGCCGCCGATGCGTTTCGGAAACAGCGCCATGCCTTTGTTGCCTGAGGCGCTGCCGTTCATGGGCGTGAGCCTGAAGGTGCTGAAATTGTCCGTGCACATCAGCTCAGAGCCGATGCTCACGCCAGAATAGGCGGTGTAGGTGCCGAAATACGTCGCTGCGCCATCGTCTTCAACGAAACGCACCAGGCGCAAGTCTTCCAGCCCGTTGCGCTGAGCGCGCGTGAACGGAAACAGCACTGTGCCGGAGATTGGCGATTCATCAGGGCGATGCGCAATCACTTCGCCTTGCTGCTCAGGATTGTTGGCTTCCGCGGCGACAGAGAAAGACGGTTGCGGCCACAAACTCAGCTCGTTGCGCGCCGAAAGAATCCCCTCGCGGAAAGCGATGGACGAAATGTGGCCTTCGCCAACCGTTCGGAGCGAGAGGACAAAGCGGGTGTCGCCGCGCTTCAAACCGGATTGGTCCGGATGGGGCACTACGCTTGGATTCATGATCGCGGCGGCGGCGTAAGAATATTCGTGGCAGAAATAAGCGCCGATCAATTCGCGATGCGCCTGATCGATTGTGTCGCTGAGCTCAAGCTGAGCCTTCACCTGCTCGAAGCGGCGCTCGTACACGGCCTGCGTTTGCCAGTGCCGGGTCTCGAAGTCCGCATCTACGACGGCTAGCGCGCTCTCGCATTCTTCGCTCGAGAGCGCCAACACCGCATTGACGATGCGCTGCGCACGATGCGTCTGTGTCGGATGCAAATCGCGCGGCTCGGGCGCAATATGAAAAGGACGGATCACCACGCGCGCAGGATCCGGCGCCAGCCGCTGATCGAACTCGCGAACGTTGAACTGCATTCAGTCTGCCCGAATTGCCCCTAGCGGACCGGCGCCGGCCGCCGTGGACGTTCTCGCACACGCATCGCGCACAGCGCTAGCTGGTAAGCGAGGACGGACTCAGCGCCTTGGTTCCGGTTCGGCCCCCGGGCATGAAGCCCGTCGAAGCATCCGCCGCGCTCCACATCGGCGACACGAACGCCAAGATCGTTGTCGCCCAGGAACCAGGCGAAGGCGCGATAGGCTTCGTGGCGCCAGCGCTGATCGCCTGTGACATCAAATGCAGCCCAGCACGCATCGACCGCGGCTGCGGCCTCGAGCGGCTGTTGGTCGAACAAAGCCGGCAATTCGTACGGCCGATTGAAGCTTTCCGAACCGACGGCGCGGAAACGGCCGCTTGGAGCCGTATGCATGATGGTCAGCCATTCCAGCGCATCGATACCGGCGTCGCGCAATTCGCGGTCGTTGAAGAGGGCTGCTGCACGCAGGAGGGCTTCGGGAAGGCGCGCATTGTCGTAGCCAAGACTTGGCTCGAACCACACCCAATCCGGGAGCTTGTTCTCACGCAGCGCCTGCAGCAATCGGTGCGAGGCCCGCCATGCCGCTTCGCGCGCGGGAATATCCCCAGTCGCCGCAAGCGCGCACTCGCCAAGCAGACTGAAGGCTGTGGCGCGCAAGGGCGCCATTGCTTCGGCGTGCGCTAGCGAGCGCTCACCCAAGTGCGCGGCCCAAGCCTTGAGTTCGGGATCCTTCGCGAGCAAGGCAGTCTCGCCGAGCGCCCAGAGGGTGCGGCCAAAGCTGTCCTGCGAGCCTTCATCTTCGAGCCACGCACGTTCGTAGCTCATGAAGTTTCGGAAGCGATTGCGATCTGGATTCCACGCATGTTCGACGAAGGCGGCATAGATGTAGGCGAGGCGATCCACCGGTGGGCCTTGCAGGCCGGCAGATACCATGCGCTGTGTTAGGATCAACGCGCGCGCATTGTCGTCGACGCAATAGCCGTGATCGCGATCGGGGACCGCGAAGCGGGCATGCTGCAGCATGCCAGTCGCATCAGAGAGGCGCTCGACCGCCTTTAGCGACATCGCCGGCAATGGCGTGCCGCGCCGGGCCTTTGCCGCCTCAGCTGAGCGCCACTCGGCACGCGCTTCCTCGAAGACCTCTATGTAGCGCTCGCCGACTTGCAGCCAGGTCGTGTCACGGCCACGCTCATAGGCGCGCTCGGCCTGGGCGCGGCGTAGATTATCGTCGCTGAGGAGGCGGGTGACGCTTTCGCCAATGGCGTCGGAATCGTTGAAGGGGGTGAGTTCGCCGACGCCGTCCGCGAGCAGTTCTTCTGCATGCCAATAGGGCGTCGAAACCACCGGTTTGCCGAGCGCCACAGCATAAGCGAGAGTCCCGGACGTGATCTGCGCACGATTGAGATACGGCGTGACGTAAACGTCGGCCGCGGTCAGATAGTCGAGCAGCAGCTCAGTATCGACGAACGAATTTACGAAAAGAAGATTTTCGGTAACGCCAAGCTCTTCGGCCAATGCAGCGAGCCGCTCGCGATAAGCTTCGCCTTCGCGCGCAATCATGTGCGGGTGCGTTGCGCCCACAACCACATAAAGCGCATTGGGCCGCGCCTCGACAATGCGCGGCAAAGCGCGGATGACGCTTTCGATCCCTTTGTTGGGCGAAAGCAGGCCGAAAGTCAGCAGCACGTCACGGTCTTCCCAACCGAAACGGCGCTTCATATCGCTGGTGGGTTGGAGCGGCCGATCGGGGGCGCCGTGCGGCACCACAGCGATCTTGCCGCGCGGGGCGCCGTAAACGCGCGTAAGAATTTCGCGCCCCTTGCGCGACATCACAACTAAGCGCGAAGATTGCGTGATCAACTTGTCGATGACGCCGCGCTGGTCGTCGTTTGGATGCTCCAAAACCGTGTGAAAGGTCGTCACCAGAGGGGCGCGCAGACCAGCCACGAACGTCAACAGGTTCGCCCCGGCGGCCCCGCCGAAAATGCCGAACTCATGCTGCAGGCACACAACTTGTGCGCCACCCCGATTGGCGACATCGGCGGCCTCGACGTAATTCTGGGGATCATCCTGCCCGATTTCGAACGTGACGTCGCTTCCATAGGCATAGTTCGCGGCGCCGTCGTTCATGGCAATGACTTCACAGCACAACGACGGATGCGCGGACTTCAGTGCGCTGAAGAGGTCAGCGGTAAATGTCGCAATGCCGCAGCGGCGCGGCGGGAAGTTGCCGATGAGCGCCACATTGTGGAGGGCAGCCTTCTCCGCCTGGAGTCCCTGATTTGTCTGAACGCTTGCATCGAACATCGTTGTCGTCCCACTCGCCAATCGTCGACACAGAAAAACGCCGATGTCGGCATCGGCGCTCAGGCTGTGCGGAAGCCTGCGAACAACCGCGCTGGGAGCGTTTTGTTCCACCGTAGAGGCGCGAAGATGGCGCTGGCGCATGTCTTGCGCCGTTGTAATTTACCGGCATGGCGCGGACACAAGCAGCGGACTACGACGAGCGAAAACTGGCGATCGTGGAAGCAGCGGCGGCGCTCTACGCGCTCCGCGGTTTTAATGGCGCCTCCGTGGCCGACCTCGCCGAGCGCTGCAAGACCTCGAAGTCGCTGATCTATCATTATTACCAGTCGAAAGAGGACATTCTCTTCGATGTCATGAGCTCTCACGTGCGCGCTTTGGATGACGCCGCGCGCACAGCGGTAGTGGGCGAAGGAGCGGCGGCGCTGAAATTGCGGCGCTTAGCCCACGCCTTCATGGCGCTGTATGTCGGCGCTGCCGACCGCCACAAAGTGCTATTGAATGAACTCGACAATCTTGACGACAAGCGTCGCGGCGAAATCGTCAAAACTCAGCGCGGCTTGATCGAGATTGTCCAGCAGTTGCTCAGCGACATTGAGCCAAAACTAACAAGAAGCAGCGGCGAGGGTTACGCCGCGGCTATGCTGTTCTTCGGCATGATCAACTGGACGCACACCTGGTTCGATCCAAAAGGGCCAGTGAGCGCTAGCGCCATCGCCGATATGGCAGTTGATCTTACACTGAGTGGATTGGCGAAGGCCGCCGATTAGGTGTCGTAACTTAACGCCACGTCGTCCGTCAGCGGCGTGGCCTGGCAGGTCAGCACATAGCCTTCCGCCAGCTCTTCTTCCGAAAGCCCGTAGTTCACTTTCATGCTCACTTCGCCCGCCGTCACCTTGGCGCGGCACGTCGCGCAGACGCCGCCTTTGCACGCGAACGGTGCGGGCAGGCCCGCGGCGCGCACGTTGTCGAGAATTGAGTGCTTTTCCGGATCGAACGTCACGTTCATCCGCCGCCCGTTGAGCGTGACGCTCATCTTGCGGCCAGCGGCTTTCTCTTCGAGCACGCGCGCCGCTGCGGCTTGCGCCGCTGAGAGCGGGCCGGTGGTGAAGCGTTCGATCAGGATTCGCGGCTTCTCGATGCCGCGTGCGGTGAGCGTTTCCTCGACCGCGTCCATCATCGGGCCGGGACCACAGACGAAAAACACATCGGTCGTTTTCACATCGACGAGACGGTCGAGAATTTCTTCCACCTTCGGCCGATCCAGACGTCCGTTGAACAGCTCAATCTCTTCTTCCTCGTCTTCGAGGAAATGCACGATCTGAAGGCGATCGAGATATTTGTCCTTCCACGCCGCCAGCTCTTCCAGAAACATCACGCCGAGCGAGGTGCGGTTGCCGTAGAGAAGCGTGAAGCGCGATTTCGGTTCGTGGGTCAGCGCCGTCTTCATCAGTGACAGAATTGGCGTAATGCCGGAGCCGCCAGCGAACGCAACGTATTCGCGATGCGCCTTCGGATCGAACTCCCAACAGAAACTGCCGTGCGGCGCCATCACCTCGAGTTCGTCGCCGGCTTTCAGTTCGTCATTCACCCAGCCAGAGAAAGCGCCGCCAGTGATTTTCTTGACGCCGATCTTCAACACGCCTTCGGCAGGCGAGACGCACACGGAATAGTTGCGCCGCAATTCCTCGCCGCCGACTTCGCGGCGGAAGGTGAGGTGTTGCCCAGCCTTGAACTTAAACGCTTCGGCTAGATGCCCCGGCAGTTCGAAGCGCACCGACACTGCGTCCGGCGTTTCACGCTTTACTTCGGCGACGCGCAGCTTGTGAAACTCGATCGACGCCATCAGTGACACTTGAACCGGTCGAACGGCTCCGCGCACACTTTGCAGCGCCAGAGCGCTTTGCACGGCGTCGAGCCGAAGCGGGAGATTTCTTCGGTGTTGGATGAGCCGCAGCGCGGACATTCAGCGGCGGTGTCGTTCTTTAATGATGCGGCGCCTGCGCCTTTCGGCGGCGGCGCAATGCCGTAAGCGCGCAACTTCTCGCGGCCTTCGTCGCTGATCCAATCGGTGGACCAAGGCGGGGAAAGCGTCGTGTCGATGCGGATGGCGGAGAAGTTGTTGGCGTCCAGCGCCTCACGGATCATGCGCTCGATGGCGATCGTGGCGGGGCAGCCTGTGTACGTTGGCGTGATGGTGACGTGATCGTCCGCAATCTCGCGCACGATGCCGAGATCGACGATCGACACCGCCGGAATTTCTGGATCGGGAACCGTGACGAGGAGCGCCGCAATTCGAGCGACGTCATCCTGGACACGGGGACCGTGGCCGGGATCCAGGGGATCATCGAGCGAAGGCTGTTGCCCCTGGATCCCGGGGCCGCTTCGCGACCCCAGGATGACGGAAGGATTTGAATTCGTCATCACCACGTCGCGCCCGGATAGGCGCGCTGCAGGAATTGCATCTCGGTCAAAAGGTGCCCGAGTTGTTCGCTGTGATGACCGGCGCGGCCGCCGGTGACGGCGCGGCGCGGGGCGGGACGTTCGAGCATCGCTTCCGCCAACACCGCATCGATGCGCTGATCCCACGCGGGTCTCAGCGCAGCTTTATCAATGCCCAGTGCTGCGTCCGCTTCATCCATGACGAACATTTCGTCGGCAAAGCGCCACATCCAGTCGAGACCGGCGATCATCCGCGTTTTGCTCTCATCAGTGCCGTCGCCAAGCCGGATCACCCAATCGCTAGCCAGCTTGGAATGGTAAGCGACTTCCTTCACCGCCTTTGCGGCGATTGCCGCGAAGCGCTCGTGCTTGGACGCGGCCAGCGCCGCGAGATGCAATTCCTGAAAGTGCGAGAACAGAAACTGCCGGGCGATCGTGTGCGCGAAATCGCCGTTTTTCTGCTCGACCAGCAGACAATTGGTGAAATCCATCACATCACGGCGGAAGGCGAGCGCGTCAGCGTCGCGGCCTTTGCCTTCAAGCTCGCCAGCCAGGCCGAGGAAGTGTGTGGCCTGGCCAATCAAGTCCAGCGCAAAGTTGGCCAGCGACAAGTCTATCTCAAGCGCCGGCGCATGCCCGCACCATTCGCCGAGCCGCTGGCCGAGGATCAAGCTGTCGTCACCGAGACGCAGCGCGCAAGTGGCGAGGGCGTCCATCAGATGTGCGTGATGCCGTCTGGAATTTTGTAGAAGGTGGGGTGGCGATAGACTTTGTCTTCCGCCGGCTCGAACAGCGCCGCCGCGTCGCCCGGATCGGACGCCGTGATCTGCGCGGAGGGCAGCACCCACAGGCTCACGCCTTCCATGCGGCGCGTATAGGTATCGCGTGCGTGCTCGATCGCCATCTTCGCGTCCGTGGCGTGCACGCTGCCGACATGGCGGTGCGACAGCCCGCCCTTGCCGCGCACAAACACCTCCCAAAGCGGCCATTCTTTTTTCGCGTCGCTCATCGCTCTTACTCCGCCGCAACTTTGGCGCCGGCTCGTTTCTCGGCATGCACGCGCGCCGCATCGCGCACCCAAGCGCCATCCGTCCACGCTTTTTGCCGCGCTTCCATGCGCTCCTTCGCGACCGGCCCCTCGCCGCGCACGACCGCGTAGAATTCTTCCCAATCCACTTCGCCGAAATCGTAAGCGCCGCGCGTCTCGTTCCACTTCAACGCCGCATCCGGCACGCTAAGCCCAATCGCTTCGGCTTGCGGCACGGTGATGTCGACGAACTTCTGACGCAGCTCGTCATTGGTGTCGCGCTTGATGCGCCAGCGCATGCTTTGTTCGGTGTTCGGCGACTTATCGTCCGGCGGCCCAAACATCATCAGCGACGGCCACCACCAGCGATTCAGCGCATCTTGCGCCATGCGCTTCTGCTCCGGCGTACCAGCGGCGAGATGCATCATGATCTCGTAACCTTGGCGCTGGTGGAAGCTTTCTTCTTTGCAGATGCGCACCATCGCGCGCGCATACGGGCCGTACGATGTCCGCTGCAGCGGCACCTGGTTCATGATCGCCGCGCCATCAACCAGCCAACCAATCGCGCCGATGTCGGCCCAGGTTAGCGTCGGATAGTTGAAGATGGTGGAGTACTTGGCTCTGCCGCTGAGCAGCGCTTCCGTCATCTCATCGCGCGACGTGCCGAGCGTTTCAGCAGCGGAGTAGAGGTAGAGCCCGTGGCCCGCTTCATCTTGCACCTTCGCCAGCAGGATCGCTTTACGGCGCAGGTTCGGCGCGCGCGTGATCCAATTGCCTTCCGGCAGCATGCCGACGATTTCGCTGTGCGCGTGTTGCGACATCTGCCGCACCAGCGTCCGGCGATACGCCTCCGGCATCCAATCCTTCGGCTCGATGAACTCGTCATTGGCGACGCGCGCTTCGAACGCGGCAAGCTTTGCGGGATCTTCTGTGATCGCCTCGGCCTTGCTTTTGCCCTTGCCGCTGAGATCGGTTGTGTACATCGCGCGCCTCGTGGAGTTTCGCCTTATATCATTCGCTGACCGATCGGTCAATTAATTAAGGGGCCGCCGACTGTACGGGAAAGTCCTGTAAATTCAGCCACAACGGCACCTTCCGCGGTTTTGACGCTGACCTGATACACGCCGCTCTTGCCCGCCCGCGACAGTTCCTGCGCCTCCGCCACCAGCACATCTCCCGCGCGCGCCGGCGCTAGGAACGCGATCGACGCATGCTGCGCCACCGACGTTTCATTGCGCGAATTGCACGCATACGCGAAGGCGCTGTCAGCGAGCGAAAAGATCATGCCGCCGTGCGCGGTTTTGTGGCCGTTGAGCATGTCGTCGCGAAGCGTCATGCGCACGCGCGCGTACCCTTCGCGCGCCTCATCGATCATCAAGCCCCAAGCCGGGCCGGCGCCTTCGCGCGCCAGCAAAGTGTCCGCTACGCGGCGCGCCAATTGATCTGCTTCGCTCATGCACTTCTCGTGAATTGACCGTCTCAGCCTTCTATCATAGGCCACGCGCACCGGAGGCGTCATGGATTTCGAGACCATTCTGCTTGAGATCGGCACAGGCGTCGCGCGGCTGACGCTCAATCGCCCCGATCGCTTGAATTCTTTCACTGTGCAAATGCACGACGAAGTTTCGCGTGGCCTCGAAGCCGTGTCGAAGAGCGAAGCGCGCGTGCTCGTGCTCACCGGGGCTGGCCGCGGTTTCTGTGCAGGCCAAGATCTCGGTGATCGCGCTGTTGCGCCCGGCGGGGACGGCGTCGATCTCGGTGAGTCACTCGAGAAGCGCTACAATCCGCTGATCCGCCGCCTCACCTCGCTCGAAATGCCGGTGATCTGCGCAGTCAACGGCGTCGCCGCCGGCGCCGGCGCCAACATTGCGCTGGCGTGCGACATCGTCATCGCCGCCAAGAGCGCCAAGTTTATCCAAAGCTTCGCCAATATCGGATTGATCCCAGACAGCGGCGGCACCTGGACGTTGCCGCGCCTCGCTGGCCAAGCGCGTGCCATGGGCCTTGCGCTCACCGGCGAGCCGCTCACCGCAGAACGCGCCGAAGCCTGGGGTATGATCTGGAAATGCGTGGATGATGATCAGCTGCAAGCTGAAGTCGATGCGCTCGCCTCAAAGTTCGCCTCCGCGCCGACGCGCGGTCTCGCCGAAACCAAGAAGCTCATTCGCGAAAGCGGCACGCGCCCGCTTGCCGAACAACTCGATCGCGAGCGCGACTCGCAACGCATGCTCGGCCGCACAAGCGATTACAAGGAAGGCGTCGGCGCCTTCATGGAAAAGCGCGCGCCGAAGTTTACTGGGTCTTGAGTCATTCCGGCCGGAGGCGCGGAACGCGCCGGAGAGCCGGAACCCAGGGCCGAAGATGGAGCAGTCGCTCTAGGTTCCGGGTCTCGCTCCGCTCGCCCGGAATGACTCTGTAAGAGGGAATTGATTTCTATGAAGCCAATCACTCTCCAAAACTTCGCGGAAGGAAAGTGGATCGCCGGCTCAGGCGGAATGGCCGAGTTGCGCTCCGCCGTGAACGGCGACGTTGTTGCGCTCACCTCATCGCAAGGGCTCGACTTCGGCGCGATGCTGAACTTCGCGCGCGAGAAGGGCGGCCCGGCGCTCCGCGCGCTCACCTTCCATCAGCGCGCGCTGATGCTGAAAGCGCTCGCGGAAGCGCTGACCGCTAAGAAGGATGCGCTCTACGAACTCAGCTACAACACCGGCGCCACCAAAGCTGATAGTTGGATCGATATCGACGGCGGCATCGGCACCTTCGCCGTTTATCAAGGCAAAGGCCGTCGCGAACTTCCGAACGACACCATCCTGATCGACGGCAACGTCGAAGGCCTCTCGCGCAATGGCACGTGGCAGGGCTTGCACGTCTACACGTCGATGCAAGGCGTCGCCGTTCACATCAATGCCTTCAACTTCCCCGTCTGGGGCATGCTCGAAAAGCTGGCGCCAACATTCCTTGCCGGCGTCCCCGCCATCGTGAAACCCGCCAGCGCGACGAGCTATCTCACCGAAGCGGCCGTACGCGTGATGCTTGAGGCTAACGTCTTGCCGCCCGGTGCGTTGCAGCTCATCGTCGGCTCAACCGGCGATCTCTTCGATCACCTCACCTCGCAAGACGTCGTTTCTTTCACTGGCTCAGCGCAGACGGCCTCGAAACTGAAAAGCCATCCCGTCATCGCGCGCGAAAGCGTGCGCTTCGTCGCGGAACAAGACTCGCTCAATGCCTCGGTGCTCGGACCGGATGCAACGCCGGACTCTCCCGAGTTCAACCTCTTCATCAAGGAAGTCGCCAAGGAAATGACGGTGAAGGCGGGCCAGAAATGCACCGCCATCCGCCGAGCCATGGTCCCGGCAAAGCTGCTCGACGCCGCGCAACAAGCGCTTTCCGCACGGCTCTCCAAACTCACCATCGGCGACCCCCGCGACGAAGCCACCAAGATCGGTGCTCTCGTGAGTGTGTCGCAACGCGAAGATGTTCGTGCAAAAATCCGAGAGATCGCCGCAGACGGAAAAATCATCGCCGGTGATCCTGACGCCAGCATCGGCGACGCGAAGGGCGCCTTCATGCAGCCCGTTCTGCTCCGCTGCGAAAATCCCTGGGACGCGCGCGCTGTGCATGACGTGGAAGCCTTCGGCCCCGTCTCAACGCTCATGCCGTACAAGGACGCCGCCGACGCCATCGCGCTCGCCAATCGCGGCAAGGGCTCTCTGGTGATGAGCGTGTTCAGTTACGATCCCAACTTCGAGCGCGATGTCGTGTTGGGCGCCGGAACCTTCCACGGCCGCATCGCTTTCATCGATCGCGACAGCACCAAAGAATCCACCGGCCACGGTTCGCCCATGCCGCACATGGTGCATGGCGGCCCCGGCCGCGCCGGCGGCGGCGAAGAGATGGGCGGCATTCGCGGCGTCACGCACTACATGCAGCGCACTGCGCTGCAGGGCAGCCCGCGTGTGCTCTCGTCCATCACTCATCGCTACATGGCCGGTGCCCCAGTCGAAGTCGCGAGCAATCATCCGTTCCGCCGTAAATTCCACGATCTGCCGATCGGCTATCAGCTCAAAACCAAAGCGCGCGAAATCACGCTCGACGATATCGAGCACTTCGCGCACTTCACTGGCGACACCTTCTACGCGCACATGGACGAGGAGGCGGCGCGCGCCAATCCGCTGTTCGGCGGCCGCGTCGCGCATGGTTATCTGATCCTTGCATTCGCGGCAGGCCTCTTCGTCGATCCCGATCCGGGGCCCGTGCTGGCGAACTACGGCCTCGACAATCTACGCTTCGTCAAACCCGTCAAGCCGGGCGACTCCATCCAAGTCGCGCTCACCGTGAAGGACAAAACTCTGCGCAAGCCCGATCAAGGCGAAGTACGCTGGGACGTCGTCGTCACCAATCAAAACGGCGAGCAAGTCGCCGGCTATGATCTGCTCACGATGAACGCCGCTTAGCGCGAGGTGACGACGGCAAGCGTTTCCAAGAAGCGCGCCGTTTCATTTTCCGGCAAGCCGGCGACGTTGATGCGCGCGGCGTCGGTCATGTAGACGCCAAATTCTTCGCGCAATGTCACGACTTGCGCTTCGCTCAGGGGCAGCGTCGTGAACATGCCCTTCTGCGTGCCGATCAGATTCATCGGGATCGAATTGATCCGCGCCGCAGCCAGTGCCGCACGCGTCTTCTTCATGTGACCTCGAATTTCATCGAGCTCGGCTACCCACATCGCCCGCAGCTTCGGATCGCTCAACACCACGCGCACGCATGAAGCGCCGTGATCCGGCGGCATGGAATAATTGGCCCGCGCCAGTGCAAACAGATTGCTCTGCGCCGCAGCCCGCGACGCGGCCGGCGTCTTCACAAACAACGCGCCAACGCGCTCGCGATAGAGTCCGAAATTCTTGGCGCCGGAGACCGCGATGATCGCATCCGGCACGCGCGACAGCAGCAGAAGTGCGCCTTCAACGTCCTTTTCCAAACCGTCGCCAAACCCCTGATAGGCGAGGTCGATGAATGGAATGATGCCGTGCTTGTTCACAACATCCGCAAGCTTTTCCCATTGCGCCAGATTGAAGTCCGCGCCGAGCGGGTTGTGGCAACACCCCTGCAGGATGACGCCATCGCCGCGCTGCGCTTTGGAAAGGCCTGCGATCAGTCTGTCAACGTCAATTTCCTGACGCGCAACGTCAAAGAAGGGGACGTCGACTTCTTCAAGCTGCGCCGCCCGAATGATCGCCGGATGGTTGGGCCAAGATGGCGTCGGCAGCAGCACGCGCTTAGAGCCTGCGCTTTTCAGCAGATCGCAACCCAAACGCAACGCGCCGGTGCCGCCTACGGATTGGATCGACACCAAGTCAGCCGCTTGCGCGCCAAACGTCAGCTCACCGAGTAGCCGCAGAAATTCCACGTCGCCTTGCTGGCCCACATACGTCTTGGTCGGCTGCTGATCGACGAGGCGGCGCTCGGCTTCCTTCACCGCGTGCATCACCGGCGTGTTGCCGTTCTCATCGCGATAAACCCCGACCCCCAGATCAATCTTGTCGGTGCGCGGATCCTCGCGAAACATCTTGATGATTTTCAGCAGCGGATCCGGCGGCTTCACCGCGAGGTCTTCGATCATGGTCGGTCTTCCCCTGAATCATTTTGGGGCCAGGTTTCGAGAACCTCGACAAAGCAGGTCAGCCACGCATTGGTCTGATGGCCATCGAGCACCCGGTGATCGATGGTGAGGGAAACATACGCCATCGGCCGGATCACAATGGCGTCGCCGCCGTCGATCTCGCGCACCACAACACGCTTCTCCAGCTTGCCAACGCCGAGGATCGCCGATTGCGGCTGATTGATAATGATCGGCGTCGCCACCAGCGAGCCGGACACGCCGTGGTTGGAAATCGTGAACGTGCCGCCTTGCACATCGGCTGGCTTCAGCGCGTTCTTGCGCGCCCGATCCGTCAGATCGGCCAGCTTCGCCGCTGTTTCTTTCAACGATAGCGCTTGTGCGCGTTGGATGACCGGAACGATCAAACCTTTTTCGCCCAGCGCCACGCCCATGCCGATGTTGACGTCCTCGAACACTTCGAGGAAATCGTCATGCCAACGTGCATTGACGTTTGGCGAGACCTTCATCGCTTCCGCCGCAGCGCGCACGATGTAAGCGGAATAGGTGAGTGGCGCGCCCGCTTTAGCGTAAGCGTCCCTGTGTTTGGCGCGATGCGCTGCGATTGCGGAGAAATCTGCTTCGAACACTGCGGTGACGTGTGGCGCGATGGTAACCGATCGCGACATGTGCTCAGCGATCGACCTGCGCATCGCATCGTGCGGAATGCGGCCACCTTTGACCGGGTCCGCCGGGGCTGGCTTCACCGGCGACGGCTTGGCCTTGCCGCGCGCGATGAACGCTTCAACGTCCTCGTGGGTGATGCGCCCATCGCGGCCCGAGCCAGCGATGTCGCGCGCGGAAATGCTGTGCTCGGAAAGCAGGCGCTTCACCAGCGGTGACAAACGCTGCTCCGCCTCGGCTGCGGACCGCCGGCTTCCAGCCGGCTCAGTGTTTGTCACGGTCTGAGCGGCGGCAGGCATTGCATCGCCGGCTGGCCGGCGGTTCGACGCGACAACACCGAGTGAGAGTACACCCAACGTCGCGCCCGGCGCCGCTTCATCGCCTTCGTTCAATTCAATCGCGCTCAACACGCCATCCGAAGGCGAGGGGACTTCGACCGCAACTTTATCCGTTTCCAACTCCACGATAGGCTCGTCGCGCTTCACCGCATCGCCAACTTTTTTCAGCCAGGCGCGCACCACCGACTTTGAGCCTTCCTGCTCCATCGGCATGACGATGTTGGTTGTGTCGGCCATCAGAAGCGCACCAGCTCTTCGATCTTTGCCGCAATCTTCGCCACCGACGGCAGCGCCCATTCCATCAGATCCGGATGATGCGGTGAAGGAATGTCGGGCATGGTCACGCGCGCCACCGGCGCGTCGAGATCGAGAAATGCCTCGTCCGCAACCACTGCTGCGATCTCCGCGCCGAATCCTGCAGTCCCAAGATCCTCATGCACGATCAAGCAGCGATGCGTACGCTTCACAGACGCGAGCGCCGCCTCACGATCCCACGGCGCCAGCGTGCGCAGATCGATGATGTCGGCGGAATGGCCGTTTGCCGCCGCCTCGCAGCGTTCGACCATGGCGCCCCATGTGACAATGGTGATGTCGCTACCGGTCTTTGTGAGCCTTGCTTTGCCGAACGGCAGCGCGAAATCGTCACCTGGATAAGGGCGGCGCGCGCTTGCGGCATCGAGCATATTGCGATGTTCGAGAAACATCACCGGATCGTTGCCGCGCAGCGCCGTGCGCAGCAATCCGACAGCATCTTCCGCGTTCGAGGGCGCAGCGACGCGCCAGCCCGGTGTGTGCACGAACTGCACTTCATTGGTCTGGCTATGCCAAGGATCACCGCATTTGAAAAAGCCGATCGGCATCCGCACCACCATCGGCGCGGCGAAGCGATTGGCGGTGCGCCAGCGCATCGAGCCGCAATCGCTGATCTGCTCGCAAGCCGGTTCGGCGTACTTGCGGAATTGAATCTCCGGCGCCGGCATCAGCCCGGCGATGGCCATGCCGACCGCGCGCCCGATGATGCCTTCTTCGGAGAGCGACGTATCGAACACGCGCTCGGCGCCGAACTTGTCCTGCAAGCCCAACGTCACGCCGTGCACGCCGCCCTTTGGTCCGACATCTTCGCCGAACACCAACACGCGTGGATTGACGGAGAGTTCGTGATCCAACACGCGCCGGATCGCGGTGATCATGTTGATACGCGCGCCGTCCGGCTTCGGTTCGTCGCTGACGCGCGGCGCCATGTAGCCAGTGTTGTGCAAACCGCCTTCGGTCTGCATCTCGCCTTCGTCGAACACATGCCGCGTCACATCTTCTGGCTTGGCCACAGGCCGTTGCTCGGCAATCTGCGCTGCGCGCTTCACGTGCTCAGCCGCCGCTGCTTCTGCGGCACTCCAATCTTTCTCGCTGATCAGAGAGGGCACGACATGCGCCTTCAGCTTCGGCAGGGGATCACGCGCCCATTCCGCTTCGAGGACTTCTTTGGACTTATAAGCCTGCGTGTCCTGGAACGAATGTCCCTCCAGCCGCGGCACGTTCAAATGCAGCAAGCACGGGCCCTTGCCGCCGCGCACGTGCGCAACAGCTTCCGCGATTAGCGCGGAAGCTTGCCCCGGATCCGTGCCGTCACCGTCAAGAATGTGCAGGCCGCCAAAGCTGGCGAGATTCTTCGCAATGTTTTCGCCCGGCGTTTGGAATGTCCCCGGCACCGAAATGCCGTAGCCATTGTCCTCGATGTAGAAGAGCATCGGCAGCTTTTGCGTTGTCGCAATCGTCAGTGCTGACCAAAAACCATTTGTCGCCACCGACGCATCGCCGCCGAGCACCACACCGATGGCGCCGTCATAGGCGCGATCGCCCAGCACATTCCGGTGATACTCAATCGCCTGCGCGTAGCCCGCGGTTGGCGTGTATTGCGCGCCGACGCCGCCGCACATCGGCAGCGCCGAGGCGCCGTGCGCATTGGGGTAGTTGAACACGACGCCGATATCGCGCCCGTCGCTATAGCCGCCGGCACGGCCCATCGCTGAGCCCAGCGCGTCTTCCAGTGCAACGCCCAGTGAAAGCAAAACCGGGCGCGAGCGGTAGTAACCGCAGATGGCGTCCTTCGGATGCGTGAGGTGCAAGCCGAGCAGCACTTGCGCCATGTCGTGGCCGCGCGCGCTGAACTGGTAGAAAATCTTCTTGCCCGGAACGAGTTCGGTTTCTTCGATTGCATCCATGGCGCGCGAGCAGAGAACCAGCTCGACCACGCGCTTCCAATCCACTGCCTCTACAGCGCCGGTCTGGGCAGGTTTCAATTTTGCGCTCATCAGGCGACACAATACGCTACCCGATTTGCATTTTCCGTTCTCATTGAAGTTGATTTTGCCGAATCAATGCTGAATTGATGCAGATGGGAGGCATATTTTGCATGAAACGTGAAATCGAACCGCTAGATCAGGCTGATCGGCGCTTGTTGGTGGCAGTCCAGCGCGATGCATCGGCGTCCCAAGCCGAGCTAGCTGAAGCAGCCGGTGTTTCGCCGAGCTTGGTGTCGCGTCGGCTTAGCCGCCTCAAAGAGACTGGCGCGCTTCGGGCGGTTGTCGGTCTCGTTGACGCGGAAAGCGCCGGTCTGTCTTGCGGCGCCATTATCCGCATCCGGCTCAAGGATCATGCCGCCGCCAGCGTCAAGCAATTCCGCGATCTGGTGACGCGCATGGAGGATGTGACGCTCTGCGTGATGCTCACCGGTGAAGCGGACTATCTCTTGAAGCTGATCGCGCGCGACCTGCCGCATTTTCAGGAAATCGTGCAGCAGAAGCTCCTGCGCTGCCCGGCGATCGCGCACCTCGAGTCGAGCATCATCCTCGAATATCTCAAGGACACGACCGAACTCCCGCTCGACGCTTAGCGCTGGTGGCCTGGCGCTGAACGTGAAACCGCCAAGTCGACAGAAACTGAACCGGCGTGTTGAAACGTCAGCTGCACGGGAAGGTGTTCGCCTTCGACAAACGGAGTGGTCACGCCGTTGAACATGAGATGCGTGCCTCCCGGCGCAAGCGTGACGGTTTCGTGCGCTGGGATCTCCACCGAAGCGACCGACCGCATCTGCATGATCGCGCCATTCATGCTCATGGTGTGCAAATCGACATTCGCCGCGCGCGTACTGTTTGCCGCGGTCAGAACATCCGCGGTGTTGCTATCGTTCACGATAGTGACGTAGCCGGCCGAAACATTGACGCCGCCCGGCGTTGGCGTCGCCCAGCCGTTTTCCACATGTAGCCCTTGCGTTTGCGTGCTACCGGCCCCGCAAGCCGCAAGCCCAAAAGCCGCCAAAACCAGCAATTTTCTCATGCGCGCAGCCTATCGCTTACTTACCGATGGGTAAACAAGCGCTGCGTTGCCGCACGTCAACTGGCTAGTTGAGAGGTCCGGTGCTTTCGAAGAACAGCGCCTGGCTCACCGCCGCACGCACCATGTCTGGTGAGTAAGGCTTGGTGATCAGGAAGGTCGGCTCCGGGCGTTCGCCCGTCAGCAGGCGGTCCGGGAAAGCGGTGATGAAAATCACCGGCACATCGAATGACGAAAGAATTTCTTTCACCGCATCGATGCCGGACGATCCATCGGCCAGCTGAATATCGGCCAGCACCAGGTCAGGGCGCTCTCGCTTCGCCGCTGTGACTGCTTGCGCGGCGGTTGCCGCGCTGGCGCACACTTCGTGGCCTGCGCCGGTGACCAGATCCGCCAAGTCCATCGCGATCACTGCTTCATCTTCAATGATCAAAATGCGCGCCCGCGTTTGCTCGTCGAGTTCGTCGATCGCGTCCTCTAGCAGCGCATTCACGTCATCAGGCGTGCGGCCCAAGATTTCGGCCGTTTCAGGGACGGTGAAGTTTTCCAGCGTCGTCAGCAGCAACGCCTGACGGCTGAGCGGCGAGAGCGCACGCAAACGTTCCTGCGCTTTTTTTTCCCCGGCGGGCGCGTCATCGCCTCCATCGACTTCGATGTTGGCGCTTTCCCAAATGCGATGGAATGTCCTGTACAGGCCCGTGCGCGGGTCGATCTCGCGCGGAAATTCTTCCGGCTTAGCGACGATGGCTTCGAGGGCGGCCGCCACGAATGCGTCGCCGCTGTCTTGAGCCCCCGTAAGCGCCCGGGAATAGCGGCGTAACAGCGGAAGGTGCGGCGCAATTTCCCTAGCCAAACTCATGTATGACCCTTTGTTTTCATTACCGTAAGTAGGCCCTTCAGGCTCAATGCGCATGGATTGGCTCCCGTCCTTAGGGGAGAAAAACGCCGTTTGTGCGTTTTGGTTCCGCGGCGCAGGAACCGAACTGGTCGATGCGCGTTGTGGCCCACGAGGGGTTCCCTCGGAACCCGTCTTAGGTTGCGCGGGGGTTTATACCGGCTATGAGGCGAAAAGGCGAAATGGACACATTAGTGGGCAGGAAACCTCCTCATTCCGATGGCAACGGTAAATTGCCCGGAAAGTCTTCGGCGACCCACAAGTCGCTGATCACGCGCAACCTCAAACTGGCCTTCGGACAGGTTACCTCAGAGCAGGTGCCTGATCGCTGGCTTCAACTCCTCGATCAGCTCGACGAAAACGAGGAAAAGAAGCAATGAGCGCCCCCCAGGGTTTCAAGGCAGAGCTGATCGAACTCCTGCCGAGCCTTCGGGCGTTCGCACGCTCGTTGGCGCACAACGCCGCTCAGGCGGATGATCTGGTGCAGGACACTTTGGTCAAGGCACTCGCCAATGTTGATCGCTTTGAGCCAGGCACCAATCTTCGCGCTTGGCTCTTCACAATTTTGCGCAACCACTATTATTCGCAGCTTCGGAAATCGAAACGCGAAGTCGAGGACGCCGAAGGACGCCATGCAGCGCGCATCGCGGTGCGTCCGGAGCAGGACGGTTCAGTCGATCTCGAGGATTTCAAGGTGGCCTTCGCGCAGCTGGCGCCGGACCATCGCGAAGTCCTGTCGCTGGTCGGCGCTTCTGGATGCTCATATGAGGAGGCCGCGGTGATTTGCGGGTGCGCCGTCGGCACCATCAAGAGCCGCGTAAATCGCGCACGGCGCAAGCTCTCCGACATCCTCGGACTGGACGAGGAAGAGAGTGGCGCCGTCGTGCCCGACGCCACGCAGCTGCAGGAAACCGCACACGTGTGAAAGCGCCGGGGGAACGCTCACTAAAGCTCTGGCCTCGCGCGTGGTCTTTGAAGTCTATGCGCGGCCGTATGGCGCTATTGCTTGGGCTCGCGATGCTTCCAGCCGGGGCCATAGCCATGCAGGTCGGCCTTAACGCCGTTGCGGCGCGCCAGGCGGCCTTCGAGGAGACCTTAGGTCGGCGCGCTCTGCAATCGATTGCAGTGGAACGCGGAACGATCGATGAAGTCCGCGAAATGCTGCGAGTGCTGGCGACGTCGCCGGCGATGCAACAAATCCAAAGAGGCGATTGCCGGGAATGGCTGAATTCCGTCAAGCAGCGCTATTCGTATCTTGCATCGATAGGAGTCAGCGATAATTCGGGCGAAGTGCTCTGCAGCGTCCCCCTTGCGCCTGCACATTTTCGGGCGCCGCGCTCCGTCGTTCGTGATCGTGCAATGGCGCGCAACGGCTACGCCATGGGGTATGTCGAATCCGGCGCACTGTCGCATCAACCCGTGCTGGCCGCCATGGAGCCGATCCGCGACACAAACGGTCGTCGCATTGGGTTCATAGGCGCGGCGATCCCATCGCAAGCGCTTGTAAGTTTGCTTGACCGCACCCGATCGCTTTACGGCGCCCGCGCAGCCTTAGCGGACGCGAGCGGTTTCATTATCGCTCAATCCACACCCGACGAGGGCGCATCGCCGGCGCTGCCAAGCCCCGCTCAGATTCGAAATCGTCTTGGCCCAGACCCTGCGTTCGTGTCGGTTCGCGATGCAGCCGCGGTCATCGTGCCTCTGAGCGCGCCGGACCTTTACGCCGTCATGTCGTGGCCGCCCGATCAGCCGGCGTGGCAACGATGGACTGCCCTCAGTTTTTCGCTGGCGGCGCCGCTCTTGATCTGGGCGCTTGCGATGGCAGCGGGATGGTTTGCCATCGAGATGTTCGTCGCCCGGCCGCTCTCGGACTTGGAGGGTGCGGCGCGTTCTTATGCGCGCGGCGAAGACGTGGTCGAGAGCGAAGCGCTGGAAAACGCGCCCGATGAAATCCGCGCGCTTCGTCGCACCATGGCGGCGATGGCGAAAACGCTGCGGGGACGCGAGCAACGTTTGATGGAGGCGCTGGGGGAAGAACGCGCGCTGTTGAGGGAGGTGCACCACCGCGTGAAGAACAATCTGCAAATGGTGGCGAGCCTCCTCAACATCCAGGCGCGTGGCGCCAAGGATGAAAGTGAAGCGTGGGGTTTGGCGCGCGCCCACGACCGGGTGCAGTTGCTTGCTCTCGTGCACCAGCGCATTTATTCGTCTGGCGAATTGCGCGAGCTGCGCCTCGACGATCTAATCGCTGAGATCTCCCGCCAATTGGTCCAAGGTCGCGGGACGCAGAGCAAAGACTTGCGCCTCGCCATGCACTTGTCCCCGGCGCGCGCCGATACGGATCACGCCATGCCGCTGACTTTTTTGGTCGGTGAAGCGATCTCGTTCGCGTTGGATTGCTGCAGCGGAAAGGATGAGCTGGGCGTTTGGCTCGAGCAAGATGACGCTGGCGAAATGCGCTTTGCTGTTGACTGCGCTGCTAACGCAAACGGCGCCCCCGGGCCAGGGGGGCGCCTTATTGATGCGTTCGCGCGCCAACTTGGCGCTGATATTGGTCGGGACCCCGCGCGCCCGGCCGCGCTCTGGGTGCGCGTGCCGCCGACGCAGCACGCCTAGCGGCGTTTGGCCAGCAAGCCGAGCAGCAAACCCACGCCGAGGGAAGCGCCAATGGCCAAGTAGGGATGTGTGCGAACCTGTTCACCAACATATTCTGCACGCTCTGATGCCTGATCGCGAAGATCAGAGGTTAGTTGGCTGACGCGATTTTTTGCGAAGCGAACCTCTGAACGGGCGGCTTGGTTAGCGGCTTCGTAAAGGCGCCCGACATCCTTCCGTAGTTCCTCGAAATCTTCCATCACGTCGTCGGCACGAGAGCGCAACGCGTCCCGCCCGTTCGACTTGCCACGAACCGAGCGTTCTGACGCTTGAGCCATGATTAAACTCCTGAAATTCCAACGGCGCAGCCCGCCGCATGCGCGTCACTAACTTGTGTGCGACCGCACAAGTTCCCTCCCATGAAGCTGGAACTTCACTTTGGGCGGCGACGTTGCGAACATGAACAATTGATGGATGAAGCATGCTTGGCTGGACTCTCATCTTCGTGATCGTCGCCCTGATCGCGGGCTATCTCGGTTTCTTCGCGCTCGCTGGCGTTGCGGCCGGTATTGCCAAGATTCTTTTCTTACTCTTCCTCGCGCTCCTGGTGATTTCTTTCGCCATGCGCGCCTTCCGTGGCGACTCGGTGCTCTGACATGAATCTCGGTGAAGTCATTTTCGGCGCGCGTCCTTCGTTCATGCAATCTCCTGTAGCTATCAAAGCCCCACCCCGTCACGCGCGTTGGCAAGAGGTGCGGCCAAAGCCGGATGTGGAGCGTGTGCGCGCGCGTCGCGCCGAAGGCGATCACGAAGTCCAAACCGCGCAAGGCAAGCTGCAAGCTCACGGCGGCGATTACATCGTCACTTACAAAGCTGGCGATCAAGCCGTGGTGCGGCCTGACATCTTTGAAAAAACCTACGCACCGGATGGAATTGGCGCTTACAAAAAACGCACTGACATCGTGCTGCGTTACTTCACACTCGAGCGGCCCGCCTTAATTCATACGTTGGAAGGCGAGCAGCGCGCCGAGCCCGGTGATTGGATCATGCAAGGCGTCGCGGGTGAGCTTTGGCCTGTGCCGCAAGAGAAGGCGCTGCAGAAGTACGATCCGCTCTAAGCGGAGAAGGAGCAGCGATGATCAAACTTCCCGACCTTCCGTTCGCGGCGGAAGCGCTCGAGCCGAACATGTCGGCTGCGACGTTGCGCACCCACCACGATAAACATCACGCCGCGTACGTGAAAAAGGTCAACGGTTTCATGGAAGAGCGCCAAGGGGAAAAGCCTGCGTCGCTTGAGGCCATCGTGCGGCTTGCCGCGAAGGAGGGCGACAAGAAGCTGTTCAACAACGCGGCCCAAGCCTGGAATCACGCGTTCTTCTGGCAGTCGCTGACACCCGACCAAGGCCAAGGCCCAAGCGGCGCGCTCAAACAAGCGCTCGAAAAGAGATTCAGCTCGCTCGACGTCTTCGCTGAACAATTCGCTACACAAGGCGAGGGGCATTTTGCGTCGGGCTGGTTGTGGCTGGTCGCCGAAGCCGATGGGAGCGTCGCGCTGAAGGACATGCACGATGCAGCGACGCCCATCTCTGATGGCCAAGGCACGCCATTGCTCACCTGCGACCTCTGGGAGCACGCTTATTATCTCGACTACAAAAACGAGCGCCGCCGCTTCCTTGAAACTTTCTATTCCAAGCTGGCTAATTGGCGCTTCGCAGAGGCACAATATGAAGCGGCGCGCGCCAACGCGCCGACCTGGACCTATCCAAAATAGGAACTGGGCAGCGGTAACTCGCGTTCACCGGGCATCGAAACCAGGAGAACTCCCATGCTCAGTTGGGCCCTTATTTTCTTTGTCGTGGCGATCATCGCCGCGGTGTTCGGCTTCGGCGGCATTGCCTCCGCGTCGGCCGGCATTGCGCAAATCCTCTTCTTCATCTTCCTCGTTCTGTTCGTCGTCAGCCTGATCATGGGAATGGCGCGCCGTGGCGGTCCGCCGCTGACCTAAATGCGTCGAAGGCGACGGTTTCGCGCCATGGACTAAGCCGGAACTTGGGGTCATAAGACCCCAAAATCTGGAGAGCCTGATGCGCGCGATCGAACACTTTATCGCTGGAAAATCCGCGCCCGCCACCGGCGGGCGCGCCGGCGTTGTCTTCAATCCCAACACCGGCGCACAGCAGGCCGAAGTCGCATTCTCGACCGCCAATACCGTCGACGCCGCCGTGCAAGCCGCGCTGAAAGCGTTGCCCGGCTGGTCCTCCACCAACCCGCAGCGCCGCGCGCGCGTGATGTTCGCCTTCAAAGGCCTCGTCGAAAAGAACATGGAAGAGCTCGCGCACATGCTCTCGTCCGAGCATGGCAAGGTGCTCGCCGATGCGCGCGGCGACATTCAGCGCGGCCTCGAAGTGATCGAATTCGCCTGCGGCATCCCGCATGCGCTGAAGGGCGAATACACCGAAGGCGCCGGCCCCGGCATTGATGTCTATTCGATGCGCCAACCGCTCGGCGTCGTTGCCGGCATCACGCCGTTCAACTTCCCGGCCATGATCCCGATGTGGATGTTCGGCGTCGCCATCGCCTGCGGCAACACCTTCATCCTGAAGCCGAGCGAGAAGGACCCGTCCGTCCCCGTGCGTCTCGCGCAATTGATGATGGAAGCCGGCGCGCCGGAAGGCGTGCTCAACGTCGTGCATGGCGACAAGGAAGCCGTCGACGCCATCCTCGCGCACCCCGACATCAAAGCCGTCAGCTTCGTCGGCTCCTCCGACATCGCCCACTACATTTATTCAACCGGCACCGCGAACGGCAAACGCGTGCAAGCCATGGGCGGCGCCAAGAACCATGGCATCGTGCTGCCCGACGCCGACATGGACCAGGTCGTGAAAGATCTGGTCGGCGCTGCCTTCGGCTCGGCCGGCGAACGCTGCATGGCGCTGCCCGTCGTCGTGCCGGTCGGCAAGAAAACCGCGGACGAACTGCGCGAACGCCTGCTGCCTGAAATCGAAAAGATGAAAGTCGGCATCTCCACTGATCCCGACGCACAATACGGACCCGTCGTCAGCGCCGCGCATAAGGCGAAGGTCGAAGACTACATCCGCATGGGCAAGGACGAAGGCGCCGAGCTGGTGCGCGATGGCCGCGGCTTCAAACTGCAAGGCTATGAAGAGGGCTTCTTCGTCGGCCCGTCGCTGTTCGACGGCGTCAAGACCGGCATGAGGACTTATCAGGAAGAGATCTTCGGCCCCGTCCTCCAAATCGTGCGCGCCGAAACCTTCGACGAGGCGGTCGCGCTGCCCAACAATCACCAATACGGCAACGGCGTCGCCATTTTCACGCGCAACGGCCGCGCCGCGCGCGAGTTTGCAGCGCGCGTCAATGTCGGCATGGTCGGCATCAACGTGCCGATTCCGGTGCCTGTCGCCTATCACACCTTCGGCGGCTGGAAGCGCTCAGCCTTCGGCGACACCAACGTCCACGGCATGGAAGGCGTGAAGTTCTACACCAAGGTGAAAACCATCACCGCGCGGTGGCCGGAAGGCGATGTCGGGGATCAGAGCTTCGTTATTCCGACGATGCGGTGAGATGCCGGACCAGATTAGGGACATAATTCTAACGCCGGCGCTGATTGCGATGCTTCCGGGCTTATGGGCGCTCGCGCGAAGACGTGTCGTCCTGGGATCGTTCCTAGTTCTGGCGGGCTTTGTTTTAGCCGGTATCTGGGCGATATTTTGCGTCATCGTGGGCATGACGATGCGGAACGATTTAGCGCTGATTGTGATGTGGTTCGGCGTTGCGTTCTTTTGCGCAATCAGCATTTGGATTGTCGTGTCATCTACGTCGTCGGCGCAGACCGAAAAGGCGCCATACGATGTCTGACGTCCTCACCTCCGTCACCGGCGCGCTGGCGCGGATCACGCTGAATCGCGCCGAATCGCTACACGCACTCACCACGCATATGTGCCGCAACATGGCGCAAGCGCTGCTGACCTGGCGCGATGACTCCAGCGTGTGCGCGGTGATGATCGATCACGCCGATGGCACGCGCGGCTTCTGCGCCGGCGGCGACATTCGCGTGCTCGCCGAGAGCGGAAAAACCGATGGCCGCGAAGCACGCGATTTCTTCTTCACCGAATATCGCCTGAACCATCTGCTGTTCACGTACCCCAAGCCTATCGTCGCCATCATGGACGGCGTCACCATGGGCGGCGGCGTCGGCATTTCCATGCCCGCGCGTTTCCGCATCGCCACCGAGCGCACCACTTACGCCATGCCCGAAACTGGCATCGGTCTTTTCCCGGATGTCGGCGGCGGCTGGTATCTGCCGCGCAAGCCGGGGCAAGTGGGCATGTGGCTCGCACTCACCGGCGCGCGCTTGAAAGCGGCCGACTGCATCGCCGCCGGCATCGCCACGCACTACATCCCCAGCGAAATTCTCGGCGCGGCCAAAGCGCAAATCGCCGGCGCATCGCAAACCGACAATCCAGAACGCGCCCTCCAAAGCGGGCTCGACGCTCTCGATGAAAGCCCCGGCGCGCCGAAAGAGCTCGCTCCCGAAAATCGCGAACGCATCGATCGCATCTTCGCGCTCGAGTCCGTCGAAGCCATCATCGCAGCGCTCGAAGCCGATGGCTCAGAGTGGAGCAAAGCGCAGCTCGCGACGCTCGCCAGCAAGTCGCCGGAGTCAATGAAGGTCACGTTCCGCCAAATGCGCGAAGGCGCCGCGATGCAAAGCTTCGCCGACGAGATGCGGCAAGAATACGCCATCGCCTGCCGCGTTTCGCAGCGACACGATTTTCTTGAAGGCGTGCGCGCTTTGATTGTCGACAAAGACAACAAGCCGCAATGGCAACCGCCAACCCTCGCAGGCGTCAGCGATCAAATGCTGAACGACATCTTCGCGCCCATGCCGTCCGGCGAAGAATGGACGCCGCTCGTCTGATCTCACCGAGACGTGATTGGCGCCACGCCGCCGCGCCCGGCGAAAGTCCAACCGCTCAACGAGGGGACATTTCATGCGGGCATTGATTTTCGCGGCCGTGGCTTTGGCCGCGTGCGCTTCCACGCCGGCGCGAGCAACGCAAATCCACTACGCCGCCACGCTTAGCGGTCACCAAGAGCCCACCAACACCGGCTCCGCCGCCACCGGCACAGCCCGCATTGATATCGACACCGCTGCCCAAACCGTCGACGCCCAAATCGAAATCCATGGTTTGCGCATGGCTGAACTCGCGCAGCACCTCGCGCACGCGCCGATGGGGCCGATGCATTTGCATCGCTACCAGGGCGACGACGTCACCTTGATCATGCCGTTCCCGATGGGCTCAACCTACGTCGAAACCGCCGACGGCTTCACCGTGACGCTGCATGACTACGCCTACGCCGACGGCGCAGCGATCGTGCAATCAGGCCTCAGCTTCGACCAGTTCCTAGCCGCGCTCGACCACGATCCGATTTTCCTCAACATCCACACGGAGCGCTTCGGCAACGGCGAAATCAGCGGCCGGCTGACGCGCATGACTTGATGGCTCGTCCTCCCCCGTTAGGGGGAGGTGGCGCGTGCAACGCACGCGACGGAGGGGTGAGCGCGGTAATTACAAGCATTAGCTCTGCCCCCTCAGTCAGCTTCGCTGACAGCTCCCCCTAACGGGGGAGCACGAACATTGCGCTTCACGTCTCGCGGCGTATGTAACCCTTCAAAGCATCAGGAGCGCTTACATGACCCGCGTCGCATTCATCGGTCTCGGCAATATGGGCTCGGGCATGGCCGCCAATCAGGCAAAGGCAGGACGCGAGGTTGTCGCGTTCGATCTCTCCGCCGATGCCATGGCTCGCGCCAAAGAGCAGGGCATGAGCGGCGCGGCTTCCGCCGCCGAAGCCGTGAAGGACGCCAACATCGTCATCACCATGCTGCCCGCCGGTCAGCACGTGCGCGAAATCTACGAGCAAGCCATTCTTCCAAACGCACCGAAAGACGCGGTGCTGCTCGATTGCTCAACCATCGACGTGGACAGCGCCCGCACCGTCGCGCGCGACGCCTCCATGCAGGGCTTCCGCGCCGCCGACGCGCCGGTTTCTGGCGGCACCGCTGCGGCGACCGGCGGCACGCTCACTTTCATGGTCGGCTGCCGAGATCAGGATTTCGCCGACATGGAAGAGGCGCTGAAGCCGATGGCCAAGGCGATTATCCGTGCCGGCGACGCTGGTGCAGGGCAAGCGGCCAAGATTTGCAACAACATGCTGCTCGGCATCTCGATGATCGGCGTCTGCGAAGCCTTCGTGCTCGCTGAACGCCTGGGCCTGGATCCGCAGAAGTTCTTCGACATTTCCTCGAAAGCGTCGGGACAGTGCTGGTCGCTTTCATCGTATTGCCCTTGGCCGGGTCCGGTGCCGGCCGCGCCTTCGAACCGCGATTACGAAGGCGGCTTCGCGGCGGCAATGATGCTGAAGGATTTGCGGCTCGCGCAGGAAGCGGCGATGGGCTTAGGCGCTGACACGCCGCTCGGCGGTGGCGCACAGGCGCTTTATTCCGAGCTCGTCGACCGTGGACATGGTGGCAAGGACTTCTCGTTCATGCTCCAGATGTTGCGCGGCGCGATCCAATAGGCGCGCCGCTTCAAACAATGGCACAAAGCAAAACGGCCGGAGCAAAAGCTCCGGCCGTTCCGTTTCCCCTGTTTAGTTTCTACCAGCGGCCGCGGAGCTCGAAGCCCACCGTGCGCGGTTCGCTCGGATAGACGACATACGAGTTCTGCAGCGGCGGTTGGAAGGCGCCGATGTAGTAGAACTCGTCCGTCAGATTGCGGGCCCAGAACTCGACCGACCAGTTGTCACTGCGCGGGCCAACGCCGATGCGGGCGTTGAAGATCGCGAACGCGCTGTTGTCGGTACGGCCGAGCGGATCGCGGCTGAGTGTCTGGGTGGTGTAGCCATCGTTCCAACGGCCATCGAGATAGAACATGGCGTGGAAGGTCGAGCCGAGCGGCAGTTCGTAGGTGATGCCGCCGGTGACCACGTTCTTCGGCGCGAACGACAGCGTCTCGCCGGAGAACACCGCGTTCGGGTCGTTGGCGCCCAGGGGCGCGGTCAGCGGGCTGAACCGAACTTCGCTGTCATAGTGGGCGTCGTTGTAGGTGTAGCCGGCGTTCAGGGTGAGGCCTTGCATCGGACGCACCGACGCTTCCACTTCGACACCGTCCGAAATCACTTCCGGCACGTTGCGGGTGAGGAAGTTGAAGCCGTTGAAGGCGTTCAGCTGATAGTCGTGGATTTGCTCATAGAACGCCGTGACGTTGAACGTCGATCCACGTCCAAACGGTGAGGAGCGCAGGCCAAGTTCGTAGGAGTCCGTGAACTCCGGATTGAAGTGCAGGTCGTTGACGCAAACACGGCCGAGAGCCGGGCTCGACGAGCAGTTGCCGGCGGCGATGGTGCTCGGGAGAATTGAGAAGCCCGAGCGGTCGACGTTATAGCCGCCTGCTTTATATCCGCGAGAATAACCCGCGTAGAGCATCGTATCGTCGTTGAGGTGGTACGAGAGCGACGCCAGATAGGTCCAGAAATTCTCGTCGGCGCTGCCGGAGAACACGCCGTTCGAGATTGTGTTGATCGCGGGGTTGCAGGCGAGGTTTTGGGTGCTCGAGAGGGCGCCGGCCCCTGTTCCGAGGTTCACCGTGTCGATGAACGTCACGACGCCCGTCGTCGGGTCTCCAAACTTGCCGATCGTCGCCGCTTCCATAGCCCGCAACGAGGCGCAAGAATTGCCCGTAGCGTTCAAGTTCGCGCCTAGATCCTTGGTCTCGCTGTTGTAGCGCGCGCCAACCGTAAGCTGCAGACGATCCGTGATATTGAACTCGTCGTGCGTAAACAACGCCCAGTTCTGCGTATGCACACTCCAGTTGTCGGCTTGCTGACCCTGGCCTGCAGAGTTTGGCAGGATGTAGCCGCCGTTCGAGCTGTTGACCGCCGCTATCGCCGCGGGACGCGCGGCGAGTGGCAGGAAACCCACGGCGCACTGATAGATCGAAATAGCCGCCGTGAAGTCGTAAAGTTCACCGCCTCCCGCGCCACAGAAGGACGTGCCGCCCGCCACCGCGAAGCTGGTGTATTGATTTACCTGGGTGCCGACGCGGATCGTGTCGGTCTGACGCAGTTTTTCATCGCCGTAATAGGCGCCGACCAGCCAGTTTAGAGGGCCCGCATCGCCCTGCAGACGAAATTCTTGGGAGAAGTTTTGGAAGCCGACGCGCAGACCGTCGCGATAGGAGATGTCGACACGGTTGAAGTCGATGTCCTGGTTGCGGCGCGACTGCCAACTGCGATCCGCCGTGATCGAGGTCAGATGGCCGAAGCCGAGATCCCAATCCAATTGGCCAGAAATGCCTTGTTCTGATGAACGCTCATTGTACTCGTGGCCGGGCGTGACCGTCATGTTGCGGCCTTCGACGTCGCTGTTATAGCCAATCGTCGGATCCGTTGCTGTCGGGGCGTGTGCAACACGTCCCGGTACTGAGCCGGTGCCACCGGTGAGCGCGTCGATCACAAGCTGGCTGCTTCCATACAGCAGTGGCGTGACTCCGCAGCAGATTTCGTCCGTCGCTGCTCCGTCCGCGATGATGCGCAGCGTCGCGTTGGGCGAGATATCCCAAAGCATCTGCGCGCGGCCAGCCCAACGGTTTTTGTCGTTGATGTCGACGTTGTTGGTGATGTCGTGAATGTAGCCGTCGCGGCTGCGCACGGAGCCATCGAGACGGACCGCGAGCGAGTCAGTGAGCGGGATGTTGACCATGCCGCGAGCGCCGTTTTCGTTCAGGCCGCCATGGATGACATCGCCCGAAACGCCCGGCGAGAAGTCTGGGCCCGCCGTCACCACGTTGATCGCGCCTGAGGACGTGTTGCGTCCGAACAATGTGCCTTGCGGGCCGCGTAGAATTTCAACGCGTTCCAGCTCAGGCAGGTCGGTCAGCGCCGCGCCGGCGCGAGCCCGATAAACGCCATCAATGAAGATGCCGACGGCGCCCTCGAAGCCGGGGTTGTCGGAGCCGGTGCCGATGCCGCGAACGCGGGCGATGGTGCCGGACGTGTTGGATTGGCCCGTGCCCATGCTGAAGGATGGGGCCAATTGTGTCAGGTCGCGCAGGTCGTGCGCGCCGCTGTTTTCGACTTGGCCGGCGCCGATGGCGGTGACCGCGACGGGGACATCTTGCAGCGCCGCCGCACGGCCAGTGGCCGTAACAATGATTTCGTCGGAGTTCTGATCCGCGGGGGCCGCAGCCGCCGTATTGTTCTGCGCCAAAGCGGGTCCGCTCAGCGCGCCCATTGCCGCCAGCGACGCGCCGGAAAGCAGAATCTTCCAACCCAATTTCTTGCTGCTCATTGTCGTCCTCCCAGTGCCCTGGCCGCCTTCTGATTGGGCGTCCCGCGCAGAACTCGACATCGGCTAAAGATACGGAGTCCCCCCGCGTCCCTGCCTGTCCTCATTTGCTATAGCAGGCAGGGTTCCGGCGCCTGTCAACGGTGCGTGCATGCATAACCTGACGCTCGCGTCATCGGCTTTTTCCGTGAGGCGCCCGTGTCACAGTGCCGTAGCGGTAGAGAGGGGTTCAGGGAGTTGTGAACATGAGATCAGCTATAACGTTAGTCTTAGAGATGCTGCACTGCACAATGTATTCGTAGCGCGATGTCTGAAACTGCGCTGGTCCTTTTTTCAGCGGGACAAGATTCCGCGACGTGTCTCGCCTGGGCGCTTCGGCGCTTCAAAACGGTGGAGACGATCGGCTTCGGCTATGGCCAGCGCCACGCCATAGAACTCAGCCAACGCCCCGTCCTGCGCGACCAGATCGCGACAGTCTGCGGCGGTGTGCTCGGCGGCGACGTCGTTGTGGACCTTTCTGGCTATGGCGCCCTTGCCGAGAGCGCACTCACGTCCGAGCGCGCCGTGGAATGGGCCAATAATGGCTTGCCGGCCACGTTCGTGCCGGGGCGCAACCTTGTATTCTTCACCGTCGCCGCTGCGCACGCTTACAGGCGCGGAATCTCGATCCTGGTCGGCGGCATGTGCGAAACGGATTTCTCCGGCTATCCCGACTGCCGGCGTGAAACGATTGACGCAATGGAGCGCACGCTTTCCCTTGGTCTCGACGCGCCCATGACCATCGACACCCCGCTGATGCATCTCACCAAAGGCCAGACCTGGGCGCTCGCGCACGAACTCGGGGGCGAAGCGCTGGTGTCAACGATCGTTGAACAATCGCACACGTGCTACCACGGCGATCGCGTTCATCGTTATCCGTGGGGTTACGGCTGCAACGCCTGCGCCGCCTGTGATTTGCGCGCTAAAGGTTGGCGTGCATGGCGGGAAAGCGCGTGACCTACAGCGTCAAAGAAATTTTCTTCACGTTGCAAGGCGAGGGCGCGCGCACTGGGCGTCCCTCCGTGTTCGTGCGTTTCGCTGGTTGCAATCTCTGGAGCGGTCGTGAGCAGGATCGCGCTGAAGCAATCTGCCAATTCTGTGACACGCAGTTTGTGGGCACGGATGGCGACGGCGGTGGCAAGTTCGATGCCGTGGACGCGCTTGCGGACGCCGTGTTCTCGCGCTGGCCGGGCGGCGGCGCGCCTTACGTGGTGTGCACCGGCGGCGAACCGCTCTTGCAGATCGATGCACCGCTCATCGACGCGTTGCACCGGCGAGGTTTTGAGATCGCCATTGAAACCAACGGCACACTAGCAGCGCCCGCGGGCATTGATTGGATCTGCGTCAGCCCTAAGGCGAACGCCGAATTCGTTCAGCAAAGCGGCGACGAGCTGAAACTTATCTTCCCGCAGGCTGGCGCGGAGCCTGGGCGCTATGCGGGCTTGCCGTTCAAGAATTTCTTGCTGCAACCGATGGATAATCCCGAGCGCGAGGCCAATACCCGCGCCGCCGTCGATTACTGCATGCGCCATCCGCAGTGGCGCCTCAGCCTGCAGACGCATAAGATGCTCGGATTGCGCTGACCAAGTGTGGAAGGGTGCTAGGGCGGGTCGGGTATGAACGGGCAGGCCCGCCCTAGCGGCCGACTAATGCGCAGCTGTTTGGGCCACGTAAGCGTCGGCGACTCGTTCCGCGAACTGGTTGATGGTGTTGCCAGCCGACGTCCACATCGCCGGCGGCCCGACCAGCTCGGCGAAGTTGTAGTCATAGCGGCTGTAGACGACTTCACTCAACGTCGCGCCTCCCGAGGCGCGCAGCACCGCGTGCAACTCGGCGCCGCCAAGCTGAACTGAACGGCCCGGATCGAGCAAATAGTTTGTGCGCAGCCGTCCAATCGGCACCCGATTGGGCGTCGCATTGACGACATCCACCTCAATCGTCACCGGCGCATCTGCCGAAACCGTCACGCCGCGCCGCGCCAGCGCATCCGTGACAGCGCGCGACACGCGCCCGCGCAGCACGTCGGCTTGATCAGTGCCGATGTCGCTATCGACAGTGGCTTGGAATGATGGCGCGAACGACACCGGAGCGATCGCAACCGGGCCAGCCGAAGCCGTCTGCGCGAAGGCCAACGCGGCCAGGCTCGCAGTGATGAACGCAAGACGCATCGAGTGCTCCCTCAACAACCACATCCACTATGTCTGCGAATATGCAGCAGGGCTATTCACGATCATGTCACGAGAGAATTAGTCGTGATGATCGGGGGTCTTCTCGCGATGGTGGGGAGTCGCCGCGCCAACGACCGCGCTACCGGCGTGGACCGTCGCGCCAACTGCAGCGCCCGTCACGTGAATCGCAGCGCTGGTTGCCGCGCCAGCCACGCTGACTGCTGTGGTCGCCAAGCACGAGGCCAATGGCAACATCATGAACGCCGCCGCAATCATTCGAAGCATGACTAAGTCCCGCCTAACGCGGGCACTAAAAGATGCTAGCCTGCGCAGCGCAAGCGCGCGCCACAGTCAGGCGCTGGCGCGCACATCGTCCAGATCGAACGTGTCGGCCTCGCCTGTGTCGGCGGCGCGGCGAAACGGACCGGGATACCAAGACGCTTGGCCGTGACGGCGGTCAGGGCCAAAGAAGGTGTCGGCGCGAATAAATTGACGCGAGTCTGTGAGCGCGCTGCCAATACGGTCGAACAGGAGCTGAGTGCTGATCGGCTTTTTCAGAAATCCTGTGACGCCTGCATCGCGCGCTGCGGCGACGCGCGAAACTTCGGTGTGCGCGGTCAGCATCAGGATCGGCAGGTAAGGGTTGGGGCTGTCGCTCTTCCAGCGGATCATGCGCGTGAAAGAGAGCCCGTCCACAGGGCGCATTTTCCAGTCGACTATGGCCAGATCGACTGGCGTGGCGCGCAGGATTTCGAGCGCATCGGCGGCTGTCTCGGCTTCGCTGAAATTGACGAGCCCACCCGCCCGAGCTAGCGCGCGAATAAGCTGACGCATCGGGCCGTTATCATCGACCATCAGCACATGGATGTCGCTCAGCGCCGTCATGACCCCCGCCGAAGTTGATCTCTAAGAACGGCGCCAACCGCAAACAGGGGGTAAATTTTCGAAGTTTTCAATCGAAGGCGCCCGCGTTCTTCGCGAGTATCGGGAAAAACTTCGCCGATCCCTATCAATTGACAACGTTGATAGTTAGTGCGCGTTCACGGCGCATCAACAAGTACGATCTCGGCATCGTCGCTTGCTGAGACGTTAATAGCCCCCTCGTCACGTATCGCCGCGCCGTCGCGCGGGCCCAATTCCACGCCGTTTACATTGGCTCTGCCTTTGGCGACTGCCAGATAGGCGTGCCGGCCAGGCTCGAGCGCATAAGCCACATGTTGTCCAGACTGCAATGTTGCGGCCAGGATGCGTGCGTCTTGCCGGATCGGCAGCGCACCCTCTGCCTGGTCCGCTTCGAAGCCCGACGCCAGCGTCACCAGTGATCCTGCGCGATCGCTTTTCGGAAATTTTGCCGCACCCCAATAGGGTTTGCCGCCGCGCTCCTTCGGCAAAATCCAAATTTGATAGAGCGTCGTTGCTTCGTCTTCGAGGTTGTATTCAGCGTGTGTGACGCCCGCGCCTGCGCTCATCACTTGCACGTCGCCAGCTTCGGTGCGGCCCTTATTGCCCATCGAGTCCTGGTGCGTGATGGCGCCCGTGCGCACATAGGTGATGATCTCCATGTCGGAGTGAGGGTGGGGCGGAAAGCCAGTCTTTGGCTGAATGGTGTCGTCATTCCACACGCGCAGCGCGCCCCAATGCGCGCGTGTGGGATCGTGGTAGCCGGAAAACGAAAAGTGATAGCGGGCGGCGAGCCAATCGGCGTCGAACTTGCCCAAGCTGTCGAACGAACGCTTCTCGATCATCGGATGAACCTCTTTGCGTCACCATGTGGCGCCGCAGGCGTCGCGGGAAAAGGGGCGCAATCGTGCATAGCCTCCACGCAAAGCTTGACGGCGCTCCGCGCGAGGAGTGGAACAGCGTTGGAGGGAGGGCACATCCATGAAACTAGTCATCGCTGGCGCCGCGCTGTTGGCGCTCGCCGCTTGCGGCCAGTCGGCGCCATCGTCCGACACGACGACGGCGACCGCTTCGGCGGCGCAGGGCTTGTTTGAGCAGTTGGAGCGCACCCCGCCCGAGATGCAGCCCGTGATGGCCTGGCAGCAACTGATGACCCATGCCGAAACAATGCCGGCTTGCCACGACGTGCGGCGTACCGAATCGAAAGGCATCGTCCCCGTCAACGCTGCACCGCCTTATGCTGGGCACGCTGGCGAGTGGGTGTTTGGGGTCCAATGCGGGCCGCAGCTCACCACCGTGCGCTCCGATCCGCATCAGCATTGGCTGATCTTCTTCACGCCCGGCGCGACGACGTCCGCTATCGTTAATTGCGCGCAAGGCACGGGCGATCAGTGCCTGCTTGTGCAAATCCCGACGGTCGACGCGGCGACGACGACCTCGACGCCGTAAGGGTCAGCGTGGCGGTGGCGACGAGTCGTTGTTGAAACGGGCGAGTTGGTGTTGCTGTGCATCGAGCAACACGAGCACGTCCTGGTCGTAATGCCCGTATCGCGTCGCCGCGAGCGCGTCCAAGAAGCGCCGCTCCGCTGCAGCGGCGGGCGCCGCTTCGCAAGCGCGCCGCGTTGTCCCGATACGGACGAAGCGCAACTCCTCACCGCTTTGTTCAACGGAAGCGAACCAAGAATTGCAGCCGTCAAAACCGTAAGCGCGCGCATCTAGGAATGAGATGGTCGGCCAATGCGGCGCCGAATCTGCATCGTCCATCGTCCAGCTCGTGCCGGACAGATGCACCGCCGGCGTGCCGGGCGCCATCGTTGTGCACGCCGCCAGCGCCAGCGTTAGCAATAGTGCCCGCATCAAACCGGATCCCACGGGAAGACATTCATCGATGCGCCCAGATCGGTATAGTTCGCACGCATTGCGGGCAGCGCATGCTCGATCAGCGTTTCCGGGCTCCATCCTTCCACCTTGGCCATGCCTCGCACCGGCCGCGGCTGATTGAACAAGAACACTTCGTTGCCGCGCACCGCAAAGATCTGTCCGCTGGTGTCCTTGGCGCCGTCGGCGCACAGCGCCACCGCCAGCTGCGCCACTTGATCGGCGCGCATGGTGCGCTGGAAGCGCTCGACGCGCTTTTGCGACGCTTCATCCTTAACCGGGATCGACGCAATCATCCGGGTCCACGCAAACGGCGCAATGATGTTGGAGCGCACATTCTTCGATTGCCCCTCCATCGCGACGATCCGCGACAAGCCCATGACGCCCAGCTTTGCCGCCGCATAATTGGCTTGGCCGATATTGCCGATCAGCCCCGATGTGGAGGTGAACAGCACATACGATCCGCTTTGCTGCTCGCGAAAATATTCGATCGAGGCGCGGCACACATTGAACGCGCCGTGCAAATGCACGTCGATCACCGCTTTCCAATCTTCAGGCGGCATCTTGTGGAACATGCCGTCGCGCAAAATCCCGGCCGGATTGACGATCGCATGCAGACCGCCAAATTCCTTCTTGGCTTGCTCCACCATCGCGACCACCGCGTCGTAATCAGAAACGCTGTCGCTGTTCGAAATCGCCTTGCCACCCGCGGCGCGGATTTCCTTCGCGACGTCTTCGGCTGGTCCGCTTGAGCCTGCGTCGCCGCCCTTCAGGTTGCCCCCCAGATCGTTGACCAGCACTGACGCGCCTTCGCGTCCGGCGAGCAGGGCGCATTCCTTACCGATGCCGTTGCCGCCGCCCGTGACGATGACAACTTTTCCACTGAGCACGCCCATGAAGTCCTCCGTTTCAAGGCTGCTTAGCGCCTGCGCTGTAACCCGTCATCTTGCCTCTGCGTAGATCGTGCATTGCCGCCCCGTCAGGGCGGGCGCATGCTGAGCCACATCAGCACCAAGAGGAGGAGGCGATGACTGCATTCAACGCCGTGCGGTTCCGGGTGAAGCCGGGCCGCGACAAGGACTTTCTTGCTGCCCACCAGAAGATCAACCGCGATTGGCGCGGGCTTAAGCACGTCAACATCATCAGGACCGGCGAACAGACCTATTGCATTATTGGCGAGTGGACAGACATGGCCGCTATGGCCGACGCGCGCCCCGAGATGATCGCCACCTTGGACACCTTCCGCGACACGCTCGAAGACCTCGGCGGCGGACTCGGCGTCACCGATCCGGTGTCCGGCGAGGTGGTGTTAGCGCTGAAATAGCTAGCGCGAATACGCCGTCAGTATGCGCCCCAGTGACGGTTCGCGATTGCGCGCAATCGTCTCTGGCGGCGCTTGCCGCTCACGCCGCTCCGGCGCCGGCAAATCCGTCGCCCGCGCTTTCATCGAAGCGGGCAGGGACGGAAACACATCTGCGCCGATCATCGCGCGCAGCGCCGAGATTGAGATCACGCGATACCCCGCGCCCGCGACGTTGTCCGCAACATACGCCGCCGCTTGCTGCCGCCGGGGATCATACACCGCCTTAAACAGTGCGATCGGCACGCGCACGCGCCCATTCAATGTATCGCTGCGCGCATCGAAGATCGGCCCAGTGACGACGTACAGCTCACCGTCGCGCTCCGCCAAATTGCGCACAGCGACTTCGATCTGTTCCCAGAGCCCGCGATTGAGCGACGGCGCCTGTGGTGCGATGTTCGCCAACGTGAAGCTTTGGTCTTGCGCCTCCAGCGTCGGCATATCTCCGCTCGGCGCCATGTGGCCGCGATCGTAGCCGGAGCGGCGATAGTCGATCAGTTCGGCGCGCTCGCCGCGCGGCAGGTTTTCATCGGCGTGAAAGTCGTCGTGCCGCGCAAGCGTGTGCGCAGCTTCGACTTCGCTCGCGGTCACATGCTCCGCCGACCAAAGCGGCGTCAGCGTCACACCCGAATGCCCAACCGCGAAATCGTCATAACAAAGCTCGCGGACATCCCATCGCGCGCTTTGCACCACACGCGGCGCGACGCCGTGATAATATTCATCTGCGCAATTCGCCCATGCCGGAGTTGCCAGCAGCGCAACCAACGAAACAAACATCGCAACGCGAGCGCGCATGCGGACCTCCGTCCGCACCACGCTCGGCTGCTCTGTTTAATAGGGTGTTACCAACTTGGCGCTCCGCGTACGCACGGTATCCCGACCGGCAAGTTCAGGAATTGGCAGCCATTTTGCTCACGATGGTACCGCATTGGTCTCTGAAATCTTAGCACATGGCCGTTAGGTGTATGCCGAACGGGAGAGCCATCAATGACTTCATTAAAGCGCTTCTGCGCGGACGAAACCGGCGCGACGGCCATCGAGTACGGCCTCATCGCGGCGCTGATTGGCGTTGCGATTATCACCGCAGTGGGATTGGTGGGTACACGGCTGAACACCGTGTTCAATACGGTCTCGACCAAGCTTAGTTCCGCGGGCTGATGGACGTCGGGGCTTTCACCAGTTGACGGCCCCGCATCACGCATATGCTGAGACATCCAACTAAGACGGTGACCTACGCCGACTATCGGCTCGCTTTACCCTTCACATCCACGCGCACGCCTGTCCGCCCAGCGACAAAATCCGCGACGTGCGGTTGAAAGCTCGCGGCGCTGACGGCGATGTTGATGATCGGGCCGCCGTGATTGGAGCGGAAATTGGAATCGACGCCGATGACGTCAAAGCCCGCGCCGTTGGGCACGAAGAAAGACGAACCGGAATCCCCACGCGTGGTGTCGCATTCATGTGCGAAGGTGTTGTCTGCGTGGACTGCCACGATGTGACAGCGGGTATCGCCGGCGAGATGCGTGCCGGTGTCCCACGCATAGCCGGCCTGCATCAGATTGGCGGCGGTCGCGATCTGGCGCCCACGCCCGGTCAAGTTTTGCACGCCGGCGAAACCAAGTTGCGTGCCGATCGGATGATCGAGACGCAGCAGCGCCCAATCGAGGCCGTCAATGTCGTTGGTGCTGCCGAACCGGTGATAGTCGAAACGCCGGTCGGTCAAATACGCCACTACGCGTGCGCTCAAATTACCGGACGCCGAGTGGAACGTGGCGCGTGCATCGACGCCGTCGTCTTCATTGATGCAGTGCGCTGCCGTGACGATGACGTTAGGCGCGATCAGGGTTGCCGTGCAGGCGCTGCCGCGATCCATGTTGAGTTCGCCTATGAAGCGCCATGGCGCTTGGTTCACCGGCACCAGCACGCGATCGTCATGGCCGAAGAAGTGGTCGTTGATCGCCATCGGCCGGTTGCGGCCGAGGCAATCGGCGCGATCGGTGTGGGCGCGGCATGAGCCGTTGCCGCGGCCCGGTTCTTCGCACACGCCATTGAACGCCGTCGCGCAGCTGTCGTTTTGGTTGCGCAGCCAAGCAATGTTGCCGCAATCCGTGCGGTCGGTGCCTTGCGTGCAGGCGCCGGAGCCGAAGTTGGGTTCATCGCACTCGCCATCGCCATGCCATTGGCAGGAATCGTCTTCGCCAGTGCGTAAGTGCACGCAATCGGAATAGTCAGTGT
>JBAQGO010000103.1:0-9111 GCA_049287825.1 Vitreimonas sp. | reverse complement strand
CGCGCACAGCTGCGATCTCAGCCGCCGACGCAGCCGAGCTGTTAAACAGCCCTGCATGCCAGGCGAGGCCCAAACCAAAGAGTGCGCCAGCGCCCAATACGGCGCTGGACGTCAACCCTTTCCTCACCTTCATGAGCCGATGAGCCAATTCTGCTCTCAATCTCATGCTCCAATGCGCTAATCGGACGAAAAACTTACTGCCGACAAGCGTTTTCGTTGTTTGGTTATCCAGCCAGAAACAGAAAAGGCGCCATCCAGAGACACGGCAAAACGCCTAATCGGACGTGTGCCACCCAGCAAGGATCGCGCCAAGCGAAGGATTGATGGCCAATAGGTTAAACCAGGCCGTTGTGAGTCAAGAGCGGAACTCCGATCCGCCCGAAGACGAGCTTCCTTCACCCCCCCGCCGCTTGCTGATCGGCTGGGGGACGGCGCTCGTCGCATTGGCCGTGAGCACCACTGCTTTGGTCGTGGTGATCTGGTTCGCGCGCTTCCCGATCGCCCAATTCATCCTGAGTTCCGCCCTCGCAGAACGCGGCGTGGAAGCAGATTTTCGCCTGTCGGCGCTTGGTTTGGGAGAAGCCGTTCTTAGCGATGTGCGCGTGGGTTCGCCCGGCGCGCCCGACGCATCGATCCCAAGGGTTGAGGTCCAATGGGATTGGAACGGCCTTGCGCCAACCTTGCGCGCGGTGCGGTTCGTCGACCCGCACCTGCGCCTCAGACTGGACAATAGGGGCCGCGTTTCGGCCGGCGCACTCGATCACGTTGGAGGGGCGCCCAGCGCTCACAGAACGCAAATTCCGCGGCTCAAGCTGACAATCGAGCGCGGCGTCCTGGAAATTGATGCGCCGTTCGGGCCGCTCGTCGCTGACATGCGGTCCAACGGCACGCTGGGCTCGGATTTTCTTGCGACAGCACAATTGCGTGAAACCACCAGTGCGCGTCATGGCTACGCGGTGCTTGGCGGTGTTGGCCATCTTCTCGTCGTATCACGTGGGGATGCGATCGCGTTCCAGCTGAGCGCCAGTGCCGATGGCGTGCTTTGGGGGGACACGCGCGCCTCCGGCGCGGAGATGCGCGCAGTTGGCCGCGCGCCACTCGACCTCTCACACTATGTCCTTGAAAGCGCATTACGCCTCGACACGGTGCGTTCCCGAGACCTATTTGGCGACAACATCAATGCTGTACTGAACGCTGAAGTGCAGACGCGGGACGACAGCTTGTCGCCCACGAGGTGGCGCTCGCACGTGCAAGGCAATGCGCAGCGTTTTGCATTTGCCGATCTCAGTTTGAGCCAAGCGCGTGTCGATGCTCTGCTCAACGCTCGCGACATGCGCGCGAGCGGGCGATGGTCGATAACCGGTCAAGATTTTTCCGGGTTCTCGCTCACATCAGGGCGCGTCAATGCGGACGGCCTCTTGAGAGGCGACCTGGGCGGCGGCGTAATGGACGCCAGCGGCGACTTAGTGCTGGCCAACTCCAAACTCGATACATCGGCGCGACGCGCTATCGGCAACGCGCTTCCGGAGGCAGGCGGGACACCCATCGGACCGACATTCGCGCAGGCCCGCGCGGCTTTGCAGCGCGGGGCGCAGGCCTTTGATTTGGCCGCACCCCTGTCGCTGCACGTCGAAAACGGCGTCCAACGGCTTTTGTTCACCCGACCGATCACGGCGCGGTCGCCGAGCGGACTGCGTTTCAGTTTGGCGCCGCTGCGGGTCGATGCGCCGGCGCTGTCCATGGAATGGCCCAGCGCGACGTTGCACGGCGCTGTCGATTTGGAGATTTCCGGCGGCGGCGCGCCGACGGCGTCGATGCTGCTTGATGCTGTGAACTGGTCGCCGGGCGCAGCGCTTGAGGGCGAGGGCACGCTCGCGCTGTCGCATTGGAGTGTGCAGGGCGCGAGCATCGCCGCCGACGAACTCAACATTGGCATCAGCATCGGCGATCACGGAAACGGCCGTGTCGATCTGCGCGGCCCTGCAAACATCACCGGCCCGCTCGCCGACGGTGCGGTGCGCAACATGATCGCCAATCTCGACATCGGCATCGCATGGGGCGCGGGATGGCGCATTCTCTCCAACACGCCGTGCCTTCCGATCCAACTCGGCGGATTGGACGCGGCCGGCCTTTCTTTCGAAAGCGGCCGCTTCGCGCTCTGTGCATCCAACGGCGCGCTCGCCGCCGCCGACGCGCGCGGCAATCTGGGCGGCGGTTTCCGCATTCAGACGCTGGCGCTGAGCGGTCACATGGCCGGCCCACACGGACAGCCGGCGCGGTTGCGCGCGGCGGTCGTCACCGGACAATTCCATGGCACGTCAGATCACGCGCAGCTCTCGGTCGTCGCGAGCGCGCCATCGCTGGCGATCGATGTGGCGCAAGGCCGCGTGTTGGCGCTGCACGGCGCGCAGCTGACGGCCGCCGCCTTGCTCGCGCGCGACTGGCGCGTTGAAGGCCAATTCCACGAAGGCGCGCTGAGCGATCCCGCCCTGCCCGGCACGGTGACGGCAATCACTGGCCGCTGGAGTGCAGCGCCGGAATCCGAGCAGGCTGTAATCCGCGTCAATGCGGGCGAGGCGCTCTTGGCCGCCAACCGGCCAGCCAACGAGACCGAGCGCCCGCTCTTTCATTCGCTCCGCCTCAACGGCTTTAGCGCAGTGCTGCAAGCAGGAAACATCAACGCACAAGGCACCCTAGTGCTTGCCGACCCATCACGGCACGTCGCGCATTTCACAGCGCATCACGATGTTGACGCTGGTGTCGGCGGCGCCGTTATCACCAGCGACGCAATCACCTTTGATCGCAGCTTCCAACCCTACGTACTGACCGAATATGCGCGTGGCTTCGTCGACAACGTGCGCGGACCGATCGCGCTCACCGCCAACATCGATTGGACGCGCGACGCGTTGACTTCGCACGGCGTCGTTCGGCTGGATGGCCTGTCATTGTCGACTTCAACAATTCCAGTGGTCCAAGGGGTTCGCGGCGAAATCACCTTCGATGATTTGTTCAGGCTCACTACACCACCCGGCCAAGAACTCACCGTTGAGACGCTCAACCCCGGCCTCACAGTCCATAACGGCCATGTGCGTTTCCAGCTGCTGCCCGACCAACGCGTCAACATCGAACGCGCCGAGTTCGAGTTCGCATCAGGGACGCTGGCGATGACGCCGACCACAATTCCGTTCGGCGCCGAAGAAACGCGCTTCGAACTCGCGCTGCGCAATGTCGACGCCACTGCACTGCTGGCGACGCTGAACATACCAGACCTTCAGGCCACCGGAAAAATCGACGGGACCTTTCCACTGGTGCTGACGCGCCGCACTGCGCTCATCCAACATGGCGAACTGCACGCACAGCAAGGCGGTGGCACCATCTCCTATGTCGGCCATGCCGGTGACCAAGCAACGGGTCCGGCGCGCATCGCCTTCGAGGCGCTGAAATCGTTCCGCTATGATGATCTGCGCATCGCGCTGGACGGCGATCTGTCCGATGAATTGGTGTCATCGATTGAGTTCACCGGCCACAATTCCGGACGTGCGGTCGATCTTGGCGATATCGTGCCGATTCCGGGCATTGGGCGCGTAACCGTCCGCGGCGTGCCCTTCGCGTTCCATGTCAGGCTGACAGCGCCCTTCCGCAGCCTGGCCGAAACCGCCGCCTCAATGAGCGATCCCACGGCCATCTTGCACCAAGCGCGCAATCCGCAGACGCCGCCTGTTGACCAAACGCCGCCTGCCCCGAGATAAAGGCTGGGGTTCAGGGCGCATTCAGACCGGAAGCGCTATGCCAAAGATCAGGAGCACGAAGATGAACGTGCGGGCGCAAGTGTTGACGGGATTGGCGGTGGCGACCGTAGCCGGCTGCATTCCGGTGCAAATTCAGGCGCCGGATCGCCCCATCGAGATCAATCTCAACGTCAATATTCGCCAAGAAGTGATCGTCCGGCTCGAGGGCGACGCACATGATCTGCTGCAACAAAACCAGGATTTGTTCTGAGGCCATGGCCATGACACGCGCACGCACCATCGATCTCCTGGCGCCCATGCTGCTCGGCGCATTCTTGCTCGCAGCCGCATTCGCGATCCCCGCGCATGCGCAAGCCGCCGACGCTGTCGTGACGCAAGCGCGCGCAGCGGGCCAAGTCGGCGAGCAAGCCGATGGCTATCTCGGCTATCCCAACGGTGCACAAGCCAGCGCCGACGTTCGCTCTCACGTCGATCAAATCAACATTCGCCGCCGCGCGCTCTACACAAGCCGCGCCCAACAACGCAACGTCTCGGTCAACGAAATGGCCGCGGCTGTAGCGTGCGAAATCTTCCAAGGCCGCATCGCGGTCGGCGAACGCTATCGCGATGAAGGCGGCCAATGGCGCCAACGCACGGCCTCGCAGCCCGTATCGATGCCGAGCTTCTGCCCCTCATAGATCAATTCGCAGGTGGCAGGGAGCGTTCAACGCGCCTAGATAGGCAGCGTGAAAGTCTTCCTGCTCACAATCTCGCTCGGCAGCATCCTTGCGGCCGTGATGTTCGGATTCCTGACCAGTTGGGATCCGTCCGCAATCTCGGTCCACGGTTGGATCGCCCTGATGCTCTGCACGGTCTTTTCGTTGGGCATTGGCGGTGGCTTGATGGGCTTGGTGTTTCACTCGCACCACAAGGGCTACGACGATCGCATTCAGGTCGATGTGCCGCCATCCGATGACGAATAGCGGCTTATGGTCTTTCTGAGCATAAGGTGGTAAGCTAGCGCGACATGGCCGCGCGAAAGCCTTCGGACCGTTCGGATCGCTTCAAATCGCTCTACACGCATGGTTTTGTGCGCGTAGCGGCGTGCGCGCCGCACGTGTTCGCCGCAAATCCCAACGCCAACGCCGCCGCGATTAACCAATTCGCGCAAGAAGCACACGCCGCCGGCGCGGCGATCCTACTGACGCCGGAGCTTTCGATCTCCGGCTACGCCATCGACGATCTGCTGCTTCAGGACGCCCTCCTCAACAGCGTCGAAGAGGCGATCGCGACGCTCAAAGAGGCAAGCAAATCGCTGCTTCCGATCATCATCGTCGGCGCGCCCGTGCGTGCGCGTGGCGCCGTTTTCAACTGCGCGGTGCTTATTCACCGTGGCGAGATACTTGCCGTCGTCCCGAAGAGCTTTCTGCCAAACTATCGAGAGTTCTACGAAAAGCGTCACTTCGCGGTCGCGAGCGACACCGAGGAAGACCTGATCCATTTGTGTGGCGAATGGGTTGGTTTCGGCGAAGACGTAATCTTCGCTGCAACCGACTTTCCAGATTTCGCATTCCACGTCGAAATTTGCGAAGACTTCTGGTCGGCGACACCACCTTCGTCCATGGGCGCGTTGGCGGGTGCAACTATTCTACTGAATTTATCGGCGTCAAACATCGCGATCGGCAAAGCACAGGACCGCGCCATTCTCTGTGATGCGCAATCGCGGCGCTGCACCGCTGCCTACCTGCTCGCAGCTTCTGGTCGTGGAGAATCTACCACGGACGTTGCCTGGGATGGGCAGGTTATCGCCTACGAGATGGGCGAAAGAATTGCCGAAGGCGAGCGCTTCGCTCGCGACCCACAACTGGTGATCGCCGACATTGATGTTGGCCGGATCGCGCAGGAGCGACGCCGCTTGTCGAGTTTCCGCGACGCCGCGGCGCGCGTGAAGAAAAAACTGATCAAGTGGGGCCACATCACATTCGAGTTGAATGCTCCACAAGGCGCGTTGCCCCTGAAGCGCGCAATCGATCGCCTGCCCTTCGTGCCCGACGATGTCAGCAAGCGCGATCGCGATTGCTTCGAGGCCTACAACATCCAGGTATCCGGCCTGGCGCAACGCCTGGAAGCGACAAAAACGCAACGCGTCGTCATCGGCATTTCCGGCGGACTCGACTCGACGCAGGCGCTCATCGTCGCCGCCCGCGCATTCGATCTGATCGGTCTGCCGCGCAAAAACATCATCGGCGTCACCATGCCGGGCTTTGCGACCAGCGACGCCACCAAGGCGAACGCCTGGGCGCTGATGAATGCACTCGGCATTGATGGACGCGAGGTCTCCATCACACCACTTGCTCAACGTCTACTTCAAGATCTCAACCACCCCGCCGCACGTGGCGAACCGGTGTACGACGTCACCTACGAAAACGTTCAGGCTGGCGTGCGCACCGATTACCTCTTCCGCCTCGCCAACAAGGAAGGCGGCTTCGTCGTCGGCACCGGCGATCTCTCCGAACTGGCGCTGGGCTGGTGCACGTACGGCGTCGGCGATCACATGTCGCACTACAACGTCAATGCCGGCGCGCCGAAGACGTTGATCCAGCATCTCATTCGGTGGGTGGCAGATTCAAATATCTTTGAAGCGGAGGCGTCAAAGATTTTGCGCGGCGTGCTGGGCACGGAGATCAGTCCGGAACTTATACCCGGCGAGAAAGCGCAGAGCACTGAAGCCGTGGTCGGCCCTTACGAATTGCAGGACTTCAATCTTTATTGGTTCACACGCTACGGTCTGAGTCCAAGCAAGATCCTCTTCCTTTCGTGGACGGCATGGCGCGAGAAGTACGACTACGCTACGATCAAGAAGTGGCTCGAAGTCTTCCTGAAGCGCTTCTTCGCTAATCAGTACAAACGCTCCGCCGTTCCCAACGGGCCGAAGATTGTCTCCGGCGGCGCCCTCTCGCCACGTGGCGATTGGCGCATGCCGAGCGACGTTTCCGCCGAAGCGTGGCTGACTGAGCTCTCCACCAATGCGCCGGATGCGCTAGACTAAGCGCCATGACGCGCCCCGCCCTCGACGATCTCATCGCGCTCGCGCTCGCCGCGGGCCGCGAGATCATGGCGGTGCGCGCCACAGGCATTTCGCCGACGGAAAAACTCGATGGCACCATTGTTACGCTTGCTGACCAACGCGCTGAAGCCGTGATCGAGGACGGCCTCGCGCGCTTGGCGCCGGGCGTCGCGATGATCGGCGAGGAAGCCGTTGCGCAAGGCCGCATCCCGGAGTGCGGCGATACTTTCTTCTGTGTTGATCCGCTCGACGGCACGCGTGGCTTCGCTAAGGGCGGCGACGAATTCACGGTCAACATCGCGCTGATTGAGCGCGCTGCGCCGGTGATGGGCGTGGTGTTCGCACCGGCGAGCGGTGAACTTTACGCCGGCGAACCCGGCTTTGCCCTCAGCGCCAAGTACGATCCCGCGACGCAAGCGATTGTTCGCGCACCAGCGCCGATCCACACCACCCAATCGTCGCCGCAATGGCGCATCGTCGCGTCGGATTTTTCAGGTCGCAACGAGCGCACCGGCGTGTTTGTGAAAGCTCTCAACGGCGTTACGACTCACGCGAGCTCGTCGATCAAATTCTGCCGCGTCGCCGAAGGCGCGGCGGATATTTATCCGCGCTTTGGCGATGTCAGTGAGTGGGACGTCGCCGCCGCTCACGCCATTCTGCTCGCTGCAGGCGGCGACATCATGAGCCTCGATGGCAAGCCGCTGCACTACGGTCTGCGCAAAGGTGACTTTATCATCCCCGGCTTCATCGCGTTCGGGAGCGCGGCCGCAGCCAGCGCCGCCCGCGCCGCGCTCTGAATTCAGTGCGGCATGCGCACCGGCTGACCGCCCGGTTCCTGGAACGCCAACAAGATGATACGGAACTGCAGCACTGCATTCGGCGGGATCACCGGCGGCTGACCATCCGCGCCGTAACCGAGTGCAGGTGGAAACGTTGCGACCACTTCATCGCCAGGATGCATGTGCTCAATCGCCTCGGCGAAGCCTGGCACGACACCGGCTAGCGGAAATTGCGCCGGCTCATTGCGGGCGAACGATGAATCGAACACTTGGCCGTTGCTGAGCCTGCCCTCGTAATGAACGAGCACGGCGGCGTTGGCGGTGGGCTGCGCCAGCGCTTGGTTGCGGCCGCGGTGTTTGAATTCGATCATCAGGCCCGATGGCAACGCTTCCACACCCGGCTGCGCGCGCACGCGCGTCAGAAATGCGTCATTGCCAACCGACGCTTGCTGCGCGGCCTGCGCATCGGCCTTCTCGCCACGCGCGATCTCAGCCATGACGCCGGCATCGCTGTTCGACTGGCCGCAGGCGGCAAGCGCGACGATCGCCGCGAACATAATCTTTCTGATCATCTGTAAAGCGCTTCCGTTTGTTCGATGGTCCAGACTTCGGCCAAAGCGGCGCGTTCCCAATCCTGGAACGCGGCGTCAGCGAAGATCGTGTCGCAATAGCTTTGCGCTTGCGGCGAAATTTCGACGCCGTAGGTGCGCAACCGTGTGGCGACAGGCGCGAACATGGCGTCGGCGATGGAACGCTGCCCAAACAGGAACGGCCCGCCCAAGCGGTCGAGCAAATTTCCCCAAATCTCACTGAGCTGTTCGATGTCGGCGCAAGTATCGGGCGGCCATTTCGGCGTCCGCGTCAGCCGCCGGCGGATATTCATCGACATGTCGCGGCGCAACGCACCGAAACCGGCATGCATTTCCGTCGCGGCCGAACGCGCTTGCGCGCGCACCAGCGCATCTTTTGGCCACAGCGCAGGCGCGTGTTCCGCCGCCCATTCGCAGATCGCCAAGCTTTCGTAGATCACCGTATCACCGACATGCAACGCGGGAACGCGTCCGTTCGGCGACACTGCGCGCACTTCTTTGATCTGCGAGCGGCCGTAACCTTCGCCGCCGAGCGGAATGATGCGCTCCTCGAAAGCGACACCGCCCCATTTGAGAGCCAGCCAAGGGCGCATTGACCAAGAGGAATAATTCTTGTTGCCAATGTGCAGAATCGGAAGCGCCATGCGCGGCTTGTTTCAGAGCCATGCGGTGGAATCAAGCAGAGTTCGTCGCTTCCCTGCCGCATTTTTGACGGCTAGTGTTGCGCCGCGAGGCGGAGTGGATGATGCGATTTATCGCTGCAGCAGCAGTTGTCTTGGGGTGTGTGGCGGTAGCGACATTGGCGGGGCCACACGCAGCGTCGAGCATCGCTGACACACGTTCGTATCCGCATCACCTCGCGGTTGCGCACAAGGCTGAAGGCGCCGGAAAACCGGTCGGCGGCGCTGCGCCGCGCGGCGACGACAGCTGCCAATACGCCAACGATC
>JBAQGO010000102.1:0-10959 GCA_049287825.1 Vitreimonas sp. | reverse complement strand
GCCGGCTGGAAGCCGGCGGTCCATACTGCGCGAATGATCGCCGATGATTCAGATTGCCGCTCCTGGTTCTCCGCCGCGGATTTGTTGAGCAACGACACCGCTGCGCCGGTGGCGCTGCTGGGCGCGCCGCTTGGCTTGGGATCAATCACGCCGGGACGCTGCGATCTAGCGCCCGAAACTGTGCGCGCCGCGATGAAGCGGATGAGCGTTTATGATCTTGAAACGGGGACCGACCTGTCCGCGCTGCGCGTGTTCGATGCGGGTGATGTTGGACTTGAGGGCGCGCAGCCCGCGGAAGCTCTGGCGCCGATCGTCGAGCGCTTGTCGCCGCTGTTGAAGGCGCACAAGCTCACGATTGTGCTGGGTGGCAACAACGCGGTGACGCGGCCGTGCGTACATGCGCTCGACCCTAGTTTGAAAAACGTTGGCTTGCTGACGCTCGATGCTCACTTCGATCTGCGCGACACCGATTGCGGGCTGACCAATGGCAATCCGGTTTGGGCGCTGTTGCAAGAAGGTTTGCCTGGCGCGCACGTGGCGCAGATCGGGCTGCTGCCCTTCGCGAACACCAAGAAGGCGCACGATAAGGCGAAGGCAGCTGGAATTTACGTCGCGACGATTCGCGCTTGCCGGGCAAAGGGTCTCGCAGCGATTGCTGAAAACGCTTTGGAGCGGCTCTCCGCAGCGTGTGACGTGATTCATGTAGATTTCGACATTGACGTGATTGAGCGCGCGCAGATGCCGGGCGCGCCGGGTGCGCGTCCGGGCGGCGTGTCACCGCAGGACTTCTTCGACGCGACGCGCCTTATCTGCGCGCATCCGAAGGTGCGCAGCGTGGATTTGACGGAGTTCGATCCATCACTCGATGTCGCCAGCATCAGCGCGCTGACTGCGGCGCGCTGGACTTGTGAGGTGCTGGCGGGATTTCTGAAGCGTTAGGCGCCGAGGAACGGCACCAGCATCGGCACACGCTCGCGATAGGCGGCGTATTCCGGGCCAAGCTCTTCGCTCAGGAAGCGCTCTTCCTGACGCGCTTTGATCCAACAGCCGAGCGCGAACAACACCGCGCCCAGCAGCGCCTCCCAGCGACCGCGTGCAATCGCGGTGGCGAAACCGGCGAGCAGAAGCCCGGTGTAGATCGGGTGGCGTACCAGCCCGTACGGCCCGGTGTCGACGATGCGATGATCTTGTTTGCGGGTGATGGTGCCGGACCACAGCGTGCCGAGATGCAATCGCGCCCACCACGCGAACAGGAAGCCAGCCGTGACGAGTGCGAGCAGCATCCACATCACTGGTTCGCTAACATCCCAACCGTAAGGAAAGCTGCGAAAGTCGAAGAAGCCAAAGAGCAGAATGACGCCGATCATCGTGATGATGCGATACGGGGCTTCTTGCGCAAAACTCGCGCGCGCAGCGGTTTGGCGCGACCAGATTGCGGCGGCCACCCAAGACAGCGCCCATACTGACCAAACGACCCCGATCCAGCTGGCGGGTGAGCTGGTCCAGCCTGGATCGAACATGTGGACGAAGAAGTGTCTCATTCGACAGTCACCACCAGTTTGCCTTGTGCGCTTCGGTTCATCAACGACCGGATCGCCTTGCCGCCCTCTTTCAGCGGATAGCGTGCCGAGATGCGCGGCTTGATCTTGCCTTCGCTGTAAAGCTTGAAGAGATCCCGGACGTTGCCTTTGTGCAGCTCCGGTTCACGCGCTACTGACGCGCCCCAGAACACGCCGACGATCGACGAACTCTTTAGCAGCGTGAGATTGAGCGGCGGTGCGGGAATGCCCGCCGGGAAGCCGATCACCAGATAGCGGCCGTTCCAGTTCATCGCGCGCAACGCCGGCTCGCAATAAGCGCCGCCTACGGAATCGTAGAGCACGTCAACGCCGCCCCCGCAGACGCGCTTGAAATCCTCCGCGAGCTGCTTGCTTTGATCGCGGGTGAGATCGCCGGTCGGGTAGATGATGGTGTCGTCGGCGCCGGCTTCTTTAGCGAAGGCCGCCTTATCTTTGCTCGAAACAGCGGCGATCGCGCGGGCGCCCATGGCTTTCGCCAATTCGATGGCCGCGATGCCGACACCGCCGGCGGCGCCGAGCACCAGCACGACTTCGCCGGGCTTCACAACGCCGCGATCTTTCAGCGCGTAGTACGAGGTGCCGTAGGTGAGGATGAAGGCGCTGGCTTCGTCGAACGGCATGGCGTCCGGGATCGGCAGAACGCGCGCGGCTTGCGCCTTCACTTTCTCAGCAAATCCGCCCCAGCCGAGTGAGCCGATGACGCGCTGGCCGACTTTCAAGTTTGTCACGCCGGCGCCGACGCTTTCGACCACGCCGGCGATTTCGCCGCCTGGCGCAAAGGGGCGCTCGGGTTTGAACTGATATTTGTCCTCGATAATCAGGCTGTCGGGGAAATTCACGCCCGCCGCCTTCACCGCGATCACCACCTCGCCCTCACCCGCTACCGGGTCGGGAAGGTCGGCATATTCAAGCGCCTCCGGTGGGCCGACTTTGGTGCTGAGTAGTGCTTTCATGATGGCGCCTCTTGGATGCCGCCGACCCCCGGCGTAGATGCGTTCTAGCCCAAGGCCGAGGATGAGCAACGATGACCCGACAAGGCTTCTTCTGGCGTCTCGCGATCTCCGTGATCATCGATCTGGCTGACTTCACGTTAGGGCGCATTCCGATCCTGGGCACGGTTGAGGACGGCGTCGGCGGCATAGTCGCGACAGCACTCTGGGGCCGCGCAGGCCTCGTGTATTTCTGGGAACTGGCCGACTTCACCGACCAGATCGACGGCTTCATTCCGACCGCCACGTTGATCGGTCTCTATGTCGGCTGGCGCGAGGGGCACATCGGCAGCCGGGCGCGCCCGGCGTCGATTGAACCAAACTAGCACTGTCACCGAAGCGGTCTATAGAGCGCCCATGACTTCGACTTGGTCCCTCGCTTTGCATGGCGGCGCCGGCGCGATCGCCGAGCGCGTTTACAAACATGAGGAAGAGCACATGGCCGCCCTGCTCGAACAGGGTGCGGCGATGCTGGCGCGCGGCGAGGGCGCGCTCGACGTGGTGACGGCGATGGCCGAGGCGCTGGAGGCCAGCGGCTTGCACCAAGCCGGGAAAGGCGCCGCGCCGAATGCGGATGGCGTGGTCGAACTCGATGCTTCGATCATGGATGGCTCCACGCGTGCGGCTGGCGGGGTGGCGGCGCTGCAGGGGTTTCTCTCGCCGGTGCGCGTGGCGCGCGGCGTGATGGAGAAGACGTCGCACGTACTTCTGACCAGCGAAGGTGCGGCGCAATTCGCAGGCGCCCAAGGATTTGCGCGCGTCGACGATCCCAAGAGTTATTACGTAACCGCCGCCAGCGGGCTTTCGAGTACTGAGGCCAAGACCGGCACGATTGGCGTTGTGGCGCTCGATACGTCGGGCCGGCTGGCGGCCGCGACATCGACCGGCGGCTTGCAGGGCAAGATGCCGGGCCGCGTCGGCGACACCCCGATCATCGGAGCCGGCTGCTGGGCCGACGAGCGCGCGGCCGTGTCATGCACGGGACAAGGCGAATACTTCATGCGCGTGAATGCGGCGGCGGATGTTTCGGCCCGAATAGCGTACGCGGGGCAGACTCTGGATGAAGCGGCGTTCGGCGTGATCGAAGACGTGCGCAAGCTTGGCGGCTCCGGCGGCTTAATCGCGGTGGACGCTACAGGCCACATTGCCACCCCGTTCATCAGCCAAGGTATGAAACGGGGAATCGCTTCATGCTCCGGTCTGCGCGAAGTCAAAACGTTTAGGTGAGCTCATGAGACAGCTTCTGGTACTTGCGAGTTTTGCGGCGCTTGCGGCGTGCACGACGTCTGGCGGCGCGGCAACAGGCCAAACCCAATGGCGCTGCGATGGCGGCGCGGCGTTCAGCATGCATCTCACCAATGAAGGCAACGCCGAAGTGTTCGCAGGCGGGCGCACCTATTCCTTGCCGGGCGTCGTCGCTGGCTCGGGCACGCGCTACACCGACGGCACGGTCGAGTATTGGGAGCACGGCAACGAAGCGATGCTCAACGGCGCGGCGGGTGGGCCGTACACCAACTGCCATCGCTGAGCATGAAGCGCCTACTTGTCCTTGCATGTTTCGTCGCGCTCGCGGCGTGCTCCACTGAAGGCGGCATCTCAGGCAGCGGAGGCGGCGGCAGCGTTGGCGGACGCTTTAGTTGGCATTGCGACGGCGGCCATTCCTTCACTGTCGGTTTCACCCGCAACAGCGCCGTGGTTTCGGTGAATGGGCGCACGTACAATCTCGTGCACGCGCAATCCGCTTCTGGCGCGCGGTATTCCAACGGTTCGGTCGAATACTGGGAGCACGCTGGCCAAGTGCAGCTCTCCGGCGTCGCTGGCGGGCCGTATGTGAATTGTCGTCGGCGCTGATGCGACGACGTTCTCTCATTTTCGGAGCGTTGTTTCTCGGAGTTGCACCTGGGATGGCGAGAGCAAGCAAGCAACTTGCCGCTGCATTGGAAAATGCAGGGTATCTGAGCGACCTGGATGACCGAACGCGCCCAGTAATCCAACAAGCGATTGCAAGGGAGGGATTTGCGGGCGCGCTAAGTCATCCAAAGCGCCTTGCATTCGCCGATATCGAGGATCTCGCGGAAGGCGGCGTCGGACAGTGGATGCATGAGCAGATTCGGCCCCTGCTCGCAGCTCGCAATATTCACGTGCCTGACGTCCAAGATCAATTTCCAGTGAGCGCAACGGACCCATATTCTGTCGTGATTTCCGGCCAAGTCCGCATCATTTGGCGGGTCGACGACGAAACTGCGCAAGCTGTGGCCACGACCGCCGCATTCGAGATCGTAAACGACATCCTTGAGCGATCCCCCGTATCGGACCGGTTGCACTTCTTGGACAACGGCGGTGGCAATGATGGTCAAGCGTGGCTGCTGACGCCAGAACAAGCGCAAATTATTAGAGATCTCGGCGGCGTCGATCGCAGATGGTGGCCGTTTATTCCGACTCGTTTATCGCCATGGTACGGTCAGTATCACTGATGCGCGGGTATTTCGGCATTGGCGCGGAGGAGATATCGAAGCCGATGAATCTTGGCGCGCTGATGCGCACGTCGCACGCCTTCGGTTCCAGCTTCTTCTTCACAATCAACGCGCATCCGAAAGTGCGCCAAGCCTATAATAGCGACACCTCCCGCAGCTTCGATCACATGCCCTACTACGCGTGGGACACGCTCGACGCGATGCGGCTGCCGCGCGGCTGCGTGTTGGTTGGCGTTGAGCTGACGGACGATGCTGTCGAGTTGCCGCGCTTCCAGCACCCGAGCGCGGCGGCATACGTGCTCGGGCGCGAGCGCGGCTCGCTGTCACCTGAACTGCTGGCCCGCTGCAAGCACGTGGTGAAAATTCCGACCAAGTTCTGCTTAAACGTCGGCCTCGCCGGCGCGCTGGTCATGTACGATCGCCTGCTGACGCTCGGCGGCTATCCGGCGCGCCCAATCATGCCGGGTGGTCCGAAGCTGGAAATGACGGAAGCGCCGAAAGCGAAGCGCTGACCGTCATCCTGGGGCGACCGGGATCCGGGAATCGTAGAGAGTCGAGCCTTGCGACTCCTGGATCCCGGCCGCACTTCGTGCGTCCAGGATGACGGGAGCTAGCGATATACTGGCACGTAGCGCACGCGCGGCGTCGCCACGAGCGACCAGATCAGCGCCACCCACCAGAACACGATCGTCCAGCCCAGCAAGAAGTTGAGCAGGAAGACGCCGATCGGACTGGCGCCGCGCGCGATCGCGATGATCGTCGGGATGAAGAACAGGACCAGCAGGGTCAGCATGGGCGTGCACCTCGCTACACTCACATTTATGCAGCGTTGCGCCCGGACACAAGTTGCCCCCTCGCCGGCCACAGCGAGGGGCTTGTTACGTGATTACGTTTTCGGCTTGGCTAACCTTTGACGACGCCTTGCTGCTGTTGGCCCTTCAGCACCGGCCAATCCGCGAAGGCAAACCAGATGAACATGATGAGGTTGACCAGCGGCACGATCATCAACAGCGACAGCGCCCCGGAATAGCCCGCCTTTGAAAAAATTTTCCAATAGCAGAAAATCATGAACACGCAGACGGCGAGCATAACGAGCCCGAACGTTGCGAAGAACGGCCCCATCGCCGCCAGCATTTGAGCAGTTTCCGGAGGGACCGTGTTTGGGTCGTAGCCGCCTGCTGCGTCTGGTTTCATTTCCCGCCTCCCTTGCTTAGGCGCCGGAGGCTAGCCTGCAAAAACCGGCGTGCAAGCATTGTCTCAATCCGTGAAAGGGATTGTCCCCGCCCACGGCGATCCCCATAACCCGCGCGTGCAATCCGCCCTGCCCTCGCTCGCCGGCCTGACCAAACAGGAGCTGGCCGAAAAGCTCGTCGCCATCGGCGTCGACGCGGGCAAAGCGCGGATGCGCGCCGAGCAATTGTGGCGCTGGATCTACCATTACGGGGTCACTGAATTTTCGCAGATGACCAACGTCGCCAAGGAGCTTCGCGCGACCCTGGCGGAGCACTACTCTCTCGCGCGGCCGGAAATCGTCACGCAGCAGATTTCTCAGGATGGCACACGCAAATGGCTGATCCGTTTTGGGCCGGGCGTCGAAGGTGAGTGCGTGTTCATCCCCGATGTCGGCCGCTCCGGCGCGTTGTGCGTCAGCTCGCAAGTCGGCTGCACGCTGAATTGCACCTTCTGCCACACCGGCACGCAAAAACTGGTGCGCAATCTCTCCGCCGCCGAGATCGTGCAGCAAGTGATGATCGCCCGCGATGCGCTGGGCGAATGGCCGACCTCGAACGAAGACCGCACGCTCACCAACATCGTGTTCATGGGCATGGGTGAGCCGCTCTACAATTTGGACAATGTGGCGGCAGCGATCGACATCGTCTCCGACGGAGACGGCATCTCCATCTCGCGCCGGCGCATCACCGTATCGACGGCAGGCGTCGCGCCGAAGATTGCCGAACTGGGCGAACGCACAGGCGCGATGCTGGCGATTTCGCTGCACGCGACAAACGATGCGCTCCGCAACGAATTGGTTCCGCTCAACAAGAAGTACAATCTGGAGGAATTGTTCGCCGCGATCCGGACTTATCCGAGTCTTGGCAACGCCAAGCGCGTGACCTTCGAATATGTGATGCTCAAGGGTGTGAACGACACGCTGCCCGAAGCGAAGGCGCTGGTGAAGCTGCTGGCCGGCATCCCGGCGAAGATCAATCTGATCCCCTTCAACCCATGGCCGGGCGCCCAGTACGAGTGCTCGGATTGGGAAACCATCGAGAAGTTCGCCGAGGTGCTCAACCGCGCCGGCTATTCCTCGCCCATCCGCACGCCGCGCGGGCGCGACATCCTCGCCGCCTGCGGCCAGTTGCGCAGTGAAAGCGTGAAGCAGCGCGCCAGTGCACGCTTGAAGGCGGAAGCATGACACACCCGCCTCTCCTCGAGGCGCCCGGCGTGATGCTGCGCCCACTGCAAATGTCAGACGCTGATGCGCTGTTTGCAGCGCATAGCGATCCGCAGACGCACCAATATTGGTCGAGCGCGGCCCATAAGACCGTGGCGCAGACCGCCGCCTATATTGAGGACACGATCGCAGCTGGCCATGCCTGGGCCATCACTGAAAGCGGCGGCGAGGCACTGGGGCGGATCGCCCTGTTCCAATTGCGTGAAGGTGTCGCCGATATCGGCATCATCATGCGGCCGGATGCGACCAGGCGCGGATTGGCGTCGAAGGCGCTCGCGCTGGTCTGCGACTATGGGTTCGAGACACTCGACCTGCACCGCATTGCCGCCGATGTGGACCCCGACAATTCGGCCTCGCTCTCGCTTTTCCTGCGCGCCGGGTTCCAGCGGGAGGGGCTGTTGCGGGGCAATTGGAAGACGCATTTGGGCGTGCGCGACAGCGTCATCCTGGGGAAAGTGCGGCAATAACAACACTCACGCGCCTGTGTGACGCGCGGCACGAAACCAAAACGACCCGGCCGTGTTCCCTTAGCATGTTCGAAACCCCAACCCTCAAGAAGCTCGACGACGACGCCCTCCCCGCTTTCGTCGCGGGGCGGGGACTTGGGCTGGTGCTGTTCGGCTCCCACAACGGAAAACCGACCTTGGCGCAGTCGCACGTATTCGCCGAACTTTGGGCCGATAGGCTCAATGACATGCGGTTTGGGTACGTTGACGCGCTTTGCTCCGAAGCGTCCAAAAAGCATTACGCAGTGCGCATGCTGCCGACGATTTTGGTCGTGCGCGACGGGTGCGTCGTCGGGAAGCTAGAGGGCTTTCATGCACGCGATCGGCTCGAGGCGGCGCTTGAAGTGCGCGTCGAGCAAGTGGCGCGCGCTGCTTAACCCGCAGCCGCGACTTTCATCTCTTCAGCTTTAAACTTGGGAACGTCGCCCTCCGGCAGCAGTCCAGGGTGGATCGCGGCTTCGCGATAGGCGTTGGAGCGCTGGTTCAGCGTGCGCCAATCGAGCGCAACGTAAACTGTTGAGTAGACCAGCCGCGCGATTGGCGCGTAACCGCGCGAAGTCATGAATTGCATGATCGAACTCGGCGCATCGTTGTTGCGCATGCCGTAATAGGCGTCGAGGTCTTCCATGATGATCACGGTGGGCCGATGCTCGACGAAATCGATGGTTTGCAACACCGTAAGGTCAGCGCCTTCGCAATCGACATTCAGCAAATCGATATGTTTGCCTGGTGCGCGTTCGGTGAGGATCTTATCGAGCCGTTCGCACGGGATTTCGCGGGTGCGGACGATTTTGTGGCCTTCCGCGTCGAGCGCCTTGGCGCGATCGCCATCCATGGTGTTGAGCATGGCGATGTCGAACTCGTAGTATTTCAAGGTTTCGGGCGCTGCGGCGATGCCCATGGTCAAGTGCGTGTCGCCGCCGCGCAGCAGCTTGAACTTCCACACGGGCTTGGGGTTGGGCTCGATGGTGAGGCCGCGCCAGCCGCGTTGGTAAAGCTTGTAGGTGTTGGAGCCTTCGAGCGGATCGTAGGCGCCGACATCGACATAGAAGCCGCGGCGAGAAGGTTTCAGGGCGCTGAACACCAAAGCGTCTTCGCCGTATTGGCCATAGGTGTGCGAGCCCATTGCCGCCAGATACGGTTTCAGAGGGCGGCCGACGCGCTTGATGGCGCGAAAAGTGTCAGCGAATGGCATCGCGCGGATTCGGTTAATGGGACTTGGTGAACGTTCTACACACCGGCATGCAGGAACCGAACCAGTTTTAGCTTGCGGCGGCCGGCGCTGGCTTAACGGCGCCGGTGATGATGGCGCGGATGGCGCGTTCGAACTGTTCGGGCGGTTGGGCGCCTTGCAGCAGCCAGTGCTGATTGAAGATGATCGAGGGCACAGCATGAATGCCGCGTTGTTGCCAGAAGGCTTCTAGGGCGCGCACCTCATCCGTGAACTCGTCGCTTTCGACGATTTGCGCGGCGCGCGCTGGATCAAGACCGGCTTCGCGGGCGGCGTCGATCAAAGCGGCAGGATCGTTGGTGGGACGCTGGTCGGTGAAGTTGAACTTGAACAGCGCTTCCTTGAGCTGAAGCGCGCGGCCTTCTTGCTCGGCCCAATGCAGCAGGCGATGCGCGTCGAAGGTGTTCCAGATGCGGCTGTCTGGATTGTAGTTGAAGGTGAAGCCCAGATTTTCGCCGGCCTGCTTGATGGCTTGGCGCGCTGCGACTGAGCGCTCGGGCGATGAGCCGTATTTCTTGGTGACATGCTCAGTGGTGTTCTCCCCTTCCGGCGCCATGTTCGGATTGAGCTCGAACGGCTGGAAGTGGATTTCGGCTTGAACGGCATCGCCGATGTTGGCGAGCGCTTGCTGAAGTGAGCGCAACCCGACGACACACCACGGGCAGGCGATGTCTGAGACGAAATCGATGCGGAGTTTCTCAGTCATCTATTTATAAAATTCCGTCCTGCGGTCGCGGAAGAAGCCCCAGGCGGCGCGGTGGCAGTCTAGGAAATCGAGATCGAATTCGTGCACCAGCACACCCTCTTCGGTGCGGCCGAGTTCTTCGACGAGATCGCCGCGATGGTTGGCGATGAAGCTTGAGCCATAATAGGTCTGCGTCTGCGCGCCGACGGTTTCCGTGCCGATGCGATTGGCGGCGACGACGGGGATGACGTTCGACACAGCGTGGCCGCACATGGCGCGGCGCCAGGGGTCGCGGGTGTCGAGCGTGGCGTCGTGCGGTTCGCTGCCGATGGCGGTGGGATAGAACAACACTTGCGCGCCCATCAGCGCCATGGCGCGCGCGCATTCGGGAAACCATTGGTCCCAGCAAATGCCGACGCCGATGCGGCCGAACTTGGTGTCCCAAACTTTGAAGCCGGTGTCGCCGGGGCGGAAATAGTATTTTTCCATGTAGCCCGGGCCGTCGGGGATATGGCTTTTGCGGTACGTGCCGAGATTGGCGCCGTCAGCGTCGAGGATGACGATGGAGTTGAAATAGAGCGGCCCGTCGCGTTCGAAGATCGAGACGGGAATGACGATTCCGAGCTCTTTAGCGAGCGGCTGCATGGCTTGCACGCATGGGTGCGTGGCGGCGGGATATGCGGTGGCGAACCACTTCTCTTCTTGCGCGGTGCAGAAGTACGGACCTTGGAAGAGCTCAGGCGGCAGGATGACTTGCGCGCCCTGTTTGGCGGCGTCGCGCACCAGGCGCTCCACCGTCTTGATGTTGGCGGCCATGTCCTCGCCGAAGGCGGCTTGGAGGGCGGCAACTTTTATTATTTGCGCCATCACTAAAAATCCAAACCAAAGTCATTCCGGAGACGCGAAGCGTCATCCGGAACCCAGGAGCAACAAAACTGTGCTCTACGATCCCTGGGTTCCGGGTCTCGCTCCGCTCGCCCGGAATGACTCTGAGTGAAGTTATGCACTAAAGATGCCCTGCCACGGCCCAATCGAGCGC
>JBAQGO010000101.1:0-47552 GCA_049287825.1 Vitreimonas sp. | reverse complement strand
GCGCAAGGTGCGTTTCCGGACGCTTGGCTGCTATCCGCTGACCGGCGCAGTCGAGAGTGAAGCGGAGACGCTGGAAGGCATCATCGGCGAAATGCTGGTCAGCGTGACGAGCGAGCGCCAAGGCCGGGTTATCGATCGCGATCAGTCCGCGAGCATGGAGAAGAAGAAGCAGGAGGGCTATTTCTAATGGCCGATGCTTCTGAACTGGCGCGCGGCGTCGAAGCGTATCTGGCTGAGCAACAGCAAAAATCACTGCTCCGCTTCATCACCTGCGGCAGTGTGGATGATGGCAAATCCACTTTGATCGGGCGGCTGCTTTACGATTCTAAAATGCTGTTCGAGGACCAGCTGGCGGCGCTGACGGCGGATTCAAAGAAAGTCGGCACGCAGAACGGCGAACTGGATTTCGCTTTATTGCTGGATGGGCTGGCGGCCGAGCGCGAGCAGAGCATCACCATCGATGTCGCCTATCGCTTCTTTGCGAGCGACAAGCGCAAGTTCATCGTCGCCGATACGCCCGGTCACGAGCAATATACGCGTAATATGGTGACTGGCGCTTCGACCGCCGATCTCGCTGTGATCCTGGTCGATGCGCGCAAGGGCGTGCTGACGCAGACGCGGCGGCACTCGTATTTGGTGTCGCTGATGGGCATTCGCCGCGTCGTTCTGGCGGTGAACAAGATGGATCTGGTCGAATGGTCGCGTGAAACATTCGACGCGATCGTCGCTGAGCACAATGACTTCGCGGCGCAAATTGAATTGGGCGAAGTGTTGGCGATCCCGATGTCGGCGCTGAAGGGCGACAATGTTGTAGCGAAAAGCGCGGCGGCGCCTTGGTACGCGGGCCCGTCGCTGATGGAGCATCTCGATAAGGTCGAAATCGATGACACGCGGCGCGCGCGCGGCCCGTTCCGCATGCCGGTGCAATGGGTGAGCCGGCCGAACCTGGATTTCCGTGGTTTTGCTGGGCAGATTGCCGGCGGCCGCGTGAAGCCCGGTGAGAAGATTCGGATTTCACCATCCGGCAAAACTAGCACCATCGCGCGCATCGTGACGAAGAATGGCGATCTGGCGGAAGCGGTTGCTGGGCAATCAGTGACGCTGGCGTTGGCGGATGATGTCGATTGCTCGCGTGGCGACGTGATCGCGGCGAGCGCTGACGCGCCGGAAGCGTCGGATCAGTTCGAGACGACCGTTGTTTGGATGGCGGAAGATGAGTTGCTGCCTGGCCGCTCATATTGGCTGAAGATTGGCGCCAAGACCGTCGCCGCGCAGATCACGGACATTAAGTACACCATCAACGTCAACACGCTGGAACGGCTCGCGGGTAAGACGTTGGAGCTGAATGAGATCGCGGTGTGCAATGTGAGCCTCGATCAGCCGGTGGCGTTCGATCAGTACGCGCAGAACCAGGATACGGGCGGTTTCATCCTGATCGATCGCATGAGCAACGCGACGGTGGCCGCTGGGCTCATCCATTTCGCGCTGCGCCGTGCGCAGAACGTGCATTGGCAGGCGATGGACGTTACGCGAGCTTCTCACGCGGCGCTAAAGAACCAGAAGCCGGCGGTGCTCTGGTTCACTGGCCTATCGGGGGCGGGCAAGTCAACGATCGCGAACCTCGTGGAGAAAAAGCTCAATACAATGGGCAAGCACACGGTGCTGCTCGATGGTGACAATATCCGGCATGGACTTAATCGCGACCTCGGCTTCACCGATGCAGATCGCGTCGAAAACATCCGACGCGTTGGCGAGGTGGCGAAGCTGATGACCGATGTCGGCCTCATCGTGCTGGTTTCGTTCATTTCGCCATTCCGGGCGGAAAGACAGATGGCGCGTGGCTTGGTGCCGCAAGGCGAGTTCTTCGAGGTGTTCGTTGATACGCCGCTGGCGGAAGCCGAGAAGCGGGACGTGAAGGGACTCTACAGGAAAGCGCGTGCGGGGCAGTTGAAGAATTTCACCGGCGTCGATAGTCCTTACGAGCCGCCGGAAAATCCGGAGATTGTCGTCGACACGATGAAGGTGGATGCAGCAAGCGCAGCCGAGCTGATCGTGTCGCGCCTTCTGGAGCAGAAGTGAGCAAGCGCGCCGATCTGCCGCGCTGCGCGTGGCCGGGCAGCGATCCGCTCTATCTCAACTATCACGACCGCGAATGGGGCGTGCCCCAGCGCGACGATCGAGCACTTTTCGAAATGCTGATGCTCGAAGGCGCGCAGGCGGGGCTCTCGTGGATTACTATTCTCCGTAAGCGCGAGAATTATCGGCGCGCGTTCGACGGCTTCGACCCGGAGAAGATCGCGCGCTACCCACCGAAGAAAATCGAAAAGCTATTGGGCGATGAAGGCATTGTCCGCAACCGCGCGAAAATCGAAGGCGTTGTGTTGGGCGCCCACGCCTGGCTAGAGCTGATGGAGGGGCCGGGCTTTTCGAAGCACATTTGGAGCTTTGTCGACGGCAAGCCCATCATCAATCACATCAAGCTTAAGGATCGCGCTCCTGCCGAGACGGACATTTCACGCGCAATGTCGAAAGACCTGAAGAAGCGCGGCTTCAAGTTTGTTGGGCCGACGATCGTGTACGCGTTCATGCAGGCCGTCGGCATGGTCAATGACCATGCCGTGAGCTGCTTCCGCCATCCGGACAACAAGAAGCGCCGTTAGACTTCAACTGCGCGCGTAGGCGACGCCGCCATCGACGATGAGCGTAGAGCCGACGACATAATCGCCGGCGCGCGAGGCAAGGAAAATTGCAGCACCCGCCATGTCTTCGGTTTCGCCGATGCGCTTGGCGGGAATGGCTTGTGAGACCATTTCGCCATGATCGCGGGCCATGCGGTTCATGTCGGAGGCGAACGCGCCGGGCGCAATGGCGGTGACGACGATGTTGTCCTGAATGAGCCGCATCGCCATGCGCTTGGTGAGGTGGATGAGGCCGGCCTTGCTGGCGGCGTAGGAATACGTCTCCTGCATGTTGACCGACACGCCGTCGATGGAGGCGATGTTGATGATCTTGCCGGGGCGTCCCTTAGTGGCGGCGCCTTTCATGGCGCCGTGCAGCGCTTGGGCCAGGAAGAAGGGCGTCTTCATATTGAGGTCCACGACTTTGTCCCAACCGCTTTCGGGAAACTCGGCAAACTCCGCGCCCCAGGCAGCGCCGGCATTGTTGACGAGAATGTCGAGCTTCTGCTCGTGCTTGAGATAGGACGCGGCCAATTCCTTTGCCCCGTCAGCGCCCGAAGCGTTGCCGGCGATCGGGATGCAGGTGCCGAGCTTCGATAATTCCTGCGCCGTTTCCTCAAGCGCCGAACCCTTGCGCGCGGTGATATAGACTTTCGCGCCTTGTGTGAGGAAACCCTCGGCGATCATCTTGCCAATGCCGCGAGAACCGCCGGTAATGAGCGCCGTGCGGCCTTTGAGCGAGAACAGGTCTTTCATGGCTCAGCCCGCTTTCTTCATGTCAGCGATGAGCTTGTCGTCAATTTCGTTGGCTCGCTTGGCGGCCGGACGCACCGCGAGGCGGCCGAAATAAGTTTCAAACGCCGGGCGCTTTTCCAACGTGCCGAATTGCAAGCCCCAACCGATTTGCGATCCGAGATAGACGTCAGCGGCCGAAAAGCTTCCTGCTAAATAGTCGTTCGCCGACACTGCTTTCTCGAGCGTGTCGAGCACTGCTTCGCGCGATCCATAACCGAACATGCGTTGCTTGTCGGGTGGCGCGACCCAGCCCATCGCGTGATTGCTGGTCATCGCTTCGACGGGGCCGGCCGCGTAGAATAGCCAGCGATAATAGGGCCCGCGCAGCTTGTCGGTCGGCGGCGGCGCCAGCTTGGCTTGTGGGAAGGCGTCAGCGAGATAGGCGCAAATTGCAGCGCATTCAGTGACGATTGTGTCGCCGTGTTTGATGGCCGGGACTTTGCCCATCGGATTGATCTTTAAATAGTCGTCGCCCTTCATTGTCGAGGCGTAGTCCAGCACGACCGTCTCGTAGGGCTGGCCGACCTCCTCAAGCATCCAGCGGATGATGCGGCCGCGCGACATGGGGTTTGTGTAGAAGGTGAGTTTGTCGGACATCGGCGTGTCTCCTCGTTTCGGCGTCGGAACGAAAGGCGAACTGGAGGGCAAAGTCAAGCTGCATCCATCGGCGCTACTGGCGGATACTAAGGATCGAAAGCGCAAAGCATGGAGCGTGTTCGATGGTCGATCTTTTTAGACAATTCTGGTGGCTGATTTTTCCCATCATGGGAATGCTTTGCGGCCTCGTAGCCATGCTTCAGCAAAACAACAGGCAGAACCGAGCTATGGATCTGCTTCGCACCTATGCTGAGCAAGGCAAGGAGCCGCCGCAGGAATTGCTGAAGGCGCTCTCGCAGGACGGCGAGCCGCCCGCGATGATGGGTGTGCGTCAGGATCGCGTCAGCGGCGCGTGGTGGACGTTTTTCGTATTCATCGCGTTGACGGGCGGCTTCGGCGTCGGCGCGAGCAGCTTCGACAATGACGCGCATTCCGCATTCATGGTCATCACTGTGGTGATGGGCATCCTCGCTTTCGGCGCGCTCATTATGGCGCTGATGGCGACCTTCGCCGGCCGCAAATGATGATCGACGCAGACGCGCCGCTCATCGATGCGGCGCGCGCTGGAGATCATGTCGCGTTCGCGCGCCTGGTGCGTTCGCATCAGCAGGGCGTGCGCGGCTTTCTGCGCCGATCGTGCGGAAATTTCGCGGAGGCCGACGATTTGGCGCAGGAGACGTTTCTCGCCGCGTGGGAACGCATTGGGCAATTCCGCGGCGAGTCGAGCTTGCGCTCGTGGCTGTGTGGGATCGCGTGGCGCAAGATGTTGGCCTCGCGGCGCTCGGAAGCCCGCGCGCGTGAACGCGACACGGCGTATCACGACCTTGAGCAAGGCGACGGGCCGCTTGATCCAGCCACGCGCGTGGCGCTGGCAGAAGCCTTGGCGAGCCTGCCGCTCGATCAGCGCGCCTGCGTGGCGATGTGTCTGGCGGGCGGCTATTCGCACACCGAGGCGGCGACCGCGCTTGAAATGCCGCTGGGGACGGTCAAATCTCACGTCTCGCGCGGGCGGGAGCGTTTGCTTGCAGCGTTAGGCGAAGGCCCATGACGGACAAAGACGAACTTCTTTCGCAATTCTTTGCCGAGCACGAGCCGCCGGCTCTGGATGCATACTTTCTCGCTGAGGCGCTGGTGCGTGCGCAGAAGCGCCGCAATGTAAACGCGATCGGTCTTTGGCTTGGCGCTGGCTGCGTGGCAGCAGCGGTTCTGGCGTTGGCCGGCCCCGCGATCGGCAATGCCTTTGGCGCGATGGGTCCCGCAATTGGTCCGGTTATTATTGTTAGCACCGTGTTGTTGATGATGCGCCGCATGCTGTGGGCACGCGCTTGATGGCGAAGGCGGTCACGATCTACGGCATCAAGAATTGCGACACGATGAAGAAGGCGCGCGTCTGGTTGGATGACCACGGCGTGAAGTATGCGTTTCACGACTACAAGACTGAGGGCATCGACAAGTTACGCTTGGAGGCGTGGGCGAAAGAGGTTGGCTGGGAGTTGCTGCTCAACCGCGCCGGCACGACATTTCGCAAGCTCCCGGACAAGGATCGCGAGAACGTCACGGAGAAGAAGGCGATCGCGCTGATGCTGGCGCAGCCGTCAATGATCAAGCGGCCGGTGTTGGATGCGGGTGGGAAGCTGATTGTTGGCTTCAAGCCAGACAATTACACGAAGCAATTCGGCTAAGCGCGTTCGCTCATCCACCCAGCCGCGGCGTCGAGAATGCTAACGAGCACTTGCGCATCCTTGCGTCCGGATTTCGCGGGGGCGTGGAAGCTGTGATCGGCGTCCGTTTCCAAATGCAGTGTAGCGTTTGCACCGAGTCTCTTGACGACTGGTTTCAGCAGATTGAGCTCAGCGAGTGCATCGTGTGTTCCTTGCAGGAAGAGCATTGGGATTTTCACGTCGCCCAGGTGCCTGGCGCGATCGTCGCTTGGCTTGCCGGTTGGATGCAGCGGAAACGCGAAGAAGATGAGGCCGCGCACATTTGGTAGAGGCGCCAACGCTTGCGCTTGGCTGGTCATGCGGCCGCCGAAGGATTTGCCGCCGGCGAAGAGCGGCAAGTTCGGCGCGAGGCGCGTCGCTTCGTCGACGGCGGCGCGTGCGGCGGCGTGTGCGAGCGCGGGCGCGTCGGGGCGCTTGGAGCCGCGCTCCATGTAGAGGAAGTTGTAGCGCAGCGTGGCGATGCCGCGTTCAGCCAAACCATCCGCGATCGCGGTCATGGATTTGTGCGCCATGCCGGCGCCTGCGCCGTGCGCGAAGACGTAAGCGGCTCTTGCGTTCGACGGTGCGAGCCAAAGGCCCGATGTGGTATCGGCGCCATCGAGTTGGATGGTGATGGACTTGGGCGTCATGTGGACCGCCGGTAGCCTATCAGCCCGGCATCGGCAGAACTTCCATAACCTCGACGCCGTCGCCGGGGAAGATGGTGAAGTGCGGGTGGCCTTCGAACATCTTGGCGGCGGCTTCGTGTGAGTCCGCCTGCACAACGGTGTATGCCGCCATGGTGTTGCGAATGTCCGTGACGCCGCTTTGGTCGACGCGTTTGGTTTTGCCTAACGGGCCGCCGTTTTCGACAGTGTCGGATTGGTGCTCTTCGGCCCACGCGCCCCACGCCTTCATCCCCTTGTCCTCGCGCTGTTTGCGTTCGGAGTCGCTCAAGGCATTCCAGCGTTCGCGTCCAGCAGCAGTGCCAGTGTATATCGCGAGAAACTTTTTCATGGTGGTTGTCCTAAACTTTCAGGTGTTCAGCTAGTTTGCCCAGCAATTCCTGCCAGCCTTGCTCGCGCATCTTGACGCCGTCGGCGCCCTCGAAAAACGCGGCGTGCTCGGTGAAGAGGAGCCGCGTACCGCCGGCGTCAGGTTTGAACTCGACTGTGGCTAGCGAGACCGAGAAGCGCTTGCCGTTGCGGCTCATCGAATAAGTGAAGATCAGCCGCTCATTCGGAATAATTTCATCTTAGACGGTCTCGTTGCCGAAGATCGTTTCTTCGCCGAAGGTCTTGACGCCGTCGAGGAAACGGAAACTGGAAGTTTCGCGACCGCCTTCGCGGAAATCGAGTTCGTAAGAGCGCAATTCCCAGCCTTTGCCTTCAACGAACCAAGCGCGCTTGGCGGCGGGGTCGCTCCATGCGGCGAACACACGTTGAGGGGCGGCGTCGTAGCGGCGTTCGATGAAGAATGCGCCGTGATTGGTGTTGGTCATGGATTACTCTCCTCAACGCGCCAGATGCCGTTCGAGTTGATCGAACAATCCTTGCGTGCCGCGCTCACGCGCGCCGGCATCGTCGTAGCCGTCAAGGAAGGCGCCTTGCTCAGTGTAGATGAGCGTCGAACCCGCGCCGTCTGGTTTGATTTCCGTCGTGCCAACCGACACTGAGATGCGCGTCTGATCGAGGTGCATTTGGTAGCCGATCACGATGCGCTCGTTTTCGACGATGTCCCAGAACGTCGCGTCGTAGGCGTGCGTCACGGCGCTGCCGTGGAAGGTTCCGCTGATGCTCTCTTTGCCGCCGACGCGGAAGTCCGATTGGAAGTTGGACTTCTGACCGGTGCGCGCCAACTCCTCGGCGTTACCGAACCATTGCGCTTTGGCCTCGGTGCTGGCGAAGGCGGCGAACACTTTCGAGGGGGGCGCCTTGTAGGCGCGTTCGATCACGAACGTCGCGTGGCTCACGGAACGTTGCATCTGTCTCTCCTTGAGTGTGTGACGCGCTAGGCGGCGTCTTCCTTCGGGAAATACTGGAAGAAGGGTTCGGCCTCTTGCAGGACGCGCGCGAAGGAAGGGCGTTCGCTGAGCCGTTTCAGATAGGTGGCTGTGACTGGGTGACTAGCTTCAAACGGCAGCACTTTGCTGGCGTAGAAAAGCGCCGGCGCTGCGGAACAATCTGCCAGCGAAAACGCATCGCCCGAGACGAACGCGCGGTCAGTCATGTGCTTCTCAAATACATCGAGTGCGATCCGCAGCTGCGCTTTGTTCTCGGCGACGCCATATGCATCGCGCTTGTCGGCTGGCCGCAAGCGATCACCGACGATGCGTTGCATGACATTGTGAATGTAAAGGTCGAGAAAGCGGTCCCAGGAACGCACGTCCAGCGATTGCGTCGGATCAGCAGGAATGAACTTGGCGCCGCCAGGAAGGCTATCGAGCCATTCTATCTGAATGCTCGACTCGTTCACAACTTCCTCGCCGCGAAGGATCGACGGCATCTTGCGCATTGGCGAGAGCTTGGTGAACGCGGCGGACTCGGCGACATCGCCCAGATTGACGATGATCGGCTCGAACGCGACGCCCTTCTCATAGAGCGCGACGAGCACCTTCCAGCAGTAGGACGAGAGCGGGTGGAAATAGAATTTCATCATGGGCGTCACTCGTGAGGTTCATCGGATTGGGTCAGGAAGGCGCCGAGTCGGTCGAACCGTTGCTCCCATTGCTGGCGGCGTTCGTTGAGCCAGCGCTCGGCACTCGTAATGGCGTTAGGATCGATGCGGCAGGTGCGGACGCGGCCGACCTTTTCGCTCTTCACGAGGCCGCTCTCCTCCAGCACCGCGAGGTGCTGCATGACGGCGGGTAGCGACATGGCCAGCGGTTTGGCCAGTTCGCTGACGGTGGCAGGGCCCAGTGTGAGGCGCTCGACCATGGCCCGGCGGCTCGCGTCACCAAGCGCTTGGAAGGTCAAATCGAGGGGGCCGTCCATATCGGTCACAATACTTAAGTATCAACTTAAGTATCTGATGGCAAGGACCGTCCGTATGAACGATTGGATAGCTGGCGGAGCGCGTTGAATCGCGGTTGCATCCAATTCCCCCAGCCAGCGCATCTGTGACGTAAATGGGGCGTTGAGACCCCGGCCTTATGGAGATTGAGATGGGCGCTGATGTGTTTGTCCCATTTGTGTTTTTTGGGTTTCTGGCAGCTGTGATCCTGATCCCAATCTGGCTTCGGGAGCGCACGAAGCAGTCGGCCCATCATCTGATCTCGCAGGCGCTCGAAAAAGGTCAGCCGCTGGATCCAGTGCTTATGCGCGATCTCACGCAGGGCTCTGTCAAACAGCAACAAGTGGACCGGCCGCGCCGCACGCTCGGCAGCGCGATCTTGATGCTGGCGCTCGCTGCCGCGTTCGGAGGCATCTATTTCGTCGACCCAGACAATGATTGGTCGCGCATTCCAGCGATTATTCTTGGCGCGCTTGGAGTTGCCTTCCTGTTGCTTGCGATTGTCGACTACACCACCAAGAAGAGGGACGTGTGAGAGTTATGAAGGGTGGCCACGCGAGGGCTCATCAATCTGGCCCAGGCGGGCGAAGCCGCCTTGATCGTGGCGGCCCAAGCGCGGGACCAGGCAGCCTTCGGCGAGCTCGTGAAGCGGCGCCAGGGATGGGCGCGGGCACTGCTAAGGCGAATGTGTTCGAACGCCGCGGAAGCTGACGATTTGGCTCAAGAGGCGTTCATCAAAGCATGGGAAAGATTGCGGGACTTGGAGACCCCGGCGGCTTTTCCGGGCTGGTTTAGGAGGATCGCAGTGACCACGTTCCTGATGGCAAAAAGGCGCCAGAAGGCCGTGTTCGATGAGATCGACGACGCCTCACCGATCGCGTCGGAGGACTCAACGCCAGAGGCCGCAGCCGGCGCGAAAATCGACCTAGAGCGGGCATTGGCCAAGCTCTCGGATGCAGAAAGGCTTTGCGTGACCTTGAATCATGGGGAAGGTTTGAGTCACTCTGAGATTGTCGACATGACGGGGCTTCCCCTGGGCACCGTTAAGTCCCACGTCTTAAGGGGAACGGAAAAGCTTCGCCGCATGTTGGAGGCGGCCTGATGAGTGATTTTGACGCCCTCCTGAAGCGCAGTTTCGCAGAAGCGCACGAACCGGCTGACGATGGCTTCTCGGTGCAAGTCACCCACGCGGTTGCGCGCGGTGAACGCGCGGCGCGTTTGCGCAATGCATTCCAAACCGGGGCCTGGGCCATCGCTGGCGGCGCGGTGTTGTTCGGTTTCTACGGCATGACCATGAACTTTGCGCCGGACGTGCTGACCTCGTTTGGCTTTGGCATGTCGCGCGCGCATGAGGTTTTGAGCGGGCCAGGCGCAAACATGATGCAAATAGTGAGCGCAGGCTTGTTGCAGATTATGCTCGTCACGGGCGCACTAGCGGGCGGCGTCGTCGCCTATCGCGCGACCCAAGAGTAAAGCAGTCCCACAAGGCGACTGGGCTGGTGTGCAGCGCAGCAAATCTCTAAGTCTGGCGGCAAGGGTGAGCCCATGTCGCGACACGTTGATACGCCACGAGTGACCGCGCCGGACATTCGCGCGCGCAAGGGCGGCGAGCCTATTGTTTGCCTCACCGCCTACACTGCGCCGGTCGCCGAGATCCTAGATCCGCATTGCGATCTGCTGCTGGTCGGGGACTCCGTGGGGATGGTGTTGCACGGCTTGCCGAACACGGTCGGCGTGACGCTCGACATGATGATCATGCACGGCCAAGCGGTGATGCGCGGCGCCGATCACGCTCTCGTTGTAATAGACATGCCGTTCGGCTCGTTCGAAGCCAGCGCCGAGCAGGCTTTCGCTAACGCCACACGCGTGCTCAAGCAAACCGGCGCGCAGGCGATCAAGATGGAAGCGTCGGGGCCGGATATCGGCGCCACCATCAAGTTTCTGGTGGACCGCGGCATTCCAGTGATGGGTCATGTCGGGTTGCGGCCGCAAGCGGTGAACATTGACGGAAAATTCCGCGCCAAGGGCCGCACCCGCGAGGAACGCGCCAAAGTGCTGGCCGAGGCCCGCGCCGCCGACGAGGCTGGGGCCTTCGCGATCGTGGTTGAGGGCGTAGACGAAACCCTTGCCCCTGAAATAACCGCCGCCGTCAAAGCCCCCACCATCGGCATCGGGGCTTCCGCCAAATGCGATGGCCAGATCCTGGTGACCGACGATTTGCTGGGGCTATTCGAATGGACCCCTAAATTCGTCCGCCGCTATGCGGACCTAAAGGGGGTCATCGACAAGGCGGCCGCGGCCTATGCCGCTGATGTCCGGGCCCGCCGTTTTCCTGCCGCAGCCGAGACTTATGAGCTGGGCGGCAAGCCGCAGCGGCGGCGCGTTGCCGGGGACGGCAAGCGCGGCTAGAGGTTGCCGGCAATAAAGGGGGCGGGCTGGAGTTCGCCGCGCGTTCCAGGGCGAGGAAACAGCCGCGTGAGCAAAGACGACGCAACAGAAGGTTTTGTTCAGGAGGTCCACCAGCGGGTCCGTGAGGAGCAGCTGCTGGACGACCTCAAGCGCTATGGACCCTGGCTCGCTGGGCTATTTGTGGTGTTCCTTCTCGGCATTGGCGGCTGGCAGATGTGGACCGATCATCAGCGCCAGGCGGCACGCGAGGAATCAACCGCGTTCCGCGCCGCGCAGGAAATGGCTCAGCAGAACAACATGGACGGCGCGAAGGCCGCGTTTCTGCGCCTGACCACGCAAGGCTCGGATACTTATCGCGTCATGGCGCGGATGGAATATGCCGCGATCTTGCAGATGCAAGGTGACATGGACGGTTCCATCGCGGCGTTCGACCAAGCCGCGGCGGCCGCGCACGATCCGGTGATGAAAGAAACCGCGCAATTGCGCGCCGCCTATCTTGCCGCCGACACCCAGGACTTCGAAGCGCTGCAGCGTCGCCTGCAGCCTCTGCTCCAATCGCACTCGCGCATTTCGTTTTTGGCGCGCGAACTTTTGGCCGTTCAAGCTTGGCAAAGCGGTCACAACGACATCGCGCGCAGCACGCTCGAAGATTTGACCCTGGCGTTCGACGCGCCTGAAGGCGTGCGGCAGCGCGCACAAGTCACCCTTGCGCTGTTGCCGGCGGCAACGCCGCCGGCAAACGCTCAAAACTCACCTACCCAAAACTCGCATCCACAGGGCGCAACACCGCCCACGCCCTCTCAAGGAGCACATCAATGAGACCTTTGCGACCGATCGCGATTGTCGCGGCCGCTGTGGCCTTATCGGGGTGTTCCACCATTCAACGCGTGGGCGCGATCCTGCCGTTCGGCCACGGGGACGAAACGCCGCACAACGCTGTGCCCCAAGAAGGGCGTGTTTCCATCTTGGCATCTGACCAAGCGCTGACGGCCGACCCCAGCTTAGCCTCGCGCACGATTGTCGTGCCGCCGGCCACTGAGTTGGCCAATTGGAGCCAGCCTGGGGGCAACGAAACCAACTCACCGCCCAACGCCAGCGGCTCAGCGACGTTGCAGCAAGCATGGCGCGCCGATCTGGGCGCCGGCACCAATCGTCACGTGACGCTCTCCAGCGTGCCGGTGATTGCGCAGGGGCGCTTGTTTTTCCTCGACGCCAATCAGCGCGTCACCGCGATGGACGCTAACAATGGCCATCGCGCCTGGTCGGTGCAGCTGCGCCCACAACACAGCCGCGATCACTTCGCCGAAGGCGGCGGGGTGGCGGTTGCGGATGGCCGTGTGTTCGTCACCACCGGTTATGGCTTCATGGTGGCCCTTGATGCGAGCAACGGTCACGAGGTTTGGCGCGCCGAAGGCAACACGCCCTACCAATCCTCGCCTACGGTGGTCGGCGGCCGCGTTTACGCCATCACCAACGACAGCACCTTGCTGGCGCTCGACGCGAGCACCGGCGCGGTGCAGTGGAATTTCCAAGCCATCGCCGAGCCGGCGCGCATTGTCGCGTCCCCAAGCGTTGCGGTGGCGGGCGAGACAGTGATTGCGCCGTTCGCCTCGGGCGAACTCGCGGCTGTGGTGTCAGCTAACGGGCGCCGTCTCTGGGGTGATTCACTTTCGCGGCCCGGCGCGCTCACTTCGCTTTCGGCGATCAACGACATTCCCGGACGCCCAGTGGTGAGCAATAACGTCGTGTACGCCGCCAGCCATTCGGGCGTGCTCGTCGCCATCAATATCAACACCGGTCAGCGCATTTGGGCGAAGCCGTTCGCTTCGACGCAGACGCCGTGTGTGATCGGCGATGTCGTCTATGCGGTGAGCGTCGATGGCGAACTGGCGGCCTTCGATCGAGCCACCGGGGGCGTCTATTGGGTCAAGCAACTGCGCCGCTATCGCGATGAAGAAGGACATAAAGGCCGCGTCGCATGGGTTGGCCCCATCATGGTCGGCGGCCGCCTGGTGCTCGCCAACTCGATGGGCGAAGTCGTCAGCGTCACGCCGGAGAATGGCGAGATCGTCGCGCACGGTCAGACCGGGCACGCTGTCTTCATTCCACCGGTGACAGCAAACGATCAAATCTACCTTGTTACCGATAACGCGCAGCTCGTGGTGCTGCGCTAAAGATGACCGCCAAATGACGATCAAGCTCGCGATCGTCGGGCGGCCCAATGTCGGTAAGTCCACGTTGTTCAATCGCCTCGCCGGCAAGAAACTGGCGATTGTCGATGACACGCCCGGCGTCACGCGCGACCGCCGTCAGGCGAATGGCCGTTTGGGCGATCTTGATCTAGCGCTGATCGACACTGCAGGTTTCGAAGATATAAGCGACACTTCGCTGGAAGCGCGCATGCGCGCCCAGACGCAGGTAGCGATCAACGAAGCGGATGTGATCCTTTTCCTCATCGACGCGCGGGTCGGTGTGACGCCAGTTGACGAAACGTTTGCCGATTTGTTGCGGCGCGCCGACAAGCCTGTGATCCTGGCCGCCAATAAAGCCGAGGGCCGTGCTGGCGACACCGGCGTCGGCGAAGCCTATGCTCTAGGCCTCGGTCAGCCCATTCCTCTCTCCGCCGAACATGGCGAAGGGATGAGCGACATCTACGCAGCTTTGTTGGCGGCGACGCACGGCAGCGAAAGCGTGCAGGGTGAAACCGGCGAACGGCCGGTCAATCTCGCCATCATTGGGCGGCCGAACGCGGGCAAATCGACCCTGATGAATGCGTTGCTCGGTGAAGACCGGCTGTTGGTTGGCCCTGAGGCGGGCATCACCCGCGACGCGATCGCTGTCGATTGGACCTGGCGCGGCAAGCGGTTTCGGCTCGTCGACACCGCTGGCATGCGCAAGAAAGCGAAAGTGCAGGCCAAGCTCGAGCGGTTGTCCGTGGGCGAAACGTTACATGCAATTCGCTTTGCCGATGTCTGCATCCTGGTGATGGACGCGGGCGAAGCGTTCGAGCGGCAGGATCTCTCCATCGCCGACCTCGTCGTCCGCGAAGGCCGCGGCTTGGTGTTCGCGCTGGCCAAGTGGGACAAGGTCGAAGATCCGCGCGCACATTTTGAGGAAATGAAGCTCGTCGCCAAGGAAAGCCTGCCGCAGGCGCGCGGCGCGCCGCTGGTGACGATTTCGGCGCTCTCAGGCGTGGGCCTCGACCGGTTGATGAAGGCGGTGGAAGAGTCGCGTGTGGACTGGACTGCGCGCGTGAAAACCAAAGATCTCAACGAGTGGCTTCATGCGGTTGTCGCGCGCAATCCCCCGCCTGCGGTGCACGGCAAACGCATCAAGCCGCGCTACCTGACGCAAATCAAAGCGCGTCCGCCAACCTTCGTGCTGCTCTGCTCGCGCGCCGACGAGATGCCGGAGAGCTACAAGCGCTATCTGGTCAACGCGCTGCGCGACGCCTTCGATCTGCATGCGGCGCCCGTGCGGTTGATTGTGCGCCAAGGCGCCAATCCCTTCGCAGATGCGGAATAGCGCACAAACGTGTGACTTCGTGAGAATTTGGTAGGCGTCCGCACGAGGAGACGCTTCACTTCGCGGCAATCATTGGGGAGGGACCGATGAAAGCTATTCTAATCGGCGGATTGATCGCTGGCGCGTTGGATATTCTTTATGCGTTTATTGTCTACGGACCGCTGGCGCCTTCGCTGGGCATTGCACCTGGCGTGTCGCCAATCGAGGTGCTGCAATCTGTATATGGCGGATGGGTTGGACGCGATGCGGCAATGGCTGGCGGCACGACGGCAGCCGCGCTTGGCGCATGCACGCATTTCGGCATCGCGATCATGATGGCGGCGGTTTACGCCGCTTTGTTTGCGCGGCCGGGCGCGAGCAATCCAATCCTTTGGGGTTTCATCTACGGGCTGATCCTGTTTGTAGTGATGAACTACGTGGTCGTGCCTTTGTCGGCTGCGGCGGATGGCCATTTCACCAATGGCGGCGATGCGGTGGACCGCATTCAGCGCGCCGTGAGTCGCACTCTTCAGTTTAAGCACCCGCTTCTGCTGGCAGGCACTGTGTTCACGCACACGGTGCTGGTCGGCATTCCAATCGCGTGGGCGAGCGCCAAGTTCGGCGCTCAGCAGGATTGACCTGCGGCGCAGCCGCTCGACCACGCCCACTGGAAGTTATAGCCGCCGAGCCAGCCGGTGACATCGACGGCCTCGCCGACGAAGAAGAGACCGCGCACCGCGCGCGCCTCCATGGTTTGCTGCGACAGCGCGTTGGTATCAATGCCACCAACCGTGACTTCGGCCTTGGCGTAACCTTCGGTGCCATTGGCCTTAGGAGGCCATGCCTTCATCGCGCGCGCCGCTTCGAGGAGCACGGAGTCTTTCATGTCGCCGATCGCGCCGTCCGGCAGATGCAAGCTCAGTACTGTGGCGAGGCGGTCTGACATGGACTCGGCGAGGATGCTCTTCAGCTGCGCCTTCGGACGCTCGCGCTTGCGTGCGGCGAAGACGTGGTCCGCTGCGCCCGGCAGCCAGTCGACAAACATGAACTCCCCTGCGGACCAATAGGAGGAAGCTTGCAGAATGGCCGGGCCGGAGAGGCCGCGATGCGTGAATAGGGCCGCTTCACTAAATGATGCGCCGCCGCATGTGGCGATGACGGGTGAAGAGACACCGCTCAACGGACGCATCCAGGCGAGATCCGTTTCGCTGAAGGTGAGCGGCACGAGACCAGGGCGCGTGCGTTCGATGGGAATGCTGAACTGCTTGGCGATGTCGTAGGCAAGCGGCGTGGCGCCAAGTTTGGGGATGGAGAGGCCGCCCGTGGCGATGACGCACGTTTCGGCGGAGAAGGCCCCCAGCGTGGTGTCGATTTCGAACAGCTCAGTTCGGCGCACGTCGCGCACGCGGCAGTTCAGCCGGATATCGACGCCCGCTTGTGTGCATTCATCGAGCAACATGCGCACGATTTTCTGCGACGCGCGCGCGCCTTCGCAGAACAGTTGTCCGAGTGTTTTCTCGTAATAAGCAATCCCGTGATTCTCGATCAGTGCGATGAAATCGGCGGGTGAATGCCGCGTGAGCGCCGAACGCGCGAAATGCGGGTTAGCGGATAGGTAGCGCGTGGGATCGCTGCCGTTGACGTTGGTGAAGTTGCAACGGCCGCCGCCGGAGATCAGGATTTTCGCACCCGCCTCGGCATTGTGCTCGAGCACAAGCACGCGGCGACCGCGCCGGCCGGCGTGCAGCGCGCAATAGAGGCCGGCAGCTCCCGCGCCAATGATGATGCTGTCATAGCGCTGCATGCGCTAACCTCAGCCTGGGCGCTGCCACTGCACCCAGGCGCCATTCTCAGTGTAGCTGGGCTGCAGCATCTCCACGATCGCGGGCGCAATCTCTTCTGGCGTTGGAAGTGTGAGCGGATCTTCGCCGGGGAAAGCCTTGGCGCGCATGGCGGTGCGTGCGGGGCCAGGATTGAAGAGGTTGGCTTTGATTGGCGTGACTTCGAGTTCTGCCGCCCAGCACGTTACGAGCGCGTCGAGCGCCGCTTTCGAAGCCGCGTAGGGCGCCCAATAGGCTCGGGGATTGCGGGAGGCGCCGGAGGTTATGAAGACGGCGCGGCCGGCGTCGGAGACGCGCAGCAATGGATGCATGGCGCGAATGAGGCGTTGGTTGGCGAGATAGTTGATCGCCGTCGTTTCTTCCATGATCGCCGGCGTCGCCTGATGGGCAGGGGTCAGCGCGCCAAGCGCACCGGCGCAGGATGCGAGGCCGTCAAGCTTGCCGAAGCGCTCGTAGAGTGCGGCCGCGAGGCGATCGATGGCGGGGTAGTCACTCAGATCAAGCGGAACGAGCGTCGCTTCGCCCTTACCCTCGGTCTTGATCTCATCGTCGAGCGCTTCGAGCGCCTTCTGCGCGCGCGCCACGCAGACGACGCGCCAGCCGCCGCGCGCCAATTCCAGCGCTACCGCGCGGCCAATGCCGCGCGACGCGCCAGTGACGAGCGCAATCCTGCGATCGCTGGCGCTCATTCCGCCGGTGTTTCAGCCAGAAGCGACAGTTGGAAATCCTTGGCGGCGCGATCGCTGGAATGATCCAGTAGCGGCGTCGGATATTCGCCGGTGAAGGCGTGGTCGGTGAATTGCGGTTGTTCGGCGTTGCGCTTGGCCTCGCCCATCGCCCAATAGAGGCCGTCCACCGAAAGGAAGCCAAGCGAGTCGACGCCCAGCGTCTTGCGCATTTCTTCGAGCGACATCTGCGCCGCCATCAATTGCTTCTGCGTCGGCATGTCGATGCCGTAGAAGTCCGGGAATTTGATTGGCGGCGAGGCGCTGCGGAAGTGCACTTCCTTGGCGCCCGCCTCCCGCACCATCTGCACTATCTTTTGCGAGGTGGTGCCGCGCACGATGGAGTCATCCACCAGCACCACGCGCTTGCCCTCCAGCACACCGCGATTGGCGGAGTGCTTCAGGCGCACGCCGAGAGCGCGGATTTCCTGCTTCGGTTGGATGAAGGTACGTCCGACATAGTGGTTGCGGATGATGCCCAGCTCGTACGGTATGCCGCTCTCGGCTGCGAAGCCCATCGCGGCAGGCACGCCCGAGTCTGGCACCGGCACAATCACGTCAGCGTCGATCGGCGTTTCTTGCGCCAGGCGCACGCCCATGCGCTTGCGGATTTCGTAAACCGAGCGGCCATCGATCACGGAGTCAGGCCGTGAAAAGTAGACGAACTCGAAGATGCACGGCCGCGCTTGGCGCTTCGGGAATGGGAAGTGGCTCTCGAGTTTGATCTCGCCGTTCTTGCCGCGTGTGGCGACGATCACTTCGCCCGGCTCAATCGAGCGCACGAATTTGGCGCCGATCATGTCGAGCGCGCAGGTCTCTGACGCCAGGATCGGTGCGCCATCGCGATCGCCCAACACCAGTGGGCGAATGCCGATCGGATCGCGGGCGCCGATGAGGATGTTGTTGGTGAGACAGACGATGGCGTACGCGCCCTGAATGTCGTGCAGCGCTTCCACGAAGCGGTCGACCACCTTGGCGCGGCGCGAGCGGGCGATGAGCTGCAGGATGCACTCGGTGTCGGACGTCGACTGGAAGATCGCACCCTCATCGACGAGGCGCTCACGCAGATCGCGCGAATTGGTGAGGTTGCCATTGTGCGCGACCGCGAAGCCGCCGAGCGCAAGATCCGCGAACAGCGGCTGTACGTTGCGCAGGATGGTGCCGCCTTGGGTGGCGTAGCGGGTGTGGCCGATGGCGGAATCGCCGGGCAGCCGCCGGGGCACATCCGGCCCCGAGAAATTCTCACCGACCAGGCCGAGGTGGCGTTCGTGGTGGAAGCGCTTGCCGTCGTACGAGACGATGCCGCAGCCTTCTTGGCCGCGATGCTGTAACCCGTGCAGACCGAGTGCGGTCAGGACCGAAGCGTCCTCGCTGCCGAACACGCCGAACACCCCGCATTCTTCGCGAGGCTTGTCGTCGTCAGCCCACTTGTCTGCCAGCTCCGCCGGCGCCTGATCGAAACGAAGGATGCGCTCAGCGGTCATATGTCCTCAGGGCGTGCCCTGGTTAGGGGCGGGCTGGGGCGGCGGAATCGGGGCCGACTCGCCCCTTTGCCTATCGATTATATCACGCGCGCGGTCTCGAGCTTGGGGCAGAACTGCTTCCAGAACCTTCGCCACACCCTCGTAGATAGGATAGGTACGCGCACCACGCACCGCGTCCTGCATCGGATCGGCAGGCGTTGTTGCATCGGTGGGTTGCGTTTGGCGCATAAGCAGCACGAACAACGACACCACCAGGATGCCACGCAGGATACCAAAAGCCAGTCCGGCGGCGCGGTCGAAGGAACCGATCTCCGTCGATTGATGCGCGGTTTTAGCAACCGTCGAAGTGATCACGGTGATCACGATGAAGACAATGAGGAAGATTACCAAACCTGCAGCCACAGAGGCCAACGGGCCGGAAAGCGGCGTAAATTGCTCCACCAACGGACGGCCCATACTGGCGAAAAATACCGCCGCGATGGCTGCGCCAATGAAGGCGATGATCGAGAAAACTTCGCGAATAAGGCCGCGCGCGAACGCCATCACGCCGGAAAGGCCGAGCACCACAAGAGCGGCGAAGTCGAACCAAGTGAACCCGAGATCCATCGGCTCATATCTCCCCTTCAAGCGTCCCGGCGGGTCGCCGAAGACCTCTCGCGCCTGCGCTTCCGGCAGACGGCTGTCCCAAGCGAGCCGAGTGGTAGCGGGCCAAGGGGGCAAAGGAAAGGCCAGGGTTGGGCGCTCGGCTCAAATCGCTGGCGCAATGAACAAAACGCTGTTTCGGCCGGCTTTTAAGCGCGCCGCGCTGCTGGCGCCGGCGTGATTGCAGTGGCTAATTCCGCGATGTGTTCAATAGCTCGGACTCTAAGATCGTGTTTCGCGCCCTTCTTGGCGGGCGGGGCAAATGCAGCCTCGAAGCCCAGCTTTGCAGCTTCTTTCAACCGCAGATCGGCGCGCCCCGCAGGGCGCACCTCTCCCGATAGCGCCACTTCTCCGAAGACGACGCAATTTTTTGGTAATGGCTCGTCGGCGAGCGCCGAGATTAGTGCGGCCGCAACCGCGAGGTCAGCCGCCGGCTCGGTGATGCGCAGACCACCTGCCACCGAGAGATACACATCGCGGCCAGCGAACGAGAGCCCGCAGCGGGTTTCGAGCACTGCGAGGATCATGGCCAAACGCGCTGAGTCCCAGCCAACAATGGCGCGACGCGGCGTGCCGTACGCGCTGGCGGCGACAAGTGCTTGGATCTCCACCAGCACCGGGCGCGAACCCTCAATGCCCGCAAACACCGCTGCGCCGCTGGCGCGTTGACCCGTTGTACCGAGAAAGAGTGCCGAGGGATTTGGCGTTTCCACCAATCCTGCTTCCAGCATTTCGAACACGCCGATTTCGTCGGTTGGTCCGAAGCGGTTTTTCACAGCGCGCAAAATACGGAACGGCAGGCCGCGCTCGCCTTCAAAATAAATCACTGCATCAACGAGATGCTCGACCACCCGCGGGCCGGCGATTTGGCCGTCCTTGGTGACATGCCCGACGAGAATGACAATCGAGCCGGATTTCTTGGCGAAACGCACCAGTTCGTGCGCGCAGGCCCGCACTTGCGCCACGGTCCCCGGCGCCGCTTCGACTCCATCAGCCCACACCGTTTGAATGGAATCGACGATGACGACGTCGGGCTTGATTGCCTTGAGCGCCTCTAGAATTTTGCGCAGATCGGTTTCGGCAGCGAGGCTGACAGGTGCATCGGCCGCCCTTAATCGCCGTGCGCGGTCCTGCACCTGCGCTTCAGCTTCCTCGCCGGTGACGTAAGCGACCGAGTGCCCGCGCCGCGCCAACGCTGCGGCGGCCTGCAAAAGCAATGTCGATTTGCCGACGCCCGGATCGCCGCCCACCAGGATCGCCGAGGCCGGCACAAGCCCGCCGCCGCACACGCGGTCCAACTCCGAAATGCCAGTCGCGAGCCGCTGAGCTGGCTCGGCATCGCCCGCCAATTCCACGAACGAGAGTTTTGCGCCCTTCCTGCCGGTCGGCGTCGCTAACGCTCCAGGCACTACAGAGCGAGCAGCGGTCTCTTCAACAAGCGTATTCCACTCGCCGCAGGCTTCGCATTTGCCTGCCCATTTGGGCCAGACCGCCGCGCAGGCTTGGCAGGTGAACACGTGGTCGGCCTTGCTCATGCGAATCTCCCCGCGCGCGCACGCTAGCGCGGTTCGCCGGCGTCTACGGTTCCGGCTTGCCTCTCGATCATACCGGAACATATGTAGAACAAATGCAGTTGCGCGACAAGCTCCGGATTTTGGCCGACGCCGCCAAATATGACGCCTCTTGCGCCTCCAGCGGTGGCAAGAAACGCGACAGCCTCGGCAGCGGCGGCGTCGGTTCGACCGATGGCGGCATGGGAATTTGCCATTCCTACACGCCCGACGGTCGCTGCGTGTCGTTGCTCAAAGTGCTGTTGACCAACCAATGCCCTGTACGATTGCGCCTATTGCATCAATCGGCGCTCTTCGAACGTGCCGCGCGCCAAGTTTACTGTGGACGAAGTCGTCCAACTCACGCTCGACTTTTACAAGCGCAACTACATCGAGGGCCTCTTTCTTTCATCCGGCATCGTCAAATCGCACGATGAAACCATGGAGGAGATGACGCTGGTCGCGAAGCGTCTGCGCGATGAGCACAAGTTTGCGGGTTACATCCACTTGAAGCTGATCGCTGGCGCGTCGCCGGAGCTCATTGCTGAAGCTGGCCGGTACGCCGATCGCGTGTCGGTGAATGTGGAATTGCCCCGCGAAGATACACTCGCAGTGCTCGCGCCGGAGAAGCGCAGCGACGTGATCCGTGGCTCGATGGCGCGCGTGCGTCTGGGCATAGATGAAGGCAGCGAACGAAACGCGCCATCGTTCGCGCCTGCAGGACAAAGCACGCAGATGATCGTCGGCGCGGATGGCGCTGACGATCGCGATATCTTGGCGGCGGCAACTCAGCTCTATTCGAGTTACCGCCTGAAGCGCGTTTATTATTCGGCCTTTAGTCCCATCCCAGATTCAACCGCACGGTTGCCGATGGTCGCTGCGCCACTGATGCGCGAGCACCGGCTCTACCAAGCCGATTGGATGTTGCGATTCTACGGCTTTCAGACAAACGAAATTGTCACCGGCGCCAATGGCTTGCTCGATTTGGCTATTGATCCAAAATTGGCGTGGGCGTTGGCGCACCGGGAAAAGTTTCCCATCGACGTAAACACCGCCGATCGCGAGATGCTGCTGCGCGTACCCGGTCTTGGCGTAAAGACAATTGACAAGATCATCTCCGCGCGCCGGCTGCGAACATTGGGGCTCGACGATGTGCAGCGGATAGCCCGCTCGATTGAGAAGAGCCGGCCATTTTTGATCGCCCGCGATTGGCGGCCGGTTGCGGATATCGACAATCTTCGCGCCAAGCTTGTGCCTGAACCTACGCAAATGGACCTATTCGCATGATCGCGGTCGATCTCGCCCCGACGGCGGGCTTTGCTGAATGGCGTGAGAAGGCGCGTGCGCTTGTCGCGGCTAGAGCGGCGCCGGACACGTTGATTTGGCGCGGAGAAAATGTGCCAGAGCTTTTCGGCGCCGAGCAGTCCACGGCGGCAAAGGACTGCGTTCTCAGTGTTCCGCGCGCGTTTGTGGAAATCGCGGAGATGGCTGCGCTGCATCGCGATACTGAGCGCTTCGCTCTGCTTTATCGCGTTCTCTGGCGATTGCAGAGCGAGCGTCGACTCATGGACGATGCCGCCGATCCAGATGTGTTGAAAGTGCGCGCTCTAGCGAAGGCGGTCGCGCGTGATGAGCACAAGATGCATGCGTTTGTGCGGTTTCGCGAAGTCGCGGACACAAACGGGCCACGCTACGTCGCATGGTTCGAACCGCAGCATCACATTACGCTTAAAGTGGCGGACTTCTTCGTAAAGCGCTTTGCAGGAATGCGCTGGTCGATCGTCACGCCAGACGCATCACTGCATTGGGACGGCGAGGCGCTGGCCATCGGTCCAGGCGGCAAGCGCAGCGATGTTCCCACAGAGGATGCGCGCGATGAGGATTGGCGCGCCTACTACGAAAGCATGTTCAACCCGGCGCGTCTCAAGGTTCGCGCAATGCAGCGGGAAATGCCAAAGCATTATTGGCGGAACCTGCCCGAAGCAGCGGGCATTCCTCATTTGATCCGCAACGCATCCAACCGCACCGACGCCATGGTCCACGCTCATCCGACAACGCCAAGAAAGCGCGCAGGCGCGGCGCACGCGAAGATCAAGCCGGAGAATTTGCCGGGCCGGCTTGAACCGGTTGCCGAACACGAAAAGGCGCCGGCTTCGATAAAAGACCTAAATCACGCCTTGAGCGCGTGCCGCGCTTGCCCGCTGTGGCGTGACGCGACCCAAGCGGTGGCCGGTGAAGGGCGAACGGATGCGCCGCTGCTGGCGCTTGTCGGCGAACAGCCAGGCGATCAAGAAGATCTGGCGGGCAGACCGTTTGTGGGACCGGCGGGCAGAGTTTTGGATCGCGCTCTTGAAGCCGCCGGCATCGAACGCAGCGAGATTTTCATAACTAATGCCGTCAAGCACTTTAAACACGAACCGCGCGGCAAGCGCCGTCTGCACAAGCGGCCTGATAAGGGCGAGGCGAAGATTTGCCGTTGGTGGGTGAAGAACGAGCTGGAGCTTGTCGCGCCGACGCTGGTGGTGGCTCTGGGCGTGACCGCCTTGCAGTCGCTGTCCGTCCACAAAGGCTCATTGACGGCGGTTCGGGAAACAACGCTGAAAACCCGCGAGGGGCGCTCGATGCGCGCGACCATTCATCCGTCTGCGTTGCTGCGGCTGCCCGATGAGGCGGACAAGGACGCCGAGTTTGATCGCTTCGTGGCGGACTTGAAGAGTGCGAAGAGTATTGCGAAGACGTTGAAGTAAGAGGCGTGTCGCTATGCGCTCGACTAAGCGCTAGGCCGCGTTAGAAGCTTGTGGTCGGCGCGAATGATGATGTCGCCTGGGCAGAGGGTGCGCTATGCGTTTTGTAATTACGGCCTTTGTTCTCGCGCTTACCGCATGCGGCCAACCTACAACTCCGACAGCCACGGCAACCGCAACGGCTGCTCCCGCTGCAAGCGCGCCTGCGGTTGAGCAAGACACGCTTGTCGGTACATGGTCTTTCGATCGGTCTTGCGCATCCGGTGACGGCATGACTTTGCGGGCCGACGGCACGGCGTCTTATGACGAATGGGGCGAGGGCCATTGGGTTATCGACGTGCCTGCGCGCGTTATCCTGACCCTGGCCAAGTCGGAACCTGGTGTTGGACCAACCGGTCAGCATGTCATGGTCACGCTGGACGTCACGCCTCCCGTCACAGACGATTTGCACGCCGCGCGTTCATTCGACGATGGCACGCCAGCCAGCGCGATCAATGCACGCCGTTGCCAGGACAACCAATGACAACTGTCTACGATTTTACCGCCCGCGACATCGACGGCAAAGAGCGTTCACTTTCCGAATTTCGCGGCAAGCTGCTGCTGATTGTGAATGTCGCCAGCCAGTGCGGGTTCACGCCGCAATACAAGGGCCTCGAAGAGCTGCACCGCATATACGCCGACAAAGGTGTCGAGGTGCTCGGCTTTCCATGCAATCAGTTCGGCAAGCAGGAGCCGGGCAACGCCGATGAGATCAAGAGCTTCTGTTCACTTACCTACGACGTGACGTTTCCGCTCTTTGCCAAGATCGATGTGAACGGTCCTCGCGCGCATCCGCTCTATCAATATCTGGAACGCGAGAAACGGGGTTTCCTCGGCACCAAGACTATCAAGTGGAATTTCACCAAGTTTCTGGTCGGACGCGACGGGCAAGTGCTCGGACGCTTCGCGCCTACGTTCACCCCTGAGCAACTCGATGGGGTGATCGCCGGCGCGGTTTAGAACATCGCGACTTTGCGCGCGACCGTGACGCCATGGTCGTTGGCCACAAATGCTGGCGCGTCTTCGTGCGGAAACGGCTTGTCGGGAATGTCCATGCCGATGAACGGGCACAGTTTCTCCCATCCATCGCCTGCTGTGATGTCCATCACCAGCAGCCGCTCCTTCGGCGTTGTCGTCATGACCAGCGCGTTGTGATTGTTGTATCGCTTCTTGAACAGGAGCTCCCGGGGAACCGTCGAACCATAGACGTAGTGCCGCAAATGACGCCGGAAACGATCGATGTCGGCTTCGCGGAAATCTCCGCGATCAACGCCGAACTTGCGCGCCAAGCGAAATTTAAGGCGCATTTCGTTGGTGACGGGGTGGCGGCGGAAGTGATCGCGGATGCTGGGATACCAGTCATTAGCGTCGCGAACGGTGAGCACAACTTTGCTCTCAGGGTAAGCTGCTAACAATTCTTGATAGAAGATCGCCGCTGGAAGGTCGCAGACTGCGTCGACGTCGTCGTACCGGCGAAAATCGGGGTTCTGGTTTGAGCCTTCGATAACATCGTTAAGACGTTGCGTATCGAAATGGATCGATCGCAGGCCTAACAGCTCCAGCGCCGCGCTCAGGGAATGCGTCCCAGTCCTGCTCAGCCCGGCGCCGATAATCCTTAACATTGATGTGACTCACGGGTGGGAGCCTTAGCTCCCGTAGTTTCCCCCCGCGCTGCAACTTATGAGCCATAAACCCGCTTGGCGAAAGGGCTCGCGTCACGCGACTGCGGCCGCGCGCTCAGCGGGAACCTTAACACCGGGCGCCCAGGCTTGCCTTAAACCACAGCCTGAATCGGACCATCGGCCCGGCCGGCGACGAACTGATCGACCATGGCGTTGCCGCTGGCGTCGATCGCGGACGCGGGGCCCCGCCAGACGATCTTTCCGTCATAGAGCATGGCGATTTCGTCTGCGATCTTGCGGGCGCTTGCCATGTCATGGGTGATCGAGACTGCGGCGCAGCCTAGGTCCTTCACCATGTCGATGATGAGATCGTTGATGGCGTCGGCAGTGATGGGGTCGAGACCCGTGGTAGGTTCGTCGAAGAACAGGATATCCGGCTTGGCGATGATCGCACGGGCCAAGCCCGCGCGCTTTTGCATGCCGCCGGAGAGCTCGATTGGACGCACGTCGGCGAAGTCTGGCGTCAGTCGCACTTTGCGCATCGCCTCGATGGCGCGCTCACGCGCGTCTTTGCGGGAGACGCCGTCAGCGTAGAGCAGCCGGAAGGCGATGTTTTCCCAAATGGGGCGACTGTCAAACAGCGCGCCGCCCTGAAACAGCATGCCGAATTTGCGCATCACCTTGGCGCGGATTTCCGCAGGCATGCGCGTGACATCGGCGCCATCGACCAGCACTTGCCCCGCGTCCGGCTTCATCAAGCCAAGCGCGCATTTCAGCGTCACTGATTTCCCGACGCCGGACCCACCGATAACCACCAGAGACTTGCCCGGCGCCACATCGATGTCGACGCCGTCCAGCACCTGGCGGCCGCGCAACCGCTTCTTGATGCCGACGAGTTGGAGTTTTGGCGTGCTCACCCCATCACTCCACGAAAAACGCAGTGATGAGATAGTTAACTGCGAGGATCAGCACGATCGAGCCGACGACCGCATTGGTAGTGGCGCGGCCGACGCCAAGTGCGCCGCCTTGGCTGTTGTAGCCTTGGTAAGAGCCGACCGTGGCTATGATGAAGCCGAATACCGCCGCCTTGGTGAGGCCCAGGATGATGTCCTGCGGCTCCATGAACTGGAAGGTGTTGCGCAGATAGATAGCGCCGTTGAAATGCAGGCTGTTCACCGCGACCAAATAGCCGCCCATCACGCCAATGATGTCGGCTACCGCGACCAGCAGCGGCAAACACAACGTCGCCGCCAGCACGCGCGGTGCGACCAGGAAGCGGAACGGGTCGGTGGACAGCGTGGACATGGCATCGATTTGTTCGGTGACCCGCATGGTGCCGATCTCAGCAGCGATGCCGGCGCTGACGCGACCTGCGAGCATGAGCCCCGCGAGCACCGGCCCGAGTTCGCGCGTGATCCCGAGAACCACGATGTTCGGCACGAATTGTTCGGCGTTGAAGCGCGCGCCGCCGACATAGATGTTGAGCGCCAGCGCCGCGCCGATGAACACCGCCGTCAAGCCAATCACCGGCAGCGAGAAATACCCGACCTGTGCGCACTGGCGCCAAAACTGGGCGACGAAAATCGGCGGCGCGAAGCAGGATGCCACAGCGCGGCCGACGAACGCCGCAAAGCGCCCGATCTCGGCCAACACGCCGATGACGACGCGGCCAACCGGTGCAAACGGATTGATCAAGCCCGCGCTCCCGTGCGGCGCACCGTGCCGGCGAACGTCGTCAAGATTTCGTAGGAAGCTGTGTCCGCTAGACGCGCGACTTCGTCGACGGACGCTTGCTCGCCGAGGAATTCCACCATCGCGCCAGGCTGCGCTTCGGTGCAGCCAGTGACATCCAGGATCGTCAAATCCATTGAAACCCGCCCAAGGATGGGGCGCTTCTGGCCCGCTAGCACGCCATAGCCGCGTCCCCCGAGTGAACGCAACAACCCGTCGGCGTAGCCAATCGCCACGGTGGCGGTGCGCATCTTTTTCGGCGCAGTGACGGTTGCGCCATAGCCGAAGGTTTCCCCCGCATCGACGTCACGCACCTGCAGAATGGGCGCTTCGATGGTCGCGGCCGTCGTCAGCTTCGGGTTGTCGGCATCCAGAGAGCCGGAACCGTAGAGTCCAACACCGATGCGGATGAGATCAAAGTGATAATCGGCGCTGATGAGCGCGCCGCCGGTCGCGGCGAGACTGAGCGGCGCCTTCGGGAAGAGTGTCGCCGCATCGATGAAGCGTGTGCGCTGCTCGCCATTCATCGGATGCTTCAGGTCAGATGAGCAGGCGAGGTGACTCATCACCAGCGCCAACGTCACGTCTTTCAACGCCACCGACGCCATCGCCAATTCGTTGGGCGCGACGCCAAGTCTGTTCATGCCGGTGTCGATGTGCAGCGCCGCGGGCCCGCGTGCGTTCCACAATTTGATCTGCGGCAGTGAGTTCAGCACCGGCGTGAGCTTCGCAGCGCTGAATTGCGCGACATCGCTCTCAGCGGGACCGTTCAAAACCAGTATCTGCGGCCCGTCGCCAATCGCCTTACGAACCGCCACCGCTTCAGCGGATGTCGCGGTGAAGAACACACGCGCGCCGGCAACAGCCAGCGCTTTCGCAGCGGCTTCGGCGCCAAGACCGTAAGCGTCTGCTTTGACCACCGCCGCGACCGCAGCACTCGGCGCCAGCTTTTTGAAGAAGCGCCAGTTGTCCGCAATCGCGTCCGTATCGACGCGCAGGCGCGCGAGCCGCGTCTCAGGCCCGCGGGGAGAGGTTTCCGAATCTCGTGTAGCGGCTGTCAAAGAAGAGCTTCACCTTGCCGATCGGCCCGTGGCGCTGTTTGCCGATGATAACTTCGGCCTGGTTGCGCACTTCATCCATTTGCCGCATCCACGCGATGTGGTCGTCGCTGCCCTCGCGCGGCTCGGTCCGTTCTAGATAGTAGCTTTCGCGATAAACGAATAGCACCGAGTCCGCGTCTTGTTCGATCGAACCGGATTCTCTTAGGTCGGATAGCTGCGGGCGCTTGTCGTCGCGGTTCTCCACCTGACGCGACAGCTGCGACAGCGCGATCACCGGAACCTTCAGATCCTTGGCCAGCGCCTTCAGCCCCTGTGTAATCTCGCTCACTTCCTGAACGCGCCCATCACTCTTGCGGGACGAAGAGGTCACCAGCTGCAAATAATCCACAACGATGCAGTCGAGGCCGGACGTGCGCTGTAGCCGGCGCGCGCGGGCCTGCAGTTGTGCGATGCTGATGGCGCCAGTTTCGTCGATATGCAGCGGCAGCGCTTGCAGATTGGCGGCTTCATCCGCGAGTTTCTCAAACTCGTGCTTGTGAATCTTGCCGCGCCGAATGCGGTCGCTTTCGATGCCTGCGGCGTCAGAGAGAAGGCGCGTCGCCAATTGTTCGGCGCTCATTTCGAGTGAGAAGAACGCGACTACGCCGCCTTTTTCGTTGGGCTTGTCATCTTCCGGCGCGCGCTCATAGGCGAGCCGGTTCTTGGCGACGTTAAAGGCGATGTTGGTGGCGAGCGCGGTTTTTCCCATGGAGGGGCGCCCGGCGAGAATGATCAGGTCCGAGCCATGAAGCCCGCCCAACATGCGGTCGAGGTCGTCAAAATTGGTCGCGATGCCGGAGACATCAGACTTGCTTTCGTATGCGGCGGCAGCGTTCTCGATCGATGTTGTCAGCGCCTGCGAAAACGGCGAAAAGCCCGAGCTGGACGTGCCGCTTTCAGCCAGAGTGAACAGCGTGCGTTCGGCTTCTTCAATGATGTCCCTGGCGTCATGATCTTCCGGCGGATTTTCGGCGAGATCGGTGATGACGCCCCCGACGCGGATCAGTTCGCGCCGAAGCGCCAAATCATAGATCAGCTCCGCGTACGATTGCGCCTGGGCCGAGAGCGGCGCGGCGGCTTCCATCAGTTTCAGCAAGTAAACCGCACCACCGATTTCCTTGATGCCGCCGTCCTTGGCGAAACGCTCCTTCAGCGTGACGCCGTCAGCGAGATCACCTGCTGAAATGATCTGCGCGCAGGCCTGGAAAATGCGGCCGTGCACCGGGTCGTAGAAGTGCTTGTCCTGCAACACCGATGTGATGCGGTTATAGGTTTCGTTGTCGAACAGGATGGCGCCGAGCAGCGCTTGCTCCGCCTCGAGGTTGTGCGGCGACACGCGGGGCGCGGGCGTGTTCGGAACGGCGAGGGGGAGGCTTTGCTGAGACGACATTGCGCGGCACGATGAGGCGATTCGAGAGCGAAACGATTAACGGGTTAGCGGCTGGAGCGCTGATATCCCGAGTCGTACGTCGAATTCCGTTGTTGACGCGGAACGACGAGTCGGTTTCGGCGCAAAGAAAAACCCGCGTGTGCAGGACACACGCGGGTTGTTGTTAGGTCGAAAGATCAGCTTATTCGCCGCGCGGGCCGTCGTCCTTGAACGCGGACGCCGCCAATTCCTTGGCTTGCGTTTCGGCTAGGACTTTGTCGGCATCGGCGGCCGAGGTGATGACGTTTTCACCGCGCGCTTGGCGCTCGGCTTCGTCGGTCGAGCGCGCGACGTTGACCTTCACCTTGACGGTGACTTCCGCGTGGAGGCGCACGCGCACGTCATAGAGGCCGATCGTTTTGATCGGCTTGTCCAAGATGACAGCGCTACGGTCGATGGCGGCGCCGCCCTTGACGATTTCGTCTGCGATGTCGCGTGCGGAGACCGACCCGTAAAGCTGGCCCGCTTCGCCAGCTTGGCGGATCAGCACGTAGGACTGGCCGTCAATCGTCTTCGACGAAGATTCCGCGACCTTGCGGGCTTCGGCGTTGCGCGCTTCGATCTCGGCGCGGCGCGCTTCGAACGATTTGCGGTTAGTTTCGTTGGCGCGCAGCGCCTTCTTTTGCGGCAGCAAGAAGTTACGCGCAAAGCCGTCGCGCACCTTCACTTCGTCGCCGATGCCGCCGAGATTTTCGACGCGTTCAAGCAGGATGACTTGCATGTTTCAGCCCTCCTTATTGAACAGCGAATGGCAGTAGCGCGAGCTCACGCGCCAGCTTGATGGCGCGGGCGAGTTCACGTTGCTTCTTGGCGGAAACCGCAGTGATGCGGGCGGGCACGATCTTGCCCTTCTCGGAAATGAAGCGCTGCAGCAGCTTCACGTCCTTGTAGTCTATCTTCGGGCCGTTCTCGCCCGAGAACGGGCAAACCTTGCGCCGGCGTCCGAACGGACGGCGAGCGGGAATGTTCGAGATGTTGAACTTGGGGGCGCCTTTTTGAGCTTTCTGGGCCATGTCTATTCCTCCCCGCCTTCAAAATCACCGAGGTCTTCACCGTCGCGGCCTTCACGGCGGGCGCGGCGGCGCTCTTCACGATCGCGGCGCGCCAGGATCGGAGAGGGCTCTTCGTCAAGTTGTTCGACGCGGATAGTCTTGAAGCGCATCACGTCTTCATTGATGCGCAGGCGGCGCTCCAGCTCGTGCACGGCGGTCGCCGGGCAATCGAGGTTCATCAGCGAATAGTGCGCTTTGCGGTTCTTGCGGATGCGATAGGTAAGGTTGCGCAGGCCCCAATACTCAGTGCGGCCCACGTGGCCGCCCAGGTCTTTGATGGTCTTAGTGATGTCTTCGACGAGGGTTTCAACTTGTTGCGGCGAGATTTCCGGCCGCGTGATAACCACGTGCTCGTAATACGGCATTGTTTCCTCTTCCTTTGGACCAGCGGCGCCCTGACCGGAGGAAGACCGGTCAAGACGATGGACCCCGGGCGGCGGATGCCCCCGGGGCCGCTAGACACGCGAAGGCGCGGAAAATACGGATCGGCGGCGGGAAAGCAAGGGGTTGGGACGTAAACCCCGGTTAAGAGGGAGATCCTATGCGACCCCTAGTCTGGACCGACCTGACTGTTTTGGCGCTGATTTCAGGGTTGCTGGCGTCGGTTGCCGCTGCGCAAGAGGTTCCGAGCGATGGGCCGCCCTTGGCCGTTGGCATAGGTCCGCCGCCGGCGGCGCCTAGCACCGAAGCGCTGACGGGCGTGCGCTGGATGGAGCGGCCGGATACACACGATTTCGAGAGGCTCTATCCGCCGCTCGCATGGCGGCAGGGCGTCCAGGCGCACGTTGTGCTTGATTGCTTCGTCGATGCGAATGGTCGAATTTCGTGCAGCGTCGTCTCGGAGGAGCCCTCAGGATATGGATTTGGCGACGCAACGCTTCGGCTAGCGCGTTCGTTTAGAGTTGCGCCTCAGACAACCGACGGTCGTCCGACCCAGGGTGGGCGCGTGCGAATACCTATCGTGTGGCGGCTCTCGTAACCGTTGTCGGTCCGACGCCCTTCCGCTACGCCGCACTCATGACAATCGCCTTCATTTTTCCCGGCCAAGGCGCGCAAACGCCAGGCATGGGCAAATCGCTTCACGATGCGTTCGGTTCGGCGCGCGAAGTGTTTCAAGAGATCGACGAAGCACTGGGCGAAAAGCTCTCGCGCCTGATTTTTGAGGGTCCAGCAGATGAGTTGACGCTGACGGCTAACACCCAGCCAGCACTGATGGCCGTGAGCCTCGCTGCCATGCGCGCGCTCGAACGTGAGTTTGGCGTGAGCTCGAGCAAAGCGCTCTATGTGGCCGGCCATTCGCTCGGCGAATATTCGGCGCTCGCCGCGGCGGGCGCGCTTTCGATCAGTGATACCGCGAAACTCCTGCGTGCGCGCGGCAACGCCATGCAGGCAGCTGTGCCAGTCGGAGAGGGCGCAATGGCGGCGCTGATCGGCAAGGTGGATGTGGCGACCGCCGAGGCGATCGCCACTGAAGGCGCCGCAGCTGGCATCGTGGTCGTCGCCAATGACAACAATGCCGGCAACGTCGTGATCTCTGGCGACAAGGCCGGTGTCGATGCGGCGCTCGCGGCGGCGAAGGCGAAGGGCGTGCGCGCCATTCCTCTGAAGGTCTCCGCGCCGTTCCATTCGCCGCTAATGCAACCTGCCGCCGACGTGATGGCGGGTGCGCTGGCGACCACCGAGATCGCGCCGCTCGCCGTGCCCCTCGTCGCCAACGTCACCGCGCGCCCAATCAACGAGCCTGCCACAATCCGCCGCTTGCTGGTGGAGCAAGTCACCGGCCGCGTGCGCTGGCGTGAAAGCGTCGAATGGATGGCTGGCGAAGGCGGCGTCGCGCGCTTCGTGGAGGTCGGCGCCGGCAATCAGCTCTCCGGCATGGTCAAGCGCAACGCGCCGGACGCGGAAGCGCTGGCGCTTAACGAGCCCGCTGATTTGGAAGCCTTCGCGAAGACGGTGTGAGCCGCCAAGTCGCTCTGCTACGCGGCGTCAATCTCGGCGGCCGCAAGGTGGTGATGAGCGAATTGCGCGCGGCGTGCGAAGGCGCGGGCTTCACCGATGTCGAAACACTGATCGCCAGCGGCAACCTGGTGCTTGGCTCGAAGCTCAGAGGCGAGACACTCGAAAAGAAGCTGGAAGCGATGATCCTAGAAGATTTGGGCTTGAAAACTGACGTCCACGTCCGCGACGCGCCTCAGCTCGAAGCCATCATCGCCGCCAATCCGTTCAAAGCCGTCGCTAACACCAGTCCCAATTTCCTCGTCGTGTATTTCATGCGCGCCAAGGCGAGCGCCGCCGAAATCGAGGCGATGGAGAAAACCGCGCTGACAGGCGAGGAGATTAAACAAGGCAAAGACTGCCTTTACATCAAGTTTCCGCAGGGCCAGGGCGTCTCCAAGCTCAAAATGCCTAAGCGCGGCACCGCCCGCAACTGGAATACGGTGACGAAGCTTGCAGCCATGGCGGCCGGGGAATAGGTCGGTCCTTGATATTGCAATGTCGTTCTGGCTCGCGGAGCGAGCCTAGAATCCAGGGGATCGTAAAGCAGGATGTTTGCCCTGGGTCCCGGCCGCGCTCCGCGCGTCCAGGATGACGAATTGAGGAGTGTATTCTGGATGTTTTCACTCTCGGGCAAAACCGCGCTGGTCACTGGCGCTTCCGGCGGCATTGGCGGCGCCATCGCCAAGGCGCTCGCCGCGCAGGGCGCGCGCGTGGCGCTTTCGGGCACGCGCGTTGAAGCGCTGGAAAAGCTGAAGGCCGAGATCGGCGGCGATCACCCGATCACGCCGTGCAATCTATCTGACAGCGCTGCCGTCGACGCGCTGGTGGGTCAAGCCGAGCATGCGCTCGGCGGGCGGCTCGACATTCTTGTCGCCAACGCGGGCATCACCAAAGATGGCCTCCTGCTGCGCATGAAGGACGCCGATTTCGAAACGGTGCTGAAGGTCAATTTGGAGAGCTATTTCCGGCTTTCGCGCGCAGCGCTCCGCAACATGATGAAGAACCGCTGGGGGCGGATTATCGGGATCACCTCCGTCGTAGGCGTCACCGGAAACCCCGGACAGGCGAACTATGCAGCGTCCAAGGCGGGCATGATCGGTTTCACCAAGGCGCTTGCCGCGGAAGTCGCCAGCCGCAACGTCACCGCCAACACGATTGCGCCTGGTTTCATTGCCTCGCCGATGACCGATGTACTCAATGAAGCCCAAAAGACCGCGCTGTTGGCCAAAATCCCGGCTGGCCGCCTGGGTGAAGGCGCCGATGTCGCTGCGGCGGCGGTCTACTTGGCCAGCGACGAGGCCAGCTACGTCACGGGCCAAACGCTGCACGTCAACGGCGGCATGGCCATGATCTGAGGCAGCCTTCTCGTTTCAAGGCGCCTGTGAGAGCGAAAAAAGCTTGCGCCCGGCCTTCCCCCTGGCCAAAACCCGGCGCACATAGCCTTCTTTCGAGGCTAAGCATCAATCAGTTTGGCGAGGCGTGTATGTCCGAAGGCACCGTTTTTGAGCGCGTGAAAGCGATCGTTGTGAAGCACCTGGAAGCCGCGCCGGATAAGGTGACGGAAAAGGCCAGCTTCATCGACGATCTGGGCGCCGACAGCCTCGACAACGTCGAGCTGGTCATGGCCTTCGAAGAAGAGTTCGGCATCGAAATTCCGGACGACGCGGCCGAGCACATCCAGACGGTCGGCGACGCCGTGAAGTTCATCTCCGAAAAAACCAGCGGCTGAGACGCGCCCCGTGCGGCGCGTCGTCATCACAGGGATTGGGCTGGTCACGCCGCTTGCGGGCAACCGCGAAGCGTCGTGGGAGCGCCTGATCGCGGGTAAGTCCGGCGCCAACAAGATCGAGCATCTCAAGGTCGACGATCTCCCGTGCAAGATCGCCTGCTTGGTGCCGCGCGTCGATGGACGCGGCGGAGGCGCGGGCGATCCGAATGCTTTCGATCCTGACAAGGTGATGTCGGCCAAAGAGCAGCGCCGCGTCGACGATCTCATCATCTACGGCATGGCCGCGGCCGATGAAGCGCTCGCTGACAGCGGTTATGTCGCCGACACCGAGGAGAAGAAGGTGCGCGCCGGCGTGCTGATGGGCTCGGGGATTGGCGGCCTCGGCTCCATCGAAGCCAACGCGATCCTGCTCGAGAAAGAAGGCCCGCGCAAAATCAGCCCGTTCTTCATTCCGGGCGCGCTGATCAATTTGATCTCGGGTCAAGTTTCCATTCGTCACGGGCTCAAAGGCCCGAACCACGCGGTGGTGACAGCCTGCGCGACGGGCGCACATGCCATCGGCGACGCGTCGCGGCTCATTCAGCATGGCGATGCCGACGTGATGGTGGCGGGCGGCGCTGAAGCGGCAGTGGTCCGCCTTGGCATGGCGGGCTTCTGCGCGCTGCGGGCGCTCTCTACTGGCTACAACGAGACACCGGAAAAAGCCTCGCGTCCTTACGACAAGGATCGCGACGGCTTCGTCATGGGCGAAGGCGGTGGCGCGGTGGTGCTTGAGGAGTACGAGCATGCCAAAGCGCGCGGCGCCAAGATTTACGCCGAGATCAAAGGCTATGGCCTCTCGGGCGACGCCTATCACATCACCGCGCCAGAGGAGAACGGCGACGGTGGTTTCCGCGCGATGAGCGCGGCGCTGAAGGACGCTGATCTCTCAGCGTCGGATATCGACTACATCAACGCACACGGCACCTCGACACCGCTTGGCGATGAGATCGAGTTGAGGGCCGTCGAACGCCTGTTCGGTAATTCGGCGGCGAACCTTTCGCTTTCGTCCACCAAGTCGGCGATTGGGCATTTGTTGGGCGCGGCAGGCGCCGTTGAGACAATTTTCTGCGCGCTTGCCATTCGCGATGGCGTTATTCCGCCGACGCTGAATCTGGACAATCCTTCAGTCGAAACCGCCATAGATTTGACGCCGCACACGGCGAAGAAACGGGCCGTGAAAGCAGCCATGTCTAATTCGTTCGGGTTTGGCGGCACCAACGCCGCTGTGATCATCACCGCGGTGAACTGATGGCGCGGTTCGAGCGGCAAAAACCCAGAGGCGGCGGCTTCTGGGGGTTCATCTCAAAGCTTGTGTCGTTGCTAATCGTCGTCGCTGTCGCAGGCTTCGTCGGAATGTTCGCGCTGCAAGCCGAAACCAGCCGGGCCGGACCTTCTCAGCGAGCAACCGATTTTGTTGTTGAGCACGGCGCCTCGGTGACCGCCATTGGCCGCAATTTGGAAAGCGCCGGCATTGTTCGTGACGCGCGCGTCTTCCGCGTCGCGCACTTCCTCTACGCCCGCAACAAGTCGTTGCAAGCTGGCGAATACGAGTTCCCCGCGCGCGCGTCGTTGCATGACGTGTTGGCCATGATGGTCGACGGCCGTGCGTTACAGCACCCCATGACCTTTCCGGAGGGCATCACTGTTGCCGCCGCGATGCGCATGATTGAGCAATCCGAGGTGTTGACCGGGCCCATGCCTTCGCCGCTGCCGCCGGAAGGCTCGATCATGCCCGACACCTATCACGTGCAGCGCGGCATGACGCGCGCGGCGCTGATCCAGCAAATGCACGACGCGCAAGAGCATGCCATCGCCCAGATTTGGGCGGCGCGCGATCCCAGCATTCCCGTGACGACGCCGGAAAAGCTGGTGACGCTCGCCTCCATCGTGGAGCGCGAAACCGGCGTTGGCTCCGAGCGTGCGCAAGTCGCCGCCGTATTCTCCAATCGCCTTCGCCGCCCAATGCGCCTCGAGAGCGACCCCACCATCATCTACGGCGTCTGCAAGCAATTCCCGGGTCGCTGCCGCGATGGCCGTCTTGTCGAGACCAATGGCCAGCCGCGCGTGATCCGCCAAAGCGAGATCCAGCTCAACACCGGCTACAACACCTATCAAATCGACGGCCTGCCGCCGACGCCGATCTGCAATCCCGGCCGCGACGCGCTATTGGCCGTTGCGCACCCGGCGACGTCGAACGCGCTCTATTTTGTCGCCGACGGCACGGGTGGCCACGTGTTCGCCGCGACGCTGGCGGAACATCAGGCCAATGTCGCGCGCTGGCGGCAGATCGAGGCGCAACGCCTTGCTGCCGAGCACGGCGCCGCGGCTCAGCATCAAGCCACGCCGGCAGCGGCGCATCCGTAAGAGACTCCCCGTTCTGCTGCGAACGGTTTAGAGCCTAACCATGAGCATTTCAGGCATGACCGGCTTTGCGCGCGCCGAGGGCGAGCACGTGACGCCGAACGGCAGTCTGCGCTGGATATGGGAGATCAAGAGCGTCAACGGGCGCGGGCTCGACCTGAAGCTACGCGTACCCAGCGGCTATGACTCTTTGGAGCCGCCGGTGCGCGCCGCGGCCGCGCAAGCCTTCAAGCGGGGCTCACTGCAAGCCACGCTGTCGTTCGCGCGCGACGCCGCCGCTGCGCCCCCGCCGCGTGTTGATTTCGCGCTGGTCGAACAATTGCTGTCCGCTGGTGACGCCTATCTCGCAGCCAAGCGCGTGCGTAAGCCGACCTGGGACGGCGTGTTGGCGTTGCGCGGGGTGATGCAGGCGGAGGACGCCACGGAATTGAGCGCCGAAGCGCGCGTCGCTTTGGATGCTGCGCTGAGCGGCGGTTTCGCTTTGGCGTTGCAGCACTTGGCGGAGGCGCGTCAAGCGGAAGGACGCTCGCTCGCGGCGATCTTCGCCGACCTCGCGCAGAAATTGGAAGGTCAGATCAAGGACGCGCGCGCGGTTGCGGCGAAAGTCCCGGGCGCGGTGCGCGAGCGCATTCTGCAGCGTCTCGAAGCGCTTGCGCCGGAGGTGAAGCTCGATCCTGGCCGCTTGGCGCAAGAGGCGGCGCTGGCCGCAACCAAAGCTGATGTGCAGGAAGAGCTGGAGCGCCTCACCGCGCACGCCGCCGAGTTGCGCGCGCTGTTGACGAAGCCAGAACCCGCCGGCCGCCGTCTCGATTTTTTGAGCCAGGAACTGACGCGCGAAGCCAACACGCTCTGCTCAAAATCCGCAGACTTGGAGCTGACGCGAATCGGCTTGGACATGAAAGTGACGGTCGATCAGATTAAGGAGCAGGCCGCCAATGTTGAATGAGCACGTTGCGCGGCGCGGCCTGATGTTTGCGCTGTCGAGCCCCTCCGGCGCCGGCAAATCGACGCTGGCGCGCAAGTTGATCGAAGACGACGCCAACATGGCGCTCTCCGTCTCCGCCACCACCCGCCCCAAGCGCGGCAACGAAATCGACGGCCGCGAATACAAATTCATGGCGCGCGAAGATTTCGAGCAGATGGAAGATCGCGGCGAGTTTCTCGAAAGCGCGATGGTGTTCGGCAACCATTACGGCACGCCGCGCGCACCGGTCGAAGCGCTGCTTATCCAAGGTCGCGATGTGCTTTTCGACGTCGATTGGCAAGGCGCTCGCGCTTTGCGCGCGGCTGCGCCTGAAGACGTGGTCGGCATCTTCATCCTGCCGCCCTCAATGGCGGAGCTGGAACGGCGTCTGCACACACGCGCCGAGGACAGCGCAGAAGTCATTGCCAAGCGCATGGCCCGCTCCGCCGACGAGATTTCGCATTGGGAAGAATACGACTACGTGCTGGTTAACGCGCTGCTCGAACAAACGCTCGCGCAGATCAAACAAATCCTCGCCGCAGAACGCCTGAAGCGCCATCGCCAGATGTGGCTCGCGTTGCATGTGGAGCGGCTGAAGCAGGGGATATGAATCTCTACGCGTTGATCCAATCGCGCTTTCCAGTCGATCGCGCGAAGCCGTGTTTCATCCTGCCGGACGGCCGTGAGATTTCTTATGCCATGTTGGAGCAGGGCGTTGGCCGCGCCGCGGCGTCGCTCCGCGCCAAGGGCGTCAAGCCGGGCGATCGCGTGGCAGCGCAAGTGGAGAAGCGCGTCGGCAGCGCGATGCTGTATCTGGCGACGCTGCAGGTCGGCGCCATCTACGCGCCGCTCAATACTGCTTACACTGACGCGGAGATCGATTACTTCCTTGCTGATCTTGAGCCGGCGCTGACAATCAGGGACATCGGCGCGTTCGCTGGTGAGTCACACATTTACGAACAGGATCACGCAATTGAGCCGCGCAGCGCCGACGACATCGCCGCTATCATCTACACATCCGGCACCACCGGCCGTTCCAAAGGCGCGATGCTTAGCCATGGAAATCTCGCCGCCAACGCCGAAGCGCTCATCCAGACTTGGGGTTTCACGGCAGACGATGTGCTCCTGCACGCGCTGCCGATCTTTCATGTGCACGGGCTCTTCATCTCCATGCACTGCGCGCTGTTGACCGGTTCGCCGGTGCTATGGCTCGAAAAGTTCGACGACGCGGAAATAGTCGCTGCATTGCCGCGCGCCACTGTGATGATGGGCGTGCCCACTTTCTACACACGCTTGCTCGCCAATCCCGCCTTCACCCGCGAGGCCGCGGCGCACATGCGCGTGTTCATCTCCGGCTCCGCTCCACTGCTGGAGAGCACGTTTGCTGAATTCGAACAGCGCACGGGTCAGCGCATCCTCGAGCGCTACGGCATGAGCGAAGCCGTGATCATCACGTCTAATCCACTCAACGGGGAGCGCATCGCCGGCAGCGTCGGCTTTGCGCTGCCCAGCGTCGAGCTCCGCATCGCCGGCGGCGATATCGGCGAGATCGAGATCAAGGGCCCCAGCGTCTTTCGCGGCTATTGGCGCGTGCCGGAACGCCAACGCGATTTCACCGCCGACGGCTATTTCCGGACCGGCGATATCGCCCGCCAGGATGCGGATGGCCGGGTATGGATCACCGGCCGCGCCAAGGACTTGATCATCTCTGGCGGCTTCAACGTCTATCCCAAAGAGATCGAACTGGTGCTTGACGCATTGCCGGGCGTTGTGGAAAGCGCCGTCATCGGCGTCCCCCACCACGATTTCGGCGAGGCCGTCGTCGCTGTCGTGATCGGAGAGGGCCACGAGCAAAGCCTCATCGCCGCCGCGCGCGAACACCTCGCACCCTACAAGGCGCCTAAGCGCATCGTATTCGTGGACGCGTTGCCGCGCAACGCCATGGGCAAGGTGCAGAAAGCTGTGCTGCGCGAGACTTACAAGGATCTGTTCTCGCGCTGACGTGACGACACGGTTGAACGCTGTGGCGCTCCCGGTGCTAATGGCGCGAGGGAGCACACATCATGGATGTCACCAACGAGGTTTTCCCAAGCGACCCGGCGCAAATCGGTGAATTGATGAAGCCAGGGCCCAAGGGTCCGATCTTCATGGTCAATTTGCTCAAGTTCAAAGAACGCGCCGAGTACGATGACGGCCGCGAAACCAAACTCACTGGGCGCGAGGCTTACATGATCTATGGCCGCGCGGTCTCCGAGCTGCTGCCCAAGTTCGGGGGGCGCGTGATCTTCGCGGCGGACGTCACCTTGCTCTCGCTTGGGAAAGCCGAAGAACTTTGGGACGAAGTCGCCATTGGCATGTACCCCGATCGCGCCGCCATGGTGCGCATGTCCATGTCGGAGGAGTGGCGCGCTATTGCGGTCCACCGCAGCGCGGGACTTAAGGGGCAACTCAACATCGAAACCGTTGCGTCAAACGAACAGATGCTGGCACTGATCATGGGCGGGCAACGCTAGGGGCACACAATGGGCGATCTCGACGGGCGCGTGGCGCTGGTGACGGGCGCGGCGCGCGGCATTGGCGCGGCGGCGGCGCGCGCGCTAGCGGCGGCTGGCGCCAAGGTTGTGATCAGCGACATTGCTGACGGCGCCGAAACGGCGTCGTCACTCGGCGGCGCCTACGTCAAGCATGACGTCACCAACGAAGATCAATGGATTTCCGCGGTCACCTTTGCGCGCGACACGTTTGGCGGTCTCGACATTCTGGTGAACAATGCCGGCGTGTTCTGGGTGAAGCCGTTGGCGATGGAGACGCTCGAAGACTTTCGGCGCATGCAGCAGATCAACGTCGAAGGCGTTTTCCTCGGCCTCAAGCACGCCATCCCGGCCATCGCCGAGCGTGCGCCGCGTTGGGATGGCGGCGGCGCGATCGTGAACCTCTCGTCGGTGGCCGGCATCGTTGGAGGCCCGAACATCATTGCCTACAACGCCTCCAAAGGCGCCGTGCGGCTGATGACCAAATCCGCCGCTTTGGAATTTGCAGCGCAGAAGGTGCGCGTGAACTCCGTTCATCCCGGCATTATCGATACGCCGATGATGGCGGAAGCGGCAGACGTCATCGGCAAAGCCACGGGGCAGGGGGCCAACACCATGCGCACTAACTTTGCTGATCGCCATCCGCTCAAGCGCATGGGCCGCGACATCGACGTTGCGAACGCCATCAAGTTTCTCGCCTCCGACGCCGCCGCGTTTGTCACGGGTTCGGAATTGGTCGTCGACGGCGGCATGACGGCGATCTAGGCGCGAGCGCGCCAAGCATCTGCGAGCGCGCGGAAGCCGGATTGATCGATCGTCTCGGCGCGCTCTGTGGGATCAATTCTCGCGGCATGCAGAAGCTGCTCCGCCTGCGGCGTCAGCGATTTAAGTGCGCTGCGCAGCATCTTGCGGCGCTGCCCGAATGCGGCAGCCGTTACGCGTTCGAGCGCATCGAGATGGGGATAGGCGTCGGCGCGATCCGTTAGCCGCACGATCGCCGAATCTATCTTTGGCGGCGGCGTGAAGGCGCGCGCGGGCACAATGAACTCAAGGCGCGCGTCACAGCGCGCTTGCGCCAACACCGCCAGGCGCCCGTACCCGCCGCTGCCAGGCTTTGCGACGATTCGCTGCGCGACTTCCTTCTGAAACATCAGCGTCATCGGTCCGCGCCAACGCCCTGCCTTCAGCCAGCGCACCAGCAATTCGGTGCCGACATTGTACGGAAGATTGGAAACGATGTGCGCGACGCAATCGCCGGCGAGCGCAGCCTGATCAAGCGCGAGCGCGTCGCCTTGTTCGAGACGGAGGCGCCCGCCACTCCATTCGATCAACGGTTCCAGCAAGGGCAGGAAGCGCGCATCCTTCTCAATTGCAATTACATTCGCGCCAGCCTCAAGCAGAGCTCGGGTCAGTCCACCCGGCCCTGGGCCGACTTCCATGACCATCTGGTCGCTCAGATCACCTGCCGCACGTGCGATCCGCCGCGTGATATTCATGTCGAGCAGGAAGTGCTGCCCTAGGCGCTTGTTCGCCCACAAATCGTGCGCTTCGAGTTCTTCGCGCAGCGTCGGCAGCTCGTCGGCGTTCATGCCCGCGCGCGGCGCTCAGCCATCTCCCAAGCCAGGCGGAGCGCGGCGCGGACGCTGTCGGCGCGAGCAATGCCTCTGCCGGCAATGTCGAAGCCTGTGCCGTGGTCGGGCGACGTCCGGATGATCGGCAAGCCCAGCGTCGCGTTCACCGCGTCCCAGAAATGCAGCGTCTTGATCGGGATAAGCCCTTGATCGTGATAGAGCGCTATTACCGCGTCATAGCCTTTGCGCGCATCTTCGCTGAACAATGCGTCCGCAGACCGCGCGTCGCTCACATCCCATCCCTCGGCGCGCAGCGCCGCGGCCGCCGGATCGACGATGTCGATTTCCTCGCGGCCGATATTGCCGCGTTCACCGGCGTGCGGATTGAGCCCGCAGAGCGCCATGCGTGGCGCAGCGATGCCAAAGTCGCGCTTCAGCGCTTCGCCAAGCACGCGCCCGACTTGCACGACCCGCTCACGCGTCAACTCCTCGGGCACGCGTGCGAACGGTGTGTGAATCGTCGCTAGCGCCACCCGCAGCGTTGGCCCCGCGAGCATCATCACCGGTCCACGCGCATTCGGCCACGGGTCGTTCTGCGTTAAGTGGGCGATGAATTCAGTGTGTCCCGGAAAGCCAAAATCAGCGGTATGGAGGACGGCCTTGGCGATCGGCAGCGTCACTAGCCCCGAAGCCGCACCTTCGCGCACAGCCGCGACGCCACGTTCAATACAAGCGATGACCGCATCGGCGTTGACCGGATCGGGTTCGCCGGACGCTTCTTCAACGGCAATTGGTGTGTTCAGCACCGCCAAGGTCTCTTCGCTCAACGCGATCTCACCAGCGCTGGCGACCACGCGAAGTTTTGGAGCGTCCACGTTAAGGCGCCGGGCCGCGCGAACCAGCACTTCGGCGTCGCCTACGAAGAAGAATGGCGGCAGCGCGCGACGTTCCGCCCACACACGCACTGCCAGTTCGGGGCCGATCCCAGCGGGATCGCCCATCGAAACGGCGAGCGGCTTCATGTCATTTTACTGACGGGTGATGATCGACGCTTCGCGGCGAAGATTGCGTAGATAGCGCTCGGCCAGCATGTTCAGTTCCTCGCCGCGTAGGCGCTGCTCTATGGCGTCACGGTCAGGCACCCCGCCGCCGCCCGTTTGGCGCGTGCACACCACAACGAAGCTCGCAGTGTCTCCGTCGACTTGAATGGAGGAAGCATGCCCGACGGCCACGCCATTGATACGATCGCGAACCGTGGGCGACAGATCGGCCTCGGATGTCGAACCCAGGTCGATGGTGTTGACGCCTTCCACGCCGGCGGTGAGGTGATCGATATCCGCGCAACCGCTGATGCGACGCTGCACGCGTTCAAGCGCGTTTCGCCGCGAGGCCGGAATGGTCACCTGCTTCAGGCCCACCATGGATGTGGCGCCAGCGGCCGCGCCATCGCGGCGATCGCGCATGGCGATGATGTAAACGCCGTTTTGCGTCCGGATGGGGAGGGAAACTTGGCCCTGCTGAAGCTGGGCGGCGACCGGCTGCAATTGGGCGTCCAGTTCCGTGGATGCGATCCAGCCAAGGTCGCCGCCGGTTGCCGCGGACGGCGCTTGCGAAAACTGCCGCGCCACTAGAGGGAACGGCGCGCCGTGCTGCATCTGCTCCAGCAAGTGCATCGCGCCCGCGCGCATATCAGTGAATTCCTGTTCGCTTTGGGCAGGCAGGAAGATTTCCGACAGCAAGTATTGGGGGCGCGACGCGTTTGCGGCGATACGCTCTTGGGTCATGCGAATTTCGTTCTCCGAAACGCGCACCCGGCTCCCGTACATGCCCGACATCAGCCGTTCCCAAGCAAGACTGGCTTGGAGCTGACTGCGCAGCGACTGCATCGACACGCCGGCAGCCGCGAGCTGCGAAGCCATGGTATCAGCCGTGAGGTGGTTCTGAGTGGCAATGTCGTTGAGGCGGCGGTCGATTTGGTCGCCGGTGATTTCAATATGAAATTTCGACGCTTCCTCGAGTTGGAGGCGTTCGTTGATCAGATCATTCAAGGACTGCGCGCTGGCGCGGCGCATAAGCTCAGGCGTGCGCTCCATGCCGGCCGACACCAGCAGCAAAGTCGCGCGCTGACGCACGTCGAACGTGGAAATAACGTGATCGTTGACGACCGCCGCCACGCCCTCTGCAAGCTGGGCTTGCGCGGGCCCGCCCACGAGTAAGGCGACCGCCAAAGCCGCCGTGGCGGTAACCTGCTTCACGTTCATGTCTTGCTCCGCCTAGCTTCCGCCCAGCACCCCGAGCGAGCGCAGCCCTACCCGGATTTGCACGCCTTCGTTGGGGCCGATTGAACCAGCCTGGGTTTCAGAGCGCGTGTAGGCGACTTCCAGGAAGGTGCAATCGTCCTCATAGATTGCGCTGATTTCCTGGCGCAAATTTGTGTCTGAATCTAGGTCGCGCACCAGCCCGAACTGGGCACGCCAACCCCTGGCCAGTTGCACGCTGACGTTGGCGTCGAGTTCGTGCTGGGGATCCCCAGGGCTCAGAGTGTTGTTGATGCTGAAATAGCGGGCATTGCCGCTGAACCGGCCCACCGCAGCGCGCACCCCCAGGTCGAGCCGCTCTATGTTCAAATTCTTGTCGTCAAGCTGGAAGCGGGCGTCGACCCCAAAGGCGTGTCCTAGGTCGGCCTGCGCTGCACCAACCCAGTCTGATGCTTGTTCACGCAGGTTCGAGGCTTCCGGGAATTCCGGCACCACCTGATCGCGCCAGCGGCGGCCAAACAGCAGCGAAGCGCTCTCTCCGGTGTGCGCCCGCGCGGTCAGGCGCACGCCGGCGCTGACACGGCCGCCCGGTTCCCAAAGATCGTAATTGGGCGCGCCGTTGGGGCGGAAGAGGTCGGAATCGTCGAGTTGGAAGCCGAGGCTGTCTTCGTTGACGATGCGCGGATCAGCAGCGTCTTGGCTGGCGTACGCGGCCATGACTACCGGTTCGAGGATGAGGTCGAAGCTTTGTCCTGGCCGCATGAACGGCCAGCTGGCTTGAACGCCCGCGAGACCAAGGCCGCGCGTGATGCTTTCGTAGTGACCAGGGGTCGTCTCGATTTGATAATAGTCGCCGCGCCCCTGGGCGAATGGGCTGAGCACGATACCCGGCCCGAACACCACGTCTTTCTGCCAGCTCACGCTGCCGGTGACGCGCCCGTCATTGCCTTCGAAGTTCAACGTCGCCGGATTGTCTTCGCGCGACAAGGCAACGCCGTTGATGTGAATGCGCGCCTGGCCGTGCAGGATCGGGTCGTAGAGGACCTGTTCGGCGTCGACGTAGGGAAGAATGGCTGGAAGCAAGTCGGGCGTGTCGATGTCGCGCAGACCTTGGAAGCTGACGAACGACACCTGCGAGTAAGAATGATCGTCCTGCCCGATGGCGTAGAGCTGCGAAATGAGGCGCGTGCGCGTGCCGATATATGGCCCGCGACTTTCGCCCGGCCCGGTCAGGTCGTAACGGCGCAAGTAGAAGTCGTCATAGGTGCGTTCAACACCGAACCCCCACTTCCAATAGTCCGTTAATTGGAAGAGGCCTTCGCCGAAAATGCTGCCGCGCAGGCGATTCTCGCCGAAGCGATTGCCGTCAGTGTCGAACAGCTGCTCCTGCGTGAACGTCGTCGAGATATCGAATTGACCCGAGAAGAAGCGCTTGCGGAATTCGAGGCCGAGCAGCGGATTTACGGTTTCATGCAGGCGAAGTGATGCGGTGAGGTCGGTCGATGGCGAAATCGCCCAATAATAAGGCTGATCGTAGAACACGCCGAGCTGGTGGTTGCGGCCGATCTCCGGCGTCAGCAGGCCCGATGAACGGCCAACGCTCGGATCCGGGTTGCCGAAGAACGGCAGATACAAAATCGGCACGCCAGCTACTTCAAGCGTGGCGCCTGAATAGACGATGGTGTGGGTGTTGCGATCCTGGATCGCGCGCCGCGCACGCAAGCTCCAAGTCGGCGGACGATTGCCAGCTTCGCAGATCGGGCAACTCGTATAGATGACGTTGCGCAATTCGCTTTGGCCCGGCCCGTGACGCAGCACCGCGCGCGCCGCGAGCGTTCCAGCGCCGCCGAGCCGCGAACGCACTTCTGTCGCCACGCCCACGTTCAGCTTGTCGTCGGTTTCAACTTCATCGGCGTAGGTGACAGAACCGTCCTCTGTGACGATCTCGACATCGCCGGTCGCGTGCACAGTGCCGAGGTTCAAATTGTAAACGACGGTGTCCGCCCGCATCGTGCGGCCTTCGTATCGAACCTCGACATCGCCTTGAGCAGTGATCGTCTTGTTGGCGTCGTCGTCGATCAACTGATCTGCTTCAAGCAGCACAGGTACGCCGTTGGTGGCGTTGCTCGGCGTGCTGGCGGGCGGCGGTGGAGATGGCGGCGCCGAGGATTGGGCATGCGCTTTGGGGCTGACGCTGACCGCTATAGCGGCCGCAAGCGCCGCCCACCGGAACGGCGCCCGCTCGGCCGCGCGATCGGCCAACTCCCCCGAACGGACAATGCGCATGTTTCTCAGGCGACTCCCCGCGCTACCTAAGCGTCCCAAACCCAAGGCGTCCAGCGTCCGACACCGCCATGGCGAAAGCCCACCACCCGGTGTTGCCGTTCAGCCGTCTTCTAGGAACGCCACCAGCGCCAAGGCTATGAATATTCCGGCGGCCGGGGCGCTCCAAGCGGCAACCGAGGCCGGCACCGTCTGGGTGATGGCAAAGGCGCCGGCCAGTTGCCCGTAGAAGAACAGAAAGAGGCCAATCCCGGCCCCCGCCGCCCCCCACTGAGCCAGATGCCCCAGCCGGTAGAGTTGAAGCGAAAATGCAGCGCCCAACCCCGCCATGGCGGCCAACAGCAGTGGGTAAGCGAGCAAGTCCTGGAATTTCAATTCGTAACGTGTCGGGGCAAAGCCCGCTTGTCTTGCGTCGTGGATAAATCCAGGCAGCGACCAGAAAGACAACGTCGCTGGGTTTACGAAACGATCGATGAGCTCGTTGGCGTCGAGGGCAGTGGGGATCGCCAAATGCGCTTCGCGCGTTGGCGCTTGGCCAGGGCTTGCTTCGACGACGTTGGTCAATTGCCAAAAGCCCGGTCGTAGTTCCGCTTCGCCGACTTGCATGCGCCGCGCGAACCTGAGCGTGTTGTCGTGCATTTCGAAGAACATAAACGTAGCGTCGAGCAATTGTGCGCCGCTGGCGCCGACGCGGTCGGCGTGGATCACCACTTGGCCATTCGGATCGCCTTGCCTGATCCACACGCCGTGCTGAGGCGCGGTGTTGCTCTCAATGTCGGCGAGCGCCACTTCGCGGTTGGATTGGAATTCCTGATAGAAGCTCGCGCCGAGCGGGTTCAGCAGCGTGATCGTGAGGATGCCGAGTACGATGCCGACAAAAGCAGGCGGCGTCAGGAAACGCCACGCGGAGACGCCGGAGGCGCGCATGGCGATCAATTCGCTGCGGCGGTTGAGCGCGATGATCGCCATCATCGATCCGGCCAACACTACAAACGGCAACGTCTGTTCGATCAGCATCGGCGTTTTCAGCAGCGTCAACCGCGCCGCTGCGAGCGTGCCGAGATCGGTTCGCGTCCCGACGGTGCGCATTTCTTCGACGAAGTCGATCAGCAGGATCGACGCCAGCACCGCCACGAGCGCGATGGCGATGCCGCCGAGGAC
>JBAQGO010000100.1:0-27178 GCA_049287825.1 Vitreimonas sp. | reverse complement strand
GATTTATGGGGCGCGGTTCCTCGCCTCTCACGCCATCGGAGTCAAGCTAAAAACAAGAAGCGCCCCACCTTGCGGTGGAGCGCTTCAAGCTTCGGGTGAACCGAACTTAGCCTTGTGACGCAGCGATCGCGGCGGCCGGGTCGATGCGCACGCCCGGTCCCATCGTCGAGCTCAGCGCCACCTTCTTGACGAACGTGCCCTTCGCGCCCGCGGGCTTGGCTTTCGCCACCGCGTCCACGAAAGCTTTCACGTTGGCGAGGATCTGCGCCTCGGTGAAGCTGGCTTTGCCGATGCCTGCGTGAATGATGCCGGCCTTCTCGACGCGGAATTCAACCGCGCCGCCTTTGGCGTCAGATACGGCCTTCTTCACGTCCATCGTCACGGTGCCGACCTTCGGGTTCGGCATCATGCCGCGCGGGCCGAGAACCTTACCGAGACGGCCAACGAGCGCCATCATGTCGGGCGTCGCGATCAAACGTTCGAAGTCGATCTTGCCGCCATTGACGACCTCAAAGAGGTCTTCCGCGCCAACAATATCCGCGCCCGCCGCCTTGGCTTCTTCAGCCTTCGGCCCACGCGCGAACACAGCGACACGCGCCGAACGGCCCGTGCCGCTCGGCAGCGAGACAACGCCACGCACTTGCTGGTCTGGATACTTCGGATCGACGCCGAGGTTCATCGAGACTTCAATCGTCTCGTCGAATTTCGCCGAGGCGCGCGACTTCACCATTTTCACGGCTTCATCGAGCGTGTGCAGCTTGCGCGGATCAATCCCAGCGTGACTCTTGGCCATGCGCTTGGTCGTCTTCACGCCTTTAGTCTTGGTTGGAGCTTGAGCCATTGTCTTACCCCACCACTTCCACGCCCATCGAACGGGCGGTGCCTGCGATCATCTTCGCGGCCTGATCGAGATCAGCGGCGTTCAGATCCTTTTCCTTGGCTTTGGCGATTTCCTTGCACTGCGCCATCGTGATCTTGCCGACCACATCGACTCCCGGCTTCTTGGAGCCCGAGCCCGGCTTCTTCACCGTCGCAAGTTTCGCCGCCTTCTTGATCAGGAACGACGCCGGCGGCGTCTTGATCTCGAACGTGAAGCTCTTGTCTTGGTAATAAGTGATGACGACAGGGCACGGATCGCCCTTGTTCATGTCCTGCGTACGGGCGTTGAAGCCCTTGCAGAATTCCATGATGTTCAAGCCGCGCTGACCGAGCGCGGGGCCGATTGGAGGCGACGGATTCGCCGCGCCAGCCGGCACCTGGAGCTTAATCTGCCCCAGAACCTTCTTAGCCATGTTGTCCTCTCAAGGTTCGGCCCGGATCACTCCGGGGCCTGAGGGTGCGTGGTGCGGGCGGCTAAACCCTCCCACGCGGGAAGCGCGGGCTTATAGAGTCCCCTAAACGGCTTGTCGATAGCCCGCACTTAGCGGCATGGTCGCCCGGAGCTCGGAGGGACAGCATGGCGCAGTGGACCTGGATGACGGCGTTTGCCGCGGGCGTAGCGCTTGCAACCGCGCCGCAGGCACAGGCGCAAATCGCGCTCTCCGACATCAACGCCCGCATCGATCAAGTCGCGCCACAACTCATCACCTGGCGGCGCGACATTCACCAGCACCCTGAACTCGGCAACCGCGAGACCCGAACCGCCGCACTTGTCGCCGCGCACCTCCGTCATCTCGGCATGGAAGTCCGCACCGGAGTCGCCGGCACCGGCGTGATCGGCATTCTGCGCGGCGGGCGACCCGGACCGGTTGTAGCGTTGCGATCGGAGCTCGACGCCCTGCCTGTGCATGAAGCGACGGGCTTGCCGTTCGCTTCCACGGTGCAGACCACCTATAACGGGCAAACCACATACGTCGCCCACGCCTGCGGCCACGATTTGCACATCGCCATGCTGATGGGTGCAGCTCAAGTGTTGGCCGGCATGCGGGCACAATTGCCGGGGACAATCCTTTTCGTCTTTCAGCCTGCTGAGGAAGGGCCGCCGGCAGGCGAAACCGGCGGTGCGGCGCGCATTCTCGCCGAACACGGTCTCGACAATCCCGCGCCATCCGCGATTTTCGGCGTGCACGTCGTCAATGGCGCTGCCGGCACGCTGTTCTATCGGCCGCAAGGCTTCATGGCCGCCGCCGACGAGTTTCAGATCAACATTCATGGCCGGCAGACACACGGCGCGCTGCCCTGGCAGGGCATCGACGCGATTTCGCTGAGTTCATCAATCGTCTCAGCCTTCAACGAACTCGCCGCGCGCACAGTTGATGTCACCAAGACGCCGACTGTGCTTTCGGTCACCGCCATCAATGGCGGAAATCGCTGGAACATCATTCCGCAGGACGTGACCATGATGGGCACGCTGCGCACGTTCGACCGCGATGAGCGTCTCGCCATGCAGCACCGCATGGAAACCACGGTGCAAAACCTCGCCTCGAGCTATGGCGCTACAGCTGAATTGCACCTCATCGAGCACGGCCGCGTGACCTACAACGATCCCACGCTGACGGCTTGGGCGCTCCCGGCGATGCAAGAAGCCGCGGGCGCGTCGAACGTCAATCCGGCGCATTCTCCATCCATGCCGTCGGAAGACTTCTCGTATTATCAGGAGCACATCCCCGGTCTGTTCGTGCACCTGGGCTCCGACCAGGATGGCCAAGACCCTGCGACGGCGCCACCGAACCATTCGCCGCTCTTTAGTCCGAACGAGCGCGTGCTACCGCTCGGCGTGCGCGCACACGTTCTCTTCGCGGTTCGCTATCTTGAGAGCGGAGGCCTACATCCGGCACAGCATTGAGCCGGATGTTTCATCAGCGAGCGCACAACGGTCGAGCAGGCGCACTCTCGGCTTGCGCAACGCATTCAACGCGCGTGCGCCAGGGACCGCGCCCAACAATTGGGCCAACCCAATCGGTCAGCGTCGATGAATTCCAGAGATTGATGTAGAGCCGCTGCGCCCGCAGCGGCAACGGCAAGCCATCGCCACTTTCCTGATGGCGCATCACGCCGTCAATGTACCAGCGAATATAACGGGCCTGCCAATCGAACGCATAAGTATGCACGCCGGCGGCCGCATCGAAACCCAATGGCAAAACCACAAACCGTTTGGCGCCAGAGCGATAATAAGAGAGCTGCACCGATCGCGTGTCGCGCCCCAAAATCTCGACGTCGATTTCATCCCACGTGCTGGGGGCGTCGCTCTCGCGGGTAAACGTGAAGAAGCCCGTCACCAGACCGGAGCCGCTCGCCGCCTGCAGCCGTGCCTCGAAATAACCGCGCTGGTAAGTGGCGTGCGTTTGCAGCTCGCCGGACGAGAACGGTTGTTGCCGATCGGGACGCGCTGAAAGCAGGATCGAAGCGCCGTTTGCACCTGAACTCACCTGCAGCGCCCGCCAATCGTTGGCCGTCCAAGCGCCGTTCGACCAGCCGTCGGAAAGCCGCCAGCGGGTGGCGTCGATCCGGCGAAAATGGTCCACGAACGGCACACCGTCCTGAGCGGTGGCGCGGTTAAGCGGCGCGAGCAGAATGGCAAATATCAGGAACGCGGAGCGCATGGCGCGCATCATCGCACAGTCCGTGCCGTCTATCAGCAATTTTGGCGCTGCCGATTGCCCCAAGTGCAGCCCTCCCCTAGCTTCGGTAAACGGGGGTCAAATGCGCAGTTTGGTGCTCAGCGCGGCGTGGGCCAGCATAGCTTTGCTGGCATCAGCGCAAAGCGCGCCGCGCACCGGGCTAACAAATTTCTCTCAGCGCCCCACGGCGGTGGCGTTTCACGAAAACGTCTTCGATGTCGCTATCGGCGACGAGTATCGCTGGATGGAAGATCCATCTCGCGCCGACGAATGGTCAGCGTGGGTCCGGCGCGCCGGCGAGCACACGCGAGCACAGCTCGGAGCGCTCCCGGGGCGTGAACGCTTGGCCGAACGCCTGCAGCGTCTATCGCGTTCGAGCACAGCGTATTTTGATCTGCAGCAAGCGGGACGACGGCTCTTCTACGAGCGCACCGATCCCGACGCCACCGCCGCAAAACTCGTGGTGCGCGAAGCTAACGGTGCGGAGCGCGTACTCGTCGATCCGATGAGCACCACCGGCGCAGTGGCGGCGATCAACAATTTCTCGGCTTCACCGAGCGGCCGGCGCGTCGCGTTTCAGATTTCAGAGGGCGGCGGCGAAGTGGGCGTCACGCGTTTCATGGACGTCGGCACGCGCTTGCTATTCCACGAGCAGCTTTCGCCGATATGGGGCGAGGAAGGCGTCAGCTGGCTCGACGACGAGAGCGTGCTCTACACGCGCATGGACCCGAACTCGCCGGATCCCCTGCAAAACATGAGTGTAAGGCTGCACCGCCTCGGCAGCTCACCGGACAGCGACACAGTGTTTCTTTCACCTGGTCATGGCGTCGCGGCGCGGGAATTCCCAAGCGCTTTCCGGAGCTTCATTAGCACATGGGTGCTCGCCTATGCTGGGGGCGCACGGGCGGATTCGCGCGTCCTATTCTCCAGTGTGCGCTCGATCTATTCGCGTCAACCGCACTGGACCGAACTGGCGGGCTACGAGGACGAGGTGAGCAGCGCCGATGTCCGCGGTGATTTCGCGTACATCCTGACCACGCGTGACGCGCCGAACGGCAAGATCGTTCGCGTTTCGCTTTCCAATCCTGATCTAGCGCATGCCCACGTAATGCTCCCCGCAAGTGAACTCGTGCTCACCAGCGTCTCTGCAACGCAGGACGGGCTCTATGTCGCCGCCATGCGTGACGGCGTCAGCCATTTGTTGTTCTTGGCAAGCGCACAAAGCCCCGCCCGCGAAGTTGCCCTGCCCTTCCAGGGCTCGCTCGCCAATTTCACATCGAATTCCACGAGCACCGGCGTGACATTCCAGCTTTCGGGATGGCTGCAAAACACGCGGTATTTCTCAGCCCACAGCGGCGTCGCCCAACCGCTCGGTGTTGAGTCGCAAACCTACGCAGGCGTCTCCAATTTCGAGGAAATCAACGAAGAGGCCGTTAGCGCTGACGGCACGCGCGTTCCTCTGTTCATTCTTGCGCCGCGTAACGTCTCCCGTGATGGAAGCAATCCAACGATCCTCTACGGATACGGCAGTTACGGCACGTCGCAGACTCCCTTCTATTCACCCAACGTCTTTGCATGGCTCGAAGAAGGCGGCGTCTACGCCGTGTGCGCCGTGCGGGGCGGCGGCGAACGCGGGCGCGCTTGGCTCGAGGGCGGCCGAGAACGCAACAAGCCCAACGCTCAGGCTGACTTCATCGCGTGCGGCGAACGCCTTCTGCAGTTGGGGTACACCCGCCCTGGCCGGCTCGGCGCCTATGCCGTAAGCGCCGGCGGATTGCTGGCGCCGCCGGCGGCGCTGCGGCGGCCAGATTTATTCAGAGCGGTGGCGCAGCGCGTCGGCATGCTGAACATCACGCGCCTTGGCGCAGCCGAGAATGGGCAAAACCAGTTCGCCGAAATGGGCGACCCCGCGACATCCCAAGGCTTTCACGCTCTCTATGAAGCGGACTCGTACCAATGGCTGTTGCGCGCTCACGATAGCCCCGACTGGCTTCTTACCATCGGCCTCAACGATCGCCGTGTGGCGCCCTGGATGTCCGCCAAGTTCGCAGCACGTGCTCTGGCCCGCTTCGGCGATCGCCGCTTAGTGCTGATCCGCAGCGATGCGGATGCGGGCCACGGCATCGGTTCAACGCGCGATCAAGTCATTGAAGAACGCGCAGACATCTACGCGTTCTTCTTGAACCGGTTTGGAGTTGCAGATTTTCAGGGGCCAGCCGCGCGCTAGCGCAGCTTTTCGACCTGGCTGTATTCGAGATCGACCGGCGTTTCGCGGCCGAAGATCATGACCGCCACTTTCAGGCGCCCACGCTCTTCATCCACTTCCGACACCACGCCCTCAAAGCTTTGGAACGGGCCGTCAGAGACGCGCACGCGTTCGCCAGTTTCGTAGTGGATCAGATTGCGCGGCTTGGCTGCGCCCACTTCGGCGACACGGCCGAGAATGCGCTCGACTTCCTTGTCACTGACTGCTTGTGGCTTGTTTTGCGTGCCGAGGAAGCCCGTGACTTTCGGTGTGTTCTTCACGAGGTGATACGCCTCGTCGGTCATTTCCATCTTCACCAGCACGTAGCCTGGGAAGTGGCGATGCTGGCGCACCTTCTTGGCGCCGCGTACGACTTCGGTGACTTCTTCAGTCGGCACTTGAATGTCTTCGAATTGCTCTTCGAGACCTTGGCGTTGCGATTGATCGCGGATCGCTTCGGCGACCTTGCCTTCGAAATTCGAATAAGCGTGCACGATGTACCAGTGCGTGCGGCCCGAACTGGCGCGCGGCGCTGCGGCTTCTTGCGGTTCTTGCGCTTCAACCATGGTCATGTGGCCTTAGTGCCCAATGCTCAAAATCAATCGGATGAGAAAACTGGCGAGTGTGTCGACGAAGAAGAAGAACAACGCCGCCACCACGGTGAAGATCATCACCATGATGACCGAGACCGTCACTTCGCCGCGTGTCGCCCAAGTGACCTTGCGGCCTTCAGCGCGCACCTCGCGCCAAAACTGAAACGGCCCGCCTTTGCGCCGTGGTTCTTCCTGATCGGCCGTTTCCATCGCCATCTGAATTCTAAAACTTTCCGTGTCCGTCGTTACGCGTCTTCAAGTCGTGTGCGTCCGTAGCGCCTGCAAGACGCAAGGGGCGCGGATGGCAGGAGTTGAGGGACTCGAACCCACGACCCTCGGTTTTGGAGACCGATGCTCTACCAGCTGAGCTAAACTCCTTTACCGCCCCGCTACCGTCCATGCAGGCAAGCACAGGAGCAGCGGCCGCGCTGACTTCTTCAGACTGCCGGCCGGTCAAGGCAAGGGCTTATGCCCGAACGAAAAGGGACCGGCAAGGGCGCTTTGTTCGCGGCCGCCCCAGATTAAGGCGCTTCGTCGCTCGCGTCGGTGCACACCGAAGGACGATGGGCGGGATCCAGCAAACCGCAACTGCGGCGGATCTCGCCCTCCATCATTGCGCACGGATTGGCCGGATTGCACGGCGGATGGCTAGCCGGCGAAATCTGCGTGCACTGAGCTGCGAGTTGGTTTGCAGCGGCAGCGCCCCGCGTCTCGGTGCAGCTGCGCGCCGCGTCATGGATTTCCTGCTCTGCAGATTGGCGCAAATTGTAGCCGTCGCCGCCTCGAATGTTGTCGGCGCGCCAGCCTTGCGGCGTCTGCACCATCTCCCAAGTTTCAACGCGCGCATCGCCGGCCACCGTGAAGCGGGCTTCGACAGTCGCATGTCCATTCGCCGGCGGCGAAGTCGTGGTCACGGCGATAGCGCTCAGCGGCGAGCAATCTTGGCAATCGAGCACCGGATCGCCATCGAGGAACGGCTCCTCATTGGCCTCGGCCGCGTCGGACGCCTGACGCACAAGCGCCAGCAACCCGTCTGATAACGGCAATTGATTGATGTCTGTCGGCTGCTCGTGGGCGTTGCGTTGCGTGGCCGCGTCGTAAACCGCGCGCACAACCGCTTCCGGTGTTTGAGCCGATTGCGCTCGTGTTTGTTGCTGCGCCGGCGAACAAGCTGCCAAGAGCGCGCCAAGCACCACGATCATGATTGCCCGCATTCGCCGCCTCCCCTGCCTTGGCTGCGATGCTAAGCAAATCGGCCGCGCTTGCCCAGCGCGGCCGATCAAAGTTCAAGCTCCAAATTGCGTTTATTCGGCGTAGAGCACTTCCCAGGTATGGCCGTCCGGGTCGGTGAAATAGCCGGTGTACCCATCCTCGTCGGCATGCGCTGCCGAGATCGTCGCGCCAGCCTTTTGCGCTTTTGCCATGATCGCATCGACGTCGCCTTTGCTGTCGGCGAAATAGCTGATGATCATGCCGGCGTTGCCGCGCGTCGCGGGCCGGTTGCCAACCTGCTCGACGTAAGCGCCAAATCCGCTGCGATCGAGCAGTGTCAGATACACGCCGTCCACATCGAACGCAGCGTGATCTTCATCAGTCTCTTCGGGTGTCAGACCCAGTCCGTCGCGATAGAACGCCAACGATTTCTTCAGGTCGTCCACCGGAATTGTGACGCACGAAATCGCTACAGGCATCCTACCCTCCACAAGTGACGCGAGGCGCGTCTTCAGCGTGCACACCTGGACGGATTCTGGTCGCCCGAAAAGCATCGACGCGCGCCCTTCAATCTCTCATGAAATCAGCGGCCGCGCTCCCCAACCAGGGGAAAAACCGAAGAGAATTCGCGGTCTGGGCAGTGTCTTTACCGCATCGCGGGCCGTGATTCCGAGCGCGGCGGGTTGTGCATAATTGCTGGTCAGCGCCAGCGCGCCCAGATGTGGGCTCCCCAGAATGGGTGATTACTACAGGGGTATGAACCACATGCGTACTTGGATTATCGGCGCTGCGGCACTGCTGGCCGTAGCGGCGGCGCCAGGCGTTGCATCGGCTGCCAGCGGCTACGTTGGTCTGACCTACAGCAACACTGACGTCCACAACGGCGGCAGCGACAATGCGTGGGGCGCGGAAGGCTCCGTCGTATTCTCGGGCAGCTCACAAATCTCGTTCGAACTCGACGGCGCGATCGCCGACGGCGACCACACTGATACGGTGACCGCCGCCACCGGCCACGTCTTCACGCGCAACGACAGCTACTTGTTCGGCGGCTTCGTCGGCATTTCGCACACTGACAACAGCGACACGTGGTCTGCGGGCCTTGAAGCCAACAAGTATTTCGAGCAATGGACGCTCGCCGGCGCGGTTGGCTACGCCAACAACGACGACGCAGACGTCAGCGGCTGGGGGGCGAACGTGCAAGCGCGCTTCTTCCCGACTGACAACATTCGTCTGCAAGGCAACGTTGGTTATGCCAGCATCGACACAAATCCGGGCAGCGACACGGCTTGGACCGCAGGCGTTGGCGCCGAATATCAATTCGACGCGATGCCGATTTCGATCGGCGCGACGTACAACCACGTCGAATTCAACGATGCCAATGTAAGCGCCAATGTGTGGGGCGTTACGCTCCGCTACAATTGGGGCGGCACCCTGCGCGATCGCGATCGCAACGGCGCCAGCCAATCCGATCTCACCAACTTCGGCTCGGTGTTCGTGCTGTAAGAGCACGCGCACCATCTGAAGAATCTATTAAGCGCCCCGGCCGCCGCCGGGGCGCTTTTCTTTGTGCGCCGCCGATTTGCAGAACCTTAGGCCACCTCCAACCTGAAGGTGTGCCTACAAAACCACATGCGCCGGCCGATGGCAGGCAGCTCTGTTGAGCGGCAGGGAATCGATAACCACCAGCGGTCTAGCAACGGGCAGGGGCAAGACGCCCGCGCGACGACGAAGGGGACTTTGATGAAAAAGACGATTGCTTTTCTAGGCACAGCTGCGGCTGCGCTGATGTTTACTGGCGCTGCTCACGCAGATGTCGGCGCTGGATTTGTCGGGCTGTCGTATTCGAACGGCAACCCCATCGATTTGGAATCCGTAGGCGTTGATGGGCGCGTCGTGTTCGGTTCAAACATTCAACTCGATGGCGGCTACGACAGCATTCATGATGGCGACCTAAACCGCTGGAATGTGGGCGGTCACTTCTTCAGCCGCGGCGACCAGTGGCTGTGGGGCGCCTTTGTCGGCTATGAACGCTTCGACGCTGGCGGCAGCGACGCCAACGAATGGACCGTCGCCGCGCAGACCCAGTATTACGCCGACAAGTCGATCCTCAGCGGCAATCTGAGCTACAGCCGCACCGATGCGTTTGGGCCAGATATCAACACCATCCAACTGACAGGCGATGCCCGCTTCTTCGCGACTGACAACTTCGACGTCCATCTCGGCGCTGGCTATGGCCGACTCGATTCGAGCGGCAGCGACGGTAACTTCTTGACCTACGGCTTCGGCGCTGAATGGAAGCCTGATCAGCTCCCAATCAGCCTCTATGGCGATCTCGGCGTTATCGATCCGGAGGGCAGCGGCAGTTCGACGGCATGGACGCTTGGCATTCGCTACAATTGGGGCGGCAGCCTCTACGACCGCGAACGCCATGGCGCGAGCCTGAGTTCGCCACGCGGTTTCCTCGATCTGATTCTTTAGAGTCGCGATCGCTTCGCGAAAATGTGCGACAGGAGCCCCGCCCAAAAGGCGGGGCTCCTTGCTTTTGGCGAGATCTCGTCCGCAGTTCGTGCTTGGGCGTGCCTCACATTTTATCTGTTTTCAATACCTTAACGGGTGTGATGCACACGCCACAGGAGCTGAAAAGGGTTCGCATCTCCCTTGAGCGGCGAGCAGGCTCAGCGCATGTTCCGCACACTAACGAGTATGGGAAAGGCCATTTCGGCCCTGCGGGTAGAAAAACGGGGAACCTTTAGATGAAAAAGCAAATTGCATTTCTGGGCGCTGCGGCCGCCGCGCTGATGATGGCCGGCACCGCGCACGCCGACGGCGGCTATGTCGGCGTACAATACAATGACAACACGGACGCCGACTTTCACAGCTGGGGCGTCAACGGCGCCTTCGCCTCGTCCAATTTCCAGTTCGACGCGGGCTATGCGAACCTTGATGCCGGTGGCAGCAGCAGTGTTGATGCGTTCAACGTCGGCGCACACCTGTTCAGCCGCAGCGACGAGTGGCTCTGGGGCGGCTTCGCAGGCTACAACCATTTCTCGGGCAGCGGCGATGCTGGCGAGTGGACGGTCGCGCTGCAAACGCAATATTATCTGCCGCGCACGACACTAAGCGGCAATCTGAGCTATAGCGGCACAAGCGGCGGCGGTTCAGATTTCAACACAACGCAAATCGACGGCGAAGCGCGCTTCTTCGGGACTGACAACTTCAGCTTCCAAGGCAATCTCGGCTACGGCAACGTCGATGCTTCTGGCTCAAGCGGCAACTACTGGACCTACGGCATTGGCGCTGAATACCAGTTTGATGCAGCGCCGATCAGCATCTACGGCGGCTGGCAGGGCGTGAACATCGACGGCGGCGGTGATCTGAACGGATGGTCAGTCGGCGTTCGCTACAATTGGGGCGGTACACTGCTGCAACGCAACCGCTCGGGCGCTGGCCTCAGTTCGCCGCACGGTTTCTTGTCGACGATCCTGTAACCGCTATCGCGAACACCCATACGTGGAGAGCCCCGCCGAAAGGCGGGGCTCTTTTCATTCAAGCGCCGGCGGACTTACTTGCCGGAACCACTGTCACGCAGCACATCAATCTGTCCTGCATCTGCGACCGAGACATCTCCGAGACCATCGAGCGTCCGGCGTGATGTTCAGCTCGCTTGCCAACGACTTGGACACATAGAGCGCACTTGACCAATCTTCGGGTTCGACGTATTTAACTAATACGTTAAATATAGATGCAGTCTGACCCGCTCTCTGAAGCTTTATTCGCCCTCGCGGACCCCACCCGGCGCGCCATCCTGGAGCGCCTGTCGCGTGGGCCCGCGTCCGTGAACGAAATCGCCGAGCCTTTCGACATCAGCCTTCCGGCGGTGTCGCGGCATCTGAAGGTCCTAGAGAACGCCGGCCTCATCTCGCGCGGTCGCGAAGCGCAGTGGCGTCCATGCCAGCTGGAAGCCGATGCGCTGAAGCGCGTCGACGATTGGCTCGAACACTATCGCCGCTTCTGGACCGGCTCCTTCGACAAGATGGACGCCTACATCGCCAAGCTCAAAAAGAAGGACACACGCAAATGAGCGCCACGCTCGCAGACGACGAACTGCTCATCTCGCGCGTTGTGGATGCGCCCGCCGACATCGCCTTCTCGATGTGGACCGATCCTGAGCATTTCAGAAATTGGATGGGGCCCGGAAAATACGAGTGCCGGCACGCCGAAATGGATGTACGCGTCGGCGGCGCTTATCGCGGCATGATCTACGCCGACGACACGGGCGAAGGTTGGTTCGGCGGCATTTATCGCGAGATCGTTCCGAACAAGCGCCTGGTCTTCACTTGGAAGTGGGACAGCGGCCCTTCCGGCGAACTTGAATCGCTCGTGACCATCACCTTCGCCGAACACAACGGCAAGACGACCATGACTTTCCACCAATCACCGTTCCTCAACGTCGAACGCCGCGACTCTCACATCGGCGGCTGGACCAGCGCCTTCAACAAGCTCGGGGAATACGCGGAAAAACTGTCCAAGGAGCAGACACAATGATCACCATTTCCGCCTTCGAATGGGTGCCTGATTTCGCTCAGGGCCAAGTGCGCGACCTGCGCGCGCGGTGGGCACTGGAAGAAGCCGGCATCCCCTATCGCACACGCCTGTTGAAACAAGGCGATCAAGACAAGCCCGAATACCGCGCACTGCAGCCGTTCGGCCAAGTGCCGATCTTGGAAGAAGACGGTTTCACGTTGTTCGAGTCCGGCGCGATTGTGTTGCACATCGCCGAACGCAGCGAAACGTTGCTGCCGGCCGATCCGCACGCGCGGTCTCGCGCACGGCAATGGCTGATCGCGGCTCTCAACTCGATCGAGCCGTTCATCATGGACGTCGCGCGCATCGACGTTTTCTACAAAGATCAAGAATGGGCGACGCTTCGTCGCCCAGGCGCCGTCGAGTTTGCACACCGGCGTCTTGGCAGCCTGTCAAAATCGTTGGGCGACAAGCCCTTTCTCGATGGCGACCACTTCACCGCCGGCGATCTCATGATGGCGACGGTTCTTCGCATCAAGCCAGACCTCACCAACGAGCACGCCAACCTGACCGCGTTTGTTCAACGATGCACCGCGCGCCCCGCCTTCAAGCGCGCTTACGACGCACAAATGAGCGACTTCAAGTTCGCGGCGTAAGGCTTATCCGCAACGAGCTCAAAAAATTGAAGGCCCGGCACGCGCCGGGCCTTCCTCGTGCTCAGGGCACTCTGCAGTATTCGGTGGTTATCACTCCGCCCGCACCAACGGCGTAGCCGATCTGGGCACCGGTAACGCAACCGTATGGCGATGGCGGGTAATCAAGGTAAGCAGCCCCGCTGACATTGTTGGCGAACTGGCATTGGCCTTGCGCATAAAAACCTGGTGGCCGCGCCGGGTGCAGCCCGTTGTTGGTGTATGTGCATTGGAGCGAATTGGGATTGGTTGGCGCCGCAGGCGGTGTCAGCGCGATCACCGATGCGGCCGACAGCGACATATGCTGCAGCCGATACTCGATCCGCTCCAAGCGCTCACAGATGCCATTGCTCTCCACGCACGACGAATTCGGCGTGTCAGGAGGCGGATTGGGCGATGAGCTTGCGCCATAAGCGGCTGCGGCTGCGCCTGCCAGCGCAATGCAAGCGAAAAGTCCCGCGATAAAAGCATTCGTCTTCATCGATAACCCTCCCGCTCGTTTTCCGAGCGGTAGATTGAGGTCACCGCAAAAGTGTGGTGTCAATCACAGATTGAGTAACGTTAGTTACGGCGATTCCGCACGGCTTGGTCGCCACACCGCTTCCGTGACAAAGAAGGCGGCCCTCTGTATCGGCCTTTTTTTCGAGTTTGCTCCGGGTTTAAGCCCGCAGCTTGGTCAGCACGTCCTGCGCCACGGCGCGCGGCACTTCTTCGTAATGGTCGAATTCCATCACGTAAGACGCGCGGCCTTGGGAGAACGAGCGCAGGGTGTTGACGTAACCGAACATGTTCGCGAGCGGGACCATCGCATTGATGATGGTGGCGTTGCCGCGCATGTCTTGGCCTTGGATCATGCCACGGCGTGAGTTCAGATCGCCGATCACCGAGCCCACGTATTCTTCCGGGCTGGTGACTTCGACCTTCATGATCGGCTCGAGCAGACGCGGATCGCCCTTTTCCTTCAGTTCGCGGAACGCAGCTTGCGCGGCGATCTGGAAGGTCAGGACGTTGGAGTCGACGTCGTGGTATTTGCCGTCGATCAGGCGCGCCGTCACGTCGATCACCGGGAAGCCGGCAAGCAAGCCGTTTTCCTTGGCCATGTTGAGGCCCTTTTCAACGCCCGGCACGTATTCGCGCGGCACGTTACCACCGATGATCTTGTTCTCGAACTTGAAGCCCGAGCCCGGTTCACCCGGCTCAAACTCGATCTTCACTTCGGCGAACTGGCCCGAACCGCCAGTTTGCTTCTTGTGCGTGTAAGTGATCGTCGTCGCCTTGCCGAGTTTCTCGCGATACGCGACTTGCGGCGCGCCGACGCTAGCTTCGACTTTGTAGGTGCGCCGCAGGATGTCGACTTTGATGTCGAGGTGCAGTTCGCCCATCCCCTTCAGGATGGTCTGGCCGCTCTCTTGATCGGTCGAAACGCGGAAAGACGGATCTTCCGCGGCGAGCTTCGCCAAAGCCACGCCCAGCTTTTCCTGGTCGGCCTTCGACTTCGGCTCGATCGCCACTTCGATAACCGGCTCCGGGAAGATCATGCGCTCGAGGATCACCGGCTTCTGCGGATCGCAGAGCGTGTCGCCCGTACGCACTTCCTTCAAACCAGCAAGTGCAACGATATCCCCTGCATATGCTTCCTTGATGTCTTCGCGGTTGTTGGCGTGCATCAGCAGCATACGGCCGGCGCGCTCTTTTTTGTCGCGCGTCGAGTTCAGCAGTGCATCGCCGGCGTTCAGCACGCCCGAATAGATGCGGCAGAAGGTGATGGTGCCGACGAACGGGTCGTCCATGATCTTGAACGCCAGCAGCGAAAGCGGCTCGCTGTCGCTCGAAGGGCGCACCAATTCCTTCTCAGGATCGTCCATGTCGACGCCCTTGATGGCGGGACGATCAGTCGGGTTCGGCAGGTAATCGACGACGGCGTCGAGCAGCGGCTGCACGCCCTTGTTCTTGAATGCCGACCCCAACAGCATCGGGTACCAGGCAGCCTTAAGCACCGCGAGGCGGATCAAACGCTTCAACGTGTCCTTATCCGGCTCAGTGCCGTCGAGGTACGCAGCCATCACATCGTCGTCCATTTCGACGGCGGCTTCGACCAATGCAGCGCGATATTCGATCGCCTTCTCTTTCAGGTCGTCCGGAATTTCGACGACGTCGAACTTCGCGCCGAGCGCTTCATCCTTCCAGATGACCGCTTTCATCTCGACCAGATCGACCAGGCCCTTGAACCCGGACTCGATGCCGATCGGCAATTGCAACGGCACCGGACGCGCGCCGAGGCGCTTCTTGATATCTTCGACGCACATATAAAAGTCGGCGCCTGTCTTATCCATCTTGTTGGCGAAGATGATGCGCGGAACCCTGTACTTGTCGCCTTGGCGCCAGACGGTTTCGGTCTGCGGTTCAACACCTTGGTTGCCGTCGAGTACAACGACAGCGCCGTCAAGCACTCGCAGCGAGCGCTCAACTTCGATGGTGAAGTCGACGTGGCCGGGCGTGTCGATGATGTTGAGGCGCTTGCCGTTCCAGAACGTCGTCGTCGCAGCGGATGTAATGGTGATGCCGCGCTCTTGCTCTTGCTCCATCCAGTCCATGGTGGCCGCGCCATCGTGGACTTCGCCGATCTTGTGGCTCTTGCCGCTGTAAAACAGAATCCGCTCAGTCGTCGTCGTCTTGCCGGCGTCGATGTGCGCCATGATGCCAAAGTTGCGGTAGTCTTCGATCTTATACTGTCGAGGCATGACAATTCTGTCCGTTGCTTGGACCTACCGGCGCTTTGCGAAGCCGGTATGAAAGCCGGCCTTTGAGCGCCGGCGATCCGTTTGGATTACCAGCGGTAGTGGGAGAACGCGCGGTTGGCCTCGGCCATCCGGTGGGTGTCTTCGCGCTTCTTGACGGCGTTGCCGCGATTGTTCGACGCGTCGAGAATTTCGCCGGCAAGGCGCTCTTCCATGGTGTTTTCGTTGCGCGCGCGCGCGGCGCCCACCAGCCAGCGGATCGCCAAAGCTTGGCGGCGCTCCGGGCGAACTTCGACCGGCACCTGGTAGGTGGCGCCACCGACGCGGCGTGAACGCACTTCGATGGATGGCGCCACGTTGCCAAGCGCATCGTGAAACACCTCGATGGAGGCCCGCTTCATCTTCTTCTCGACGGAGTCGAGCGCGCCATAAACGATCTGTTCGGCAACCGATTTTTTGCCTTCGTACATGATGTAATTCATGAACTTGGTCAGCACGAGATCGCCATGAACGGGATCAGGCAGAACTTCACGCGGCTCGGCGCGGTGACGGCGGGACATCTCTTCTTTTCCTTACTTCGGTCGTTTCGCGCCGTAGAGCGAGCGGCGCTTTCTACGGTCTTTGACGCCTTGCGTGTCGAGCACACCGCGCAGGATGTGATAGCGCACGCCCGGCAAGTCCTTCACGCGGCCGCCGCGGATGAGCACGACCGAGTGCTCTTGCAGGTTATGGCCCTCGCCCGGGATGTAACACACCGCTTCGATGCCGGTGGTGAGACGAACCTTCGCGACCTTACGAAGCGCCGAGTTCGGCTTCTTCGGGGTCGTCGTATAGACGCGGGTGCAGACGCCACGGCGTTGTGGGCTTTCCTTCAGCGCCGGCGACTTGTTGCGCTTGGCATTGGGCGTCCGCGGCTTGCGGATCAGTTGGTTGATCGTCGGCATTTCGCCTTTTTTCCCTTCCCGCGCTTCAAACTCAAACAGCGCGCCAGACGGCCCCTTCGGGAGCCGCCCACGGCGCGCTAGATTTTAGGTCCAATCGGCGGGGCAACCCGGACATGAGGGTCACAGCCGTTCCGAATGAGGCGCGTTAAATACGGGCGCGACAGCGCGAGGTCAAGGCGGCAACCTGGCCCAAAAACCGGCTCAGTTGGTGGGCGCCCGGGGGTCCAGCGCCAGCCCCTGCGCCTGCCGGCGCTTCAAAATCCGGAGCCAACCATGCAGAGCCTCGCAGTCCAGCCCATGCAACATCAGCCGATATCCCGCCTGGAGGGTCGAAAGCGCCACCAGGGGGTGACCGTTCTTGATGAAGGACAGATGGTAGTCGGTCCCCAGGATCTTGCCGATATAGATGGCCACTGGCTCGTCCAGCTGCAGGGAGTTGGAGGCGCGGATGAAGTCGGCCCGCGGCAGCAGCAGCGCATAGAGCGGCGTGTAAACCTCCACCGCCGTCTGCACGTCTGCAAAATTGAGCCAGCCCTGCTTGGTCCGCTCCACCTCGAACGGCCCGTCGGTAATCATTGAAAAATCCGGCCTGTCGACGGGCGCGAGATCACGCCCCTGCTCGCGCAGGCTCTTATTCAGCTGGATGATGAAATTGAAGACGTTGAGGTCGTGCTGAAGGAAAACGTTGGCCTCCAAGTCCTTCAATGTTCGCGGCCTCAGCGGCACGGTCTCGACGTTCACCGGCCCGGCATTGGCTTTGATGAACGCCAGCAGCTCAGTGCCGACGTGAAAGTGCCGGAGGATGAGAAGGTTCGCATCCGGCGAGCCGAAGACTTTCAGCCCCCAATGAATGGTCCGGTGTAGCGTGCCATTCAGATTGGGATGGTGCGGTGAGATCCCGCGCAGGATCTTCACCACTAGAAACCACAGAAACACGAACGGCCGGATGATGTTGAACATCCAGCGCCGCGACCAGGACGATGCGCCCCGCAACAACGCCGCCTTAGCCTCGGCGTCGATCGGCAAACTCTGGTCGAGCGAAAGCGCCAGCCACGGATTGGGATCCTTCGGATCGTAATCGGCGACGCTGAAATCGGCCAGGCTCACGCCAGGATTTCCTCAATCTGCAGCGCATAAAGGCGCGCCGTCACCTGCGCCGTGCGAACAATGCGCCGCGACACGGCTTCATCGGGCAACACCATCGCCAGCATCGATTTGAACTCTTCAATGTGCTGCGCGTCGTTTTCGCCATGATAGAGCAGAAAGCGCACCGCTTCGTCCGGCAGCCCTAGCGTCTCCTTCACGCGCCGCCCCCATTCCTGCGCCTTGATCGAGCCCAAGCCTTCGATGATCCACATGGCCCCCAGCAAGCCGAACGGATTGGGCTTACCGGCTTCGTGAAACATCCACGCCGAGAGCGCTTCTGAACCAACGTTTTTCTCGCTATTTTGAATGATTGCGAGATCACCGCCAGACGCCACAAAATCTGCGTCCAACAAACGAAAATCGCGATGCTCGGTAACCGCGTGCTTCATCAGCAGCGATCGCAATTCCAAGTGCTGCTCATCGATGTTGGACGCCGCGCGCGACATCCACAACGCGCCATCCTTCACCTGCTGACGCAGCTGTACGAGGAAAGCTTGGTAGTCCGCGAGATCCATACGCCCACGTGTGAGCTTGCGGATGAGTGGCGTCTGCTCCAACCGGCCTTCAAACTCAGTGAAGGCGATAGTCAGCCGGCGCAGCGTTTCGGTAACGTCGCTCATTGCGCCTCCAGCACCATGAACCCGACCAGCGCGCGCCCGCTCTCCGGCACCACGCACAAAATCTTCTGCCCGCGCTGCACCTTGCCGCTCCTCATCAGTCCATCCAGCATCAGCCAAATCGACGCCGAGCCGACATTGCCCTGCTCGCGCAACACGGAGAACCATTTCTCTTCCGGCACCATGCCCGCGGTGTCCTGCAGCAGCGACACAATTTCAGCCCGCAGCGACTTCGCCGAATAGTGCACCAGGCAGTGATCGATCTCGGCCGGCTTGATGCGCCCCTCTTCGACCTTCTGCAGATACACGCCAATCCAAGCGCGGATCACGCGCTTCAAAAGTTCGAAATCCTGCAACAACGCGATCGAGCCAGATGAGTGCGCCGCGACCGGCCCTACCGTGCCCCAGCTTGCCTTTAGATCCGTGCGCGTATCCATCTCCGCCCCAGCCCACATGCACGGATCGTAGCGATCGGCCAGCGAGACAACATCGATCAGCTCAATCTTCAGCGAACCAGGCCGCTGCTTGCTCTCAAGCACAATCGCGCCCGCACCATCCGACAATGTGAAGCGCAGAAAATCCGCTTCCGGCCGCAAGCGTCCCTTCGCATCAACGAGCGCCGAGCCTTCGTAGAAACTCGGCCTGAACCAGCGCGACGAGAACTCGCCGGCGCAGGCCGCGGCGACGTCGTGTTCGCCCGCCCGCACTTGGAGCCACGCCGCTTTCGCCGCCATCAGCGACGAGCAGCACACCGATTGAAAGCTCGCGATCTCCATCGGCCCGCCGCCGAGTTCAGCATGCACCGCCGCCGCATGGCCCGGCACGAACAGATCGCCCTGTGTGGTAGCCGCGCCTAGAAAGTCCACATCGCCTGCGTCGAGGCCCGCCCCGTCCAGCGCCGCGCGCAGAGCCAGCGCGCACATCTCGGCGTTCGAGTGCGAGACGCTTCCGTCCGGCGCCATGGCATAGTGGCGGCGTTCAACACCATTCCACCGAAGCGCCTTCTTGCCGAACAGACTGTCGCGCCCGCCAATGCGGCCGAGGTGGTCTTCCATGCGGTCGTTGTCGACCGGCGCGCCGGGCAAAAACGCACCCGTGCCCGCGATGTAAACGTCCCTGAGGCGGCCCATGCCCGGAAACCTAGCCGGTGAAATGGGGCGGTACGAGAGGCAGGCAGCGGCAAATGCGAGGCGGTAATTGCCATTCTCGCCACTAGCGCCTTAATCGGTCCATGCAGGTCGAAGGCGAGTATTGGCAAGATGGCTACGCGCTGGTGCGCGGCCTTATTCCTACGGAAGTGGCCAACGCGTTCCTGCAAACGCTGAAAGCAGACATGGAGCAGCACGCGCTGCCGCTGCAAAGCTTCTCACAATCGGCGCCCATTCTCGATCGTCCGGCGATCGAGCTCTATGGGCATCACTACAAGCCGATGATTCAATTCCTCTGGGGTCTCACGCCCATCGTCTCGAGCTTGGCTGGCCGCCAGCTGCTGCCGACGTATAATTATTTTCGAATCTATCCAAAGGACGCCATCTGCCGCGTCCACTCCGACCGCCCCGCGTGCGAGCACTCCCTCTCGCTCACACTTGGCTACAGCGATGACATCGCGTGGCCGTTGGAAATCGATCGCGGTCTCATCGACGACCCGGAACCGATAGCGGATAGTTTTGAGAACGCCGATTTTGCTTCCCTGGCTATGGCTGCGGGCGACGCCGTTCTCTATCGCGGCGTCGAACATCGTCACGGTCGCACGACCCCCAACCCGAACCGCTGGTCGGCGCACATGTTTTTGCACTGGGTCGACGCCGGCAGCGCTCAGCGCCGCTATGCATTCGATGGCCACGGTCCGTCGCAGGGCAAGGTCGATTTTCAGCTGCCCTGATCTTTAGCGGCCAGCCCCACGCGAGGAATTTCGACGCGCTCTGTGCCGCGCCCAGCACAAAAGAAATGGGGCGGACCTTGCGGTCCGCCCCAAAGCTTGTCGCTAGGTCGCTGCGACTAGAAGCGTAGACGTCCCGAGACCGCGAACGATCTGCCGAGCACGCGATACTCGGCCGGGTCGGTGTTGCCTTGGCCGCCGAGGGTACCCGCCACCGTTTGCGGCGGAGCGTCGTCGAGCACGTTGTTCACAACGCCGGTGATCGAGAAGTTGTCGGTCACGTTCCAGCGCGCGGACAGGTCGATGTAGCTCGCTGCCGGGACGTCTTGGACGACACCGAAGATCCCCGCGAATTCGTCCTCCAGTGCGGGCACGTAGCTCCAGCGGCCGAGGAAGGTCCAGTCGCCCAGCGTGTAGGTCGCCGAGAACGTCGACTTCCAATCGTAAGTCGCGCCGCCGATACCGCCACTGGTCTTGCCAACGTATTCCGTCCCGTTGACCGAGAACGTGTCGACCAGCGAATACAGCTCGTTCAAGGTCAGCTGACCCGGACCAAGCGGCAACGACCACTCGACCTGGAAGTCCCAGCCCGCCGTTTCCAGCGTGCCTTGATTGCCTCTCGATGTATTGACGTTGGTGATCTGACCCGTCGTCGCATCGCGGGTGATGCGAGCGCAGGCCGCAGCGTTCTGCGTCGTAGCATAGCACTGGTTGATAAACGTCTGAGCGCCAAACGCCGCGATCACGTTGTCGATCTGAATGTGATAGTAGTCGGCGGTTGCGCGCAGATCGCCAAGCGGGAACCAATCCGGCTGGAATACCACCCCGGCCGTATAAGTATCCGCGGTTTCTGGTTGCAGGGCCGTGTTGCCGAACGCCAAAGCCTGGACTTGCGTGTTGTTGGCGATGAAACCCGGCGCGAAGTTGTTGACCGGATTGATGCCGCCCGTGTTCGTGCAGGCCGCCGTGTTGACGTTGTTGTTCGGGTTCGTATCGGCGTTTTGATCTGGCACACCGTTGGTGTTCGCGTCCCGGCACGGCTCGGTGAAGGCTGGGAAGCCTTGGTCGCCCGCTTGGAACAATTCGAACACGTTCGGCGCCCGTGTCGCGACGTTGTAGATGCCGCGGAACCGCAGCCACTGCACCGGCGCCCACTCACCGCCCGCCTTCCAGGTTTCGACGTTTCCGGCTGCCGAGTAGTTCGAGATCCGGTAACCGCCTTCGAGGCCGAGATAATAGGCAAACGGCTGTTCGCTGATCAGCGGAATAGCGAACTCGGTATAGAGTTCGTAGACGTCGATCTGGCCGTTTTGGTCCTGCAGCGCGTTGAAGCCGAAGATGTTGCCCGAGTGTTGTTCGTTGTCGACGTGGAATTGCGCCGCCGTGTCGCGATATTCGAAGCCGAACACCGTGCTCACCGGACCTGCCGGCAAGGTGAACAGATTGCCCCGAACATAGCCCGCAACGCGGTTTTCTTCGATGATGGTTTGCGAGAAAGTTTGCGTGTCCAGGAAGGCGACTGCGGCCGGGGACATCGTGTTGGCGCCGAAGATGTCGATGAGCGCGCAGTTCGGCAGAGCGCCGTTAATTGGCGTCTGCGTATCGTCCACCGTGTTCAAGACGCCATCTGGCCCCGGCAACGTTGTCATGCAGCCGGCGAGACCTTGGCGGAACGCGGTCGCGTTCGCGCTGTGGGTCAAGCGGGAGATGAACGTGCTCTGGCCGTAGGACGCGGTCAGGTTCCAATCCCAATTGTCGCCGAGTTGGCCGTCCAAGCTGGCGATGGCGTAGAACTCGTTGTTTTCGTTGTACGAGTTCCGGGTTCCCAGCTCGTTGGTGCGGCGATCTTCGATGAACGGCGCGTACTTTTGCGGACGGCTCTGCAGAGCAGCCCACAGGTCGGCGTGGTTGGTCGAAATGTAGTTCCGCATCGCCGGGGTTAGCGTCACCACCAGGCCCGTCGCGGGCGTTGGGGCCAATTGCACACCCGAGCGGCTGTTCACGAAGTTCATCAACACGTTCAGGCGAACGTTATCGTTGATGTCATAGTGGCCGCTCGCCGTCAGCACGCCGCGCTCGGCGGGGATGACGATGAAGTTGTCCGGCGCGAAGTTATAACGCGACGAACCACCGAACGCGGTGTTGTTACGTTCCGGCACGCCGCAGGCTGCTGCTGTGTTGCGCGGCGTCAGCTGACCAGCGTTGTTGAACGACAGGTTGCCGGTGTTGACCGCGCCGCCCGCGATGCCATCGCAGTTCGTGTCGGTCTGGCCGGCAGCGAAGCGCGGGGTTTTTGGATTCGCGCCGAGGCCGGAGAACGGGTTGGCGCCGTTGTTCGTGATCCAGCCCCAAGCGGGTGTGCCGGAGCCGCCTGATTGCAGCAAGAAGCCGCCGGCGCCAATGAGCGCGTTCGCTTCCGCAAAGCTGTCAACGACTTGCACGCGGCTGGTCGCCGGATTGTAGAACAGCGCGGCCGAAGTGCGCGACCAATCGTACTCACTCTGCAACACACTATTGCGGTTGTAGTACGAGCCATAGGCCGTGAGGTTGCCGCGGCCGTTGGCGAAGTTGCCGCCGAACAAGAAGTTGCCTTCGAATTCAGAAGCATTGCCGGTCGCCAGTTCGGAACCGTAAGTCGCGCTGAGTTCCGCGCCTTCATAGTCGTCCTTCAGCACGAAGTTGATGACGCCCGACATAGCGTCGGAGCCGTACACCGCCGATGCGCCGCCGGTCACGACTTCAACCCGCGAGATCAAGCTGGCCGGGATCGTGTTGATGTCGACGACACCCGTCGTCGATGAGGCCGGAACGCGTTCGCCGTTGATCAGAACGAGCGTACGGCCCGGTCCAAGGCCGCGCAGGTCGACGGTGGAGAAGTCTTCGCCACCGGAATTGTTCGAGGTCCGCGTGTTGCCCGGCACGACCTGCGGCAGGTCGTTGAGCAACGTTTCCGTCGTCAGCGTTGCGGTGAGCGCGATCTGCTCAGCGCCAACCGTGGTGACCGGGCTGATCGCTTCGAAGTCTTGGCGCACAAGGCGCGTACCCGTAACGACGATGGCTTCATCGTCGCTGCTGGTGGCGGCAGGCGCGGTCGTATTGGTGTTGTTCTGCGCCATCGCTGGCGAGGCAGCCATGGCGGCCGCCGCGGCCGCGAGCACCGAGGCGCCCGTCAGCAGAGACTTACGCTGTCCGCTTTGCTTCTTTGACATAATTTCGAACCCCCTAGAGCGGCCGGGCCAACACCGCGTTGTACGGCGAACCCAAATTTTCCGGACCACAATGGTCCGAAGGCTGCGGAAATGATCGCCGTCCCCCTGGGACGACCGAGCCGTGGCCCGGCGTCGACTCCCGCCATGCTGCGGCAACGCTAACGACACATTTTAACCAAGCTCAACCCCCTCCTGCCGCAAAACGGCCTCACAGCTCACCCTTGTGAAAACCTGTGGCTGCTATGTCTCAGTGCCAAAAGCGCGCCCGCGCAGGACCCTCAGCAACAGCGGCAGAATGCTTTGTTCAAGCATTGTTCTCTCGGACATTGCCGTCCAGCCTTGGTAGAAGCTGCATCTAAGCATCAGGCCGGACCGGAGAATCTGTGAGCGAGCGCAGCCAGCCCATCGCGGGCCTCGTGGAAGGCCGCTCCTGCGATGGGTGTAGTTTGTGCTGCCACCTGCTGACCATCCCGGAGCTTAACAAGCCCGCCCTGGTCTGGTGCACCCACTGTGAGATCGGTAAGGGCTGCGGAATCTACGCCAGTCGTCCTCAGGTCTGTGCGGATTACTATTGCGAATACCGGCACAACGCCGATCTCGGCGAGGAGTGGCGGCCCACCAAAAGCATGATGGTGGTCACCTTCGATCAGGCGCTGAATCGCATCAATATCGGCGTCGATCCGTCCCGAATGGGCGCGTGGCGCGAAGCGCCATATTTTCAGCAGATCAAGACTTGGGCGCTCAGCATTCTGCGGCAACGCGGGCATCTCATCGTTTGGGAGGGACCGGAAGCCGTTGCCGTGCTGCCTGATCGCGAGGTGCGCCTGGGCGAGCTGGGAAACCGCGTGGTGGTCGTGATGGGACGAACCACGCCGCGCGAGGAATACGATGTCCTCGCGCTCGCGCCCGACGACCCACTCCTGCAGCACTACAAGCCAACGGTCTGAACCGCAGCGACTTCCCGCGCCGCGTCGCCACCCCTATCTTCCCAGTTCATGCCTCGTTCCCGCACCCCACCGCCCGGCGTCGCCGAGGCGCCCACCACATTCGACACCAACGCCGCCATGTGGATGCCGCACCGCCCCGAGCGCGGTTGGGAGAAGCTCGAGGGCGGCAAGAAGTTCAAGATCGTCTCGGATTACGAGCCCGCCGGCGATCAGCCGACCGCGATCGCTGAACTTGTCGCCGGCTTGAAGGGCACAGAGCAGGACCAAGTCCTGCTCGGCGTCACCGGCTCCGGCAAAACCTTCACCATGGCCAAGATCATCGAGCAGGTGCAGCGCCCCGCTCTGATCCTCGCTCCCAACAAAACCCTCGCCGCCCAGCTTTACGGCGAATTCCGCCAATTCTTCCCGGAAAACGCGGTCGAGTATTTCGTCAGCTATTACGACTACTACCAACCGGAAGCGTACGTCCCGCGCACCGACACCTACATCGAAAAAGAATCCAACATCAACGAACAGATCGACCGCATGCGCCACGCCGCAACGCGCGCGATCCTCGAACGCGACGACGTCATCATCGTCGCCTCGGTGTCGTGCATCTACGGCATCGGCTCAGTCGAAACCTACACGTCGATGACCTTCACCGTGAAGGTCGGCGAAGAATACGGCGCGCAGGAGCTGATCCGCTCCCTCGTGGCGCTGCAGTACAAGCGCAACGAAGCCGGCTTCGCGCGCGGCTTCTTCCGCGTGCGCGGCGACACCATCGAACTCTGGCCCGCGCACTTGGACGACCGCTGCTGGCGCTTCAGCTTCTTCGGCGACACCATCGAATCCATCGATGAATTCGATCCGCTCACCGGCCACAAGACCGCGCGCATGGAAGCGGTGAAAGTCTACTCCAACTCCCACTACGTCACGCCGCGCCTGACGCTCGATCAAGCTGTCAAGCAGATCAAAGAAGAGCTTGGCCAGCGGCTCGATTTCTTCCGCGCCGAAGGCAAACTGCTCGAAGCCCAGCGCCTCGAGCAGCGCGTCAATTTCGACATGGAGATGATGCTGGCCACCGGCTCTTGCGCCGGCATCGAGAACTATTCCCGCTATCTCACCGGCCGCAAACCCGGCGAGCCGCCGCCCACCATGTTCGAGTACATTCCCGACAACGCCCTCGTCTTCACCGACGAATCCCACGTCACCATTCCGCAAATCGGCGGCATGTATCGCGGCGACTTCAACCGCAAGAAGACGCTCAGCGATTACGGCTTCCGCCTGCCCTCGTGCATGGACAACCGCCCGCTCAAATTCGAGGAATGGGACGTCATGCGCCCCGAGACCATCCACGTCTCGGCCACGCCCGGCCCCTGGGAGCTCGAACGCACCGGCGGCGTCTTCGCCGAACAAGTCATCCGCCCCACCGGCCTCATCGATCCGCCGGTCGAGATCCGCCCCGTGCAATCGCACGGCCATTCCCAAGTCGACGATTGCATCGCCGAGGTGAAGGAAGCCGCGAAGAAGAACCTGCGCTCCCTCGTCACCGTGCTCACCAAACGCATGGCTGAAGACTTGACCGAGTACATGCACGAGCAAGGCGTGCGCGTGCGCTACATGCACTCCGACATCGACACCGTCGAGCGCATCGAAATCATCCGCGACCTCCGCCTCGGCGCCTTCGATGCGCTGATCGGCATCAACCTGCTGCGCGAAGGTCTCGACATTCCCGAATGCGGGCTTGTCGCTATTCTCGACGCCGACAAGGAAGGCTTCCTGCGCAGCGAAACCTCACTGGTGCAGACCATCGGCCGCGCCGCCCGCAACGTCGACGGCAAGGTCATCCTCTACGCCGACAAGGAAACCGGCTCGATCCAGCGCGCCATGGCCGAAACCGTGCGCCGCCGCGAAAAGCAAGCCGCCTACAATCTCGAACACGGCATCACGCCGCAATCGATCAAGTCGCACATCAAGGACATCCTCGACAGCGTCTACGAAAAAGACAGCCTCACCATCGACCCGCGCGACCCGATGTCGTTCAAGCGCGGCGCCGGTCTGAAAGAGCGCAAAGGCGGCGTCGGCGAAGACAGCGCCCCGTTCATCGGCCACAACATCAAAGGCTACATCGCCGACCTAGAACGCCAAATGAAAGACGCCGCCGCCGATCTCGAATTCGAAACCGCCGCAAGACTGCGCGACGAAATCAAACGCCTGCAAGAAACCGAACTGCTAATCGCCGACGATCCGCTGGCGCGGCAAAGCGACATCAACGCATCGGTGAACGCGAGCATGCGCGAAAGCGCGGGAAAGGCGCCGTCAACGCCAAGGCCACGCAACGCGTATCGTGGAAGGCGGCGGAAGGGGCCTTAGTTGCAAGGAACGTTTATCGGCAGGATTTATCCGGAGAAATCCGGCTTCACGGCCGGCGCCACCATAAAATCGACCGCGACTCTCTCTGGCAAGAACGTGTCCTCCCTGATCGACATAAAGTCGTCGGTCATCTCGGCTACGATGCTTGATGAAATTGATGCGGACGAGCTCGGCACCTATCGCAACAACTTGCAGGCTCAATTGCGCAAGTTTGCAAACTTTGCCGCACTGACGAGCGGCTCGTACCACTTCGTTTTGCTAGAGACATTCATCGATGGAAAATCTGGAGCGCAAACACCGCTATCAAACCGCGAAATCCTTGAGGAGGAGACAACCCCACCGGAGCGGCACTCGATGCAGCTTGACTTCACGATCATCGACACCCCAGCGATCGCTCGCGCGCTAGAGGCGTACAACAATGCACTGAGGGAGCACGACTACACGGCAAAGTACGCTCTGGAGGCGATTGAAGCTGTCCGCGAATTCTGGGGAGAAGAAAAGTGGCTTGAGATGCGGGAGA
>JBAQGO010000099.1:0-17233 GCA_049287825.1 Vitreimonas sp. | reverse complement strand
GGCTGGATGCGCCAGAAGGGATCCGGCGCCAGCGCCCAGAACCCTTCGCCCGCCAGCCAATCGCACTTGTGGCGCATGACCTCGTTCACGCCGAAGATTTCCTGGATGACGACGATCGTGCCTTTCGACTGGCCGGAGGGCTTTGCCACATACGCGCGGAACTCGCCGTCCTTGGCTTTGATGTTGGTCCATTCACCCATCGTCGTCTCCTTAGCTGTCCCGCCGCCTTGGGGCGCGTTATAGACCGGGCTAACGCAATCACACGCCAGGAAAATCGCGCCATGAAGTTCACCGTCAACGTGGAATGTAGCCCCGAGGAAGCCCGCCGCTTTATGGGCCTGCCCGACGTTACGCCGATCAACGAAGCGCTGGTCGGTGAGATGGGCAAACGCATGGAAGCCAATCTCAAGATGATGAGCCCTGAGACCATGATGAGCTCGTGGATGAGCGTCGGCACGCAAGCGCAGGACGCGTTCGTGAAGCTGATGACTTCAGGCGCCACCGCTGCAGCGAGTGCGACTGCTCCACGTGAAAAGCCCTAAAGCGGGCTTAGAGATTTTCACATGAAACCGGACACGCCTGAGGCGACGATCATCGCGTTGGCGTCGGGCTCGGGCCGCGCCGGCGTTGCGGTGATCCGTGTGTCTGGTGAAAGCGCCGGCGATGTGCTGCGCGCATTGACTGATCGCGAATTGCCGAAGCCGCGTCACGCCACGCGCATGGCGTTTTGTGCGCCAAACAGCGGGCTTTCGCTCGATGACGGCATCGCGCTTTGGTTTCCGGCGCCGGCATCGTTCACCGGCGAGGATGTCGCCGAACTGCACGTGCATGGCGGACCTGCCGTCATTGCGGCGATCATCGACGCTGCGCTTTCACTGCGTGGCGTGCGTCTCGCGGAACCCGGCGAATTCACACGCCGCGCGTTCGAGAACGGCAAGCTCGATTTGGCTGAAGCTGAAGGCCTCGCTGATCTCGTCGACGCGGAAACAGAAGCGCAGCGCAGACAAGCGCTGCGACAAAGGCGCGGCGCCCTGAGCGCAGTCTACGACGGTTGGCGCGAACGCCTGATTGAAGCGGCGGCGTTGATCGAAGCGGAGATCGATTTTCCGGACGAGGAGTTACCGGATGCGCTTTCCCGGCGCGCCAGCCCGCTGCTGGCGTCGCTAGCGGCCGACATGGGCGCGCACCTGGATGACGCGCATCGCGGCGAGCGCATTCGCGACGGCTATCGCATCGCCATCATCGGACCGCCGAATGCCGGCAAGTCGAGCTTGTTGAATGCGCTGGCCAAGCGGGAAGCCGCGATCGTCAGCGACATTCCTGGCACTACGCGCGATGTGGTGGAGGTGCGGCTCGTCTTGGCAGGCTACCCAGTCTGGATCGCTGACACCGCGGGCTTGCGCGAAGCCGCCGATGCGATCGAGGCGGAGGGTGTGCGGCGTGCGCTGGCGCGGGCAGAAGAGGCAGACTTGCGTATCGGTGTTGTCGAGATCGGGACCGATCCTGCGCCGGCGCTAATGGCTGCACTCGAACCCAACGACATCATCGTTCACTCGAAGGCGGACACGCTGCCAGGTCGCGACGCTACCGATCTGCTGGAGGTCTCGGCGCTGACCGGCATCGGCCTGCGTATCCTGCATACGCAGATCGAAGAGCGCGTCGCTGAGGCGCTCGATCGCGAGGAGGCGCCAGTGCTGACGCGGGCGCGGCATCGGCGGCTGGTGGAAGAGGCGCGCGCGGCGCTGGAGCGCGCGATCCCGGCGCTGTCGCGCGGGCCAGAATTGGCGGCGGAAGATGTGCGTGTGGCGGCGTCGGCAATCGGCAGACTGACGGGCCGCATCGATGTGGAAGATCTTCTCGAAGAAATCTTCTCGAGCTTTTGCATCGGCAAATAGTCAGCGCGCGAAAATGCACATTTATCGCGGGTTTCACGCGAAACTGGTGAAGACGCTGTTCACGTGTTTCGCGTGAAAACGCGCGCGCAACGTGGCACACTCGAACCGAAGAAAACCACCGACTCTCGGGGCTTCGCATAGCGAAGAGCCCAAGACCCATAGACACGGACTTGAGCCGTGAGAGGCGTTGACATTCGCCGACCAGGTTGACCAGCCAGTGTGTGTCTAGGTCTCGGGCTCGATGCTTCGCATCGACCCGAGAATGGGTGTGAGCGTCGCTTCGTGACGCCTGCGTGTGCGTCCTATATGAAGCGCCAGCGCATGAGTACGGAGCACTCCTACGACGTCATCGTCATCGGTGGCGGGCACGCTGGCTGCGAGGCCGCGGCGGCAGCAGCGCGCATGGGTGCGCGCACGCTGCTGCTGACCCATAAGCTCGAGACCATCGGCGAGATGAGCTGCAACCCGGCCATCGGCGGCCTGGGCAAGGGGCACCTGGTCCGCGAGATCGACGCGCTGGATGGGGTCATGGGCCGGGTGGCCGACGCCGCCGGCATCCAGTTCAGGCTGCTCAATCGCTCCAAGGGCCCGGCCGTCCGGGGGCCGCGGGCGCAATCCGACCGCAAGCTCTATCGCCAGGCCATGCAGGCCGCCCTGGCGGAGCAGGCGGGGCTGACGATCCTGGCGGCCGAAGTAGAGGATCTCATCCTCCAACGCTTCCCGGCCGTCGGCGAAGCCGATGAGCCGGGATCTAGAGCCGCAAGCTCCGATCTTGGCTCTGGGCCCCGGATCTCGCTGCGCTCGTCCGGGGAGCGTGTGGTGGGGGTTCGCTCCAGGGATGGCCGCCAGTTTCGAGCCGAGCGGATCGTGCTCACCACCGGCACCTTCCTGAAGGGCGTCATCCATATTGGCGACAAGCGCATCCCCGCGGGCCGCCACGGCGAGGCGCCGGCCATTGGGCTCTCGGATCGTTTGTATGGCGCGGGTTTCGCCATGGGGCGGCTGAAGACCGGCACGCCGGCGCGGCTGCAATCCAGCTCAATCGATTGGGCTTCGCTGGAGCGCCAGGAGGGCGACGCCCAGCCATCGCCGTTCTCGTTCCTGACCGAGCGGATCACCACGCCCCAAGTCGCGTGCGGGATCACCTACACCAATTCCGAGACGCATCGGCTGATCGAGGAGTCGCTCTCCAAGAGCGCCGTCTATTCCGGCGCGATTAGCGGGCGTGGGCCGCGTTATTGCCCGTCGATCGAGGATAAGGTCGTGCGCTTCGCGGAGAAGACTGCGCACCAGATCTTCCTCGAACCCGAAGGCCTCGACGACGACACGGTCTATCCGAACGGCATCAGCACGTCGCTGCCGGAGGATGTGCAGGAGCGTTTCATCCGCACCATCGCTGGGCTCGAGAACGTCGTCATCAAACGCCACGCTTATGCGATTGAGTACGACTACGTCGATCCGCGCGAGCTGATGCCGACGCTGGAGACCAAGCGCATTGCCGGCCTCTATCTCGCCGGCCAGATCAACGGCACGACCGGCTACGAAGAAGCGGCGGCGCAAGGGTTGATCGCGGGGCTCAACGCGGCGCGCGCGGCAAGCGGGGCGGGGCCGTTCGAGATCACGCGCGCCGAAGGCTATATTGGTGTGATGATCGATGACCTGGTGACGCGCGGCGTCACCGAGCCCTATCGCATGTTCACCTCGCGCGCCGAGTATCGGCTGCTGCTGCGCGCCGACAATGCCGACCAGCGGCTCACGCAAAAGGGCATTGAGCTGGGTTGCGTGGGATCGCTCAGAACCAGCGCTTTGGAAGGCAAAATGCGCGATCTTGAAAACGCGCGAACGCTGGCGAAATCGCTGACGCTGACGCCGCAGCAAGCCGAAGCGCGCGGGCTGAAGGTCAATCAGGATGGCCAGCGCCGCAACGCGCTGCAGCTGCTGGCGTACCCGTCGATCAGCTTCGAGCAGCTCGCCGCGATCTGGCCGGAGCTGGCGCAAGCGAAGGGGCAGGTGCGCGAGCAGCTGGAGATCGACGCGTTGTATTCAGGCTATCTCGAACGCCAAGCGCTCGATGTTGAAGCCTTCAAGCGCGACGAAGATCTGCGCCTCGATCCGCAGCTGGATTACGCCGCTGTCGGCGGGCTTTCGAACGAGATGCGCGAGAAGCTTGGCGCTGCGCGGCCGGTGACGCTTGGCCAAGCGTCGCGCATCGAAGGCGTCACCGCCGGCGCGCTCACCGCATTGCTCGCGCATGTGAAGCGCACAGAGAGGGACCGCAAACGCGCATGAGTTTGAAACGCGACACGCTCTTCATCCTGCGCGCGCCGTTTGAAGATCCGGAGCTTGAAGGCACCTGGTTTTGCACGTCGTGCGCGACGATGGAGGGCATGCTGCTCGCCAACCCGCAATGGGCGCGCGCCATCGATGTGGTGCGCAGCGCGTATCCACGTCCGCGTCGCGACGTGATCGCGGCGATCGGGGAGGAGAACCAATCGCTGCCGGCTCTGGTGCTTACCGACGTCACCAAGGCGCCGCCCGACGCACAGATGTTCGGCGCGACGGCCTTCCTCACCGACCCCAAGGGCATCGCACGTTATCTCGCCGCTCAGTACGGCGGAGCGGGCCCGCACCCGTGAGCCCGCGCCAGGTGGTCGAAGCGTGGGTGGCCGCGTTCAATCGCGCCGACGCCTCAGCGCTGGGCGCCATGTACCTGGACGATGCCATCAACCACCAAGTCGCTAACGAGCCCATCATCGGAAAACCCTCTAGTCAAGCGATGTTTGAACGCGAATTCGGTGGGGCCGAGATGATCTGCATTCCCGAAAATCTGTTTGAGGATGGCGACTGGGCGATCCTCGAATGGCGCGATCCGAAAGGCCTTCGCGGCTGCGGGTTCTTCCAGATCATCGGCGGCAAGATCGCGTTTCAGCGCGGTTATTGGGACCGGCTCTCGTTCGAGCGCCTGCATGGGCTGGGGCAGGGTTTGTGAGCTACGGGCCGGAGGAATTCGCCCGGGACCTCGGGTTTCACGTTCCCCGTGAAACAATCCAGCGGCTGGAAACGCACCGGCGGCTTCTGAAGGACTGGTCTGGGCGCATGAACTTGGTCGGCCCCAAGGAGCTCGAGGCCTTCTGGCAGCGGCACGCCCTCGATTCCGCCCAGCTTGTGGCCCTGGCGCCCCAGGCTAAGCGCTGGGTCGATTTGGGCGCAGGGGCGGGGTTTCCGGGGCTGGTGGTGGCCGCTTTCGTGCCTGGCCAGCCGGGCGCAGGGGTGCATCTCGTGGAATCCACGGGCAAAAAGGCTGCTTTCCTGCGTGCGGTAACCGAAGGAGCGGGGTTGCCGGTGAAGGTGTTCAACCAACGGATTGAGGATTTTGGAGCTGGCGAGGGGCCATATGAGGTGGTGACCGCCCGTGCGCTGGCTCCCTTGAACCGACTCATACCCTATGCGAAGCCGATTCTTGATCGCGGCGCGATCGGGCTCTTCCATAAAGGCGCGGATCTCGACGCCGAGCTGGCCGCCGCAAAAGACGTCCTTGGTGGGGCGTTAGGGTCCAAGTTTAGGGCAGACGTGCTGGAGAGCCTGAGCGATCCGCGCGGCCGCATTGTTCGTGTAACACGCGTCCCGTGAGCCTCAGATTCTCCTATTAGGTGTGGCGCTCGCGGACACAAAACCGGTGTCCACTTTTGTTGCTCGCGCCAGCAAAGGAGAACGGGGACATGCGCACGCTGGCGATCGCCAACCAAAAGGGCGGGGTGGGCAAAACGACCACCGCCATCAATCTCGGCACTGCGCTCGCGGCCATGGGCTCGCGCGTCCTCATCTTCGACACCGACCCGCAAGGTAATGCTTCGACGGGCATCGACATTCATCCCGAAGATCGCACCGTGACGAGCTACGACGTGCTCGTTGCTCAGCACCCGCTCTCAAAAGCGGTGATGCCGACGAAGGTGCCGAACCTCTTCATCACGCCGGGCGATGCGCGCTTGTCAGGCGTCGAAGGCGAATTGATGGGTGAGCTGAAACCGCAGTTTTTCCTGCGAAATGCCATCGAAAAGTTCGCCGAGGAAAGTTCACTCAACATCGATTACGTGCTGATCGATTGTCCGCCATCGTTGAACATTCTCACTGTGAATGCACTCACCGCCGCCGATGGCGTGCTGGTGCCGCTGCAAACAGAATACTTCGCGCTTGAAGGACTCGCGCAATTGGTCGCGACTATCAACGCCGTGAAAGTGAATTTGAATCCGACGCTCGACATCCAAGGCGTCGTGCTCACCATGTACGACAAGCGCACATCGCTCTCCGAGCAAGTGGCGCAAGAGGTGAGGGCGCACTTCCCAGATAAGGTCTACGAGACAGTGATCCCGCGCAACGTACGCATCAGCGAAGCGCCATCACACGGCCTGCCCGCGATCATCTACGACCAGAACGCAACCGGCAGCAAAGCCTACATCCAGCTTGCCAGAGAGTTGATCGAACGCGAGCGCGCGCTGAAAGCAGCGTAGCAACTGGGCAATTTTGTTAGAGGCTCGGCAACCTTTGCCGACGAAAACTTAAAGCACGAAGCCGAATCGGGGTCGGCAGGAGACTGAGGGCATGAGCGATTTCGCAAGACCACGGGGACTAGGCCGCGGGCTTTCAGCTCTGCTCGGCGAACCTGTGCGCACCGAACCGCCGGCGAACGCGCCGACGTTCAACACGCAACCGCAACAACCGGCGCCGCAAGCGCGCGCACCGATCGAGCCGCCGCGCAACGTGTTCGAGTTGCCGACCACCAGCGCGCCTGCGCAACAACCGCAAGCGGCGGCGGCGCAGCCCACGAGCGCTGCAGCCAAGCCGCCAAGCGCTGCGGGCGACGGCGGTCATCGCTCCGTGCCGATCGATTTGGTGCAGCGCAATCCGAGTCAGCCGCGCAAGCACTTTGACGAGGGCGAGCTGAATGATCTCGCATCCTCGATCCGTTCGCACGGCGTGCTGCAACCGATCCTGGTGCGCCCGATCCCGGGCGGCAAGTTTGAGATCGTCGCCGGTGAGCGCCGCTGGCGCGCCGCGCAACGTGCGGGCCTGCATACGATTCCCGCCGTGGTGCGCGAGCTCAACGAACTCGAAGTGCTGGAAATCGCCATCGTCGAAAACGTCCAACGGATGGACCTCAACCCGATCGAAGAGGCGCAAGGCTTCCAAGCGCTGATCGATCGCTTTGGCCGCACGCAGGAAGACATCGCCGAGGCCGTCGGCAAGTCGCGTCCGCACATCGCTAACATGCTGCGGCTTCTGAAACTGCCGGAAGACCTGCAGGAAATGGTGCGCGACGGCCGCCTGAGCTCTGGCCATGCGCGCGCCATTCTCACCGCGCCGGATCCGCGCGGACTTGCGCAGCGTGCGATCAGCGAAGGGCTGAACGTCCGCGAAGTTGAGCGCATCGCCCAGCAAGCCAAGGACGAAAAGCATGGTCCGCGCGCCGGTGCGGCGTCGGCAGACAACAAGTCCGCGGACACGCGCGCGCTTGAGCAAAGCTTGTCGAACGCGCTCGGCCTTGAGGTAACCATCACCGACAAGAACGGGCAGGGCGACGTGAAGGTCGGCTACAAGACGCTCGAACAGCTCGACGAAGTGATCCGCCGTTTGCGCGGCGGCTTCTAACTCAGCGCAAAACGGCCCGTGCGTCGACGACGCGCACGTCACTCATCATCGAGAGATACGCGTCGAGCCACGGCTTATGCGCCGAGCCGACGATGACCAGGACGCGCTTGCCCGGAATGGCGGCAGCTATTTCGCGGATATTGGCGGCCATGCGAAGGTTGCGCACTTCCCACGCGCCGACCCTCGCACGACCCGCATTGTGCGGGCTGGCGCGATTGATCATGTTGAGCCACTGGCCATCGGCATCTGTGCGTCCGGCGGCTGCGCCGTTCAGAAATCGATAGGTCGCCAGTGCTTCCGGCGCGGTGGCGAGGTGGTTCGAAGCTTCACGGAGAGGCGTGAATCCAGGGTCGGCCATCAGCGCGGTCATCCAAGGCTCGGACGTGAAAGCCTGCATGTCGGCGGTGAAGTCGCCGTCATAGTCGGGGCCGATATCATCGCTTTGGTCGTCCATCGGATCGACGTGCTCAAGCCCAAGCCGCACTGCGAGCCGCGCAGCGATGAGATAGTTCTCATTGCGTCGCGCCGGCGTTTCGTACGTGGCAAATTGCGAAACCAAGATCGGCGACACACTATCGTCAGCGATGCGCTCCGAAGCATCGAGCCGCCACCATTGCACGATCGCCGAGGCTGGATCGCCAGACGCCGCGAACAGCGCGGCCAGCCGCCGGCGCTGTGCGGGTGTGGGGGAGGCGGGCCAAGTCTGAAGCGTCTGGCGCACTTGTGCCGCGGCGTCCGGCATGTCGAGGCTGAGCGTCTGGCGCGCCATCGCCGCCAACACCATGGCGCGGCCGCCATAATCATGGGCGACGCCTGGATACGTCTCGCGATATTGCCACATCTGCGAAATGTTGCGCCCGGGCAGGGCTTCGATGGCGATGGCGTCGGGATGGAACGCTGCGAGCCGCGCCAGTAATGGTTCAAGCACGGCGGGATCAAACGTATCTGGCGCACCACTCAGGTGCGGGGTGGCGATGACTAGAATCTGCGTGGGCTGGCCGACATACTGATTTTGATAATTTCGCGGATCGAAGGCGCGTTGCGCGTTTGCCGACGCCGTCCCCGCGATGAACGCGGCGATCGCGAGGACGATTGCTTTCATGCTTACCCCCATGAATGGGAGACGCGCGGGCGTATCCGCTTGGATGCACTTGGTGTTAGTTTTCGCGGATCGGCCGCGTCCGCAGACGAGACATTGGCGGGTCGGCAATCCCACCTCATTCCGGGAGGACATGCGGTAGCGCGCGACTGCACTTAAGGCGCGAAAATTATTTTTGGACTCGCCGGAACGATATTCACCGGTCTCCGTTCACATCCCGAGCGCCGTTAAATCCCCCCGCCCATGGCGCTCACCGCTACAGAAAGCGACCCTGCCGCCCAGGGTCGCTTTCGCCTTTCTGGGGTCAGCGCCTATTTAGGGCTGAAAGGGGCCCCGGATGCCAACTCATGAAATGGTGGACGCATTCGTTGCTCACGTGGTGAGCGGCGACCATGTGGGCGCGATCCGGGATTGGTACGCAGAAGACGCTTCAATGCAGGAAAACCAATCCGAGCCTCGGAGAGGACGCGCGATCCTGATGGCGCACGAGGCCAACGCTTTGGCGCGTTCCAAACGCGTCGACACCGAATTGCTGGCGCCGCCCATTATCGACGGCGATCGCGTCGTCATTCGCTGGCGCTTTACGTTCATTCCACGTGAAGACGGCGCCCAACCGCGCAGCATGGAAGAACTGGCTTGGCAAACTTGGCGCAATGGCAAAATTCGGTCTGAAACCTTCTTCTACGATCCCAAGCAAATCGGCCGCTAACTTCCGACCAATTTCGCAACCCCGCGGTACGCATCCGCGGCGATCAGTGCTTGCGGTGCGCCGGCCACTTTGCTGCGCAACTCCGCCGACCAGAGCACATCGAACGCGGCATTGAGTTTCTTGGCGTTCCACATCCGCGCTTGTGCGGCCACCGCATCGCGGTCTTTCCAGAACACGGGCGGGCGCAATTTCGCAACCGCATCGGTTGGACTCGCGCCCTCGTCGATCATGGCGCGGGCATCGCGCAATTGCTGCATGCGGCGGAGGAGGGCGCGCAGCGCTGAGATCCCGGAAAGCGCATCGATGCGGGCCAAAGCCTCCACCGACTCGTTGATCTTGCCCTGCGCCGCGGCCGAGCTTGCGGCATCCAGTGCGCTTTCGCTCTCGTCGGCGAGAAGTTGCCCGATGTCGTCGCTTGTCAGCTTGCGTCCGAGGCCATTCGCGTAGAGGGCGATCTTATTGATTTCCTGACGCGCCAAGCCGCGGTCGCCCGGCAGCGCCGCCAGGAAATCTTCCTCCGCGCCGCGCTCGAAGTCCAGACCGAGCTCCTTGGCTAACCCCTTGGCGAACTGCGCGCGCTCGGCGTCCGTTTCTTCATAAAATGCAATAACGGCGGCCTTTTTGGCGCTGGTGAAGGCTTTCACTAGGGCGGAGGAGGAGGCAAGATCACCCGCCTCAACCACCAGAAATCCGTTCGGCTCGCCGCCCTCGATCGCGTCCAGGGATTCACTGATCGAGTCGTCCGCACTCTTCCCGGAGACGCGCGCCCACACCACGGTCGGACCACCCAGCAACGATTGCGCCGCCAGTGCATCGCCAAGTCGCGCCGCATCTTTGCGGATGTCGTCTTCGCCGAGCTTGGTGATGGCATAGGGATCGTCAGACTTGCCGAGCGCCCATTTGGTCAGTCGCTGCGCCGCTTCGTGGACGAAGCTTTCGTTCGGGCCATACAACAGCACGGCGCGCGTGGTCTTGTCCGGCGCATCAAGGAAGCGCCGAACTTGCGCGCCGGAAATCTTCGTCAAGCTTAGCGACCGTGCGCGGCCGCTTCGCGCGCTTGCGCCATGCGGAGCGCCAGTTCTGCGCGGAAACGCTCGGCCATGGTTTCGGCGGCGCGCTCGCGCGCGTCGTCCTGCGCGGTGATTTCGCCGTAGGCGGCGGTTGGGATTTCGTAGTTCACCACCGTCACCACTGAGCCGCGCATGATCTCGGCGTTGTGCGGCGGCGTTAGGATGTAGTTGGCGGTGAGGCGCAGCTCGGCGCGGGTCGCGGATTCGTCGCGTCGGATGCCGAGCGGCGTGACCAATTCCTGCAGCGTGATTTCGAGGTTGGCCGGTTCAGAGCCGTTGTTTTCGACGGCCAGAATGCGATCGAGGCTGGTCTTGAGCACATGGCCGGAGCGGCCATCGATTTCGCTGACGTGTACCGGGCCGATCGCTTGGCCGCCCCCTGCCGGGGCATACATCGGCGAAAATCCACAGGCGCCCAGGAGGAGGGCGAGGGAAACGATCAAAACCCGCATCGGAAAACTCCCACCGTCACTCTAACCGCCGCTCGCTGGAGCGCAAAACCGCTTCACCGGTTTCTGGCTTAGCCCGCCACGATGTTCACAATCCGGTCCGTCACCACAATGACTTTGCGGACACTCTGGCCTTCCAGGAAGCGCTGCACATCCGGGTGCGCCAGGGCCGCCTCGCGCACCTCCGCCTCGGCCGCGCCCTTCGCGGCTTCGATCTCGCCACGCTTCTTTCCGTTCACCTGGATGGGTAGCGTCACGGTATTGCGGGCCGCCAGCGCCGGGTCCGCCTTCGGCCATGGCGCGGTGGCGACGAAACCGGTCATGCCGAGCTTCTCCCAGCTCTCTTCCGCCAAATGCGGCATGAAGGGGGAGATCAGCTGCGCCAGAATGCGCAATGCCTCGCCGCGCGCGAACACGCTGCCGGCGTCGGCGCCCTTCAGCTTGGCGATGGCGTTGACGAGTTCGTACGAGCGCGCGACTGCGACATTGAAGCGGAAGTTCTCGATGTCGTCGGTGACGCTCTGAATGGCGCGATGTGCGAGCTGACGCAACGCGTGCGCATCCGGCTCCATCGCCGGCGCTTTTGCATCAGCTTTAGGCGCTGGTTGCGGGTGTGCTTCAACCAGCGTCCACACACGTTGCACAAAACCCCACGCGCCCTTCACGCCGGCAGCCGTCCATTCGACATCGCGTTCAGGAGGGGAGTCCGAAAGCACGAACCACCGCGCAACATCGGCGCCGAAATCTTGGATGAAGGCGTCAAGATCGACGACGTTCTTTTTGGATTTCGACATCTTCTCGATGTCGCCGGTTTCAACCTCGATATGGGTGCCTTTTTCGAAGGCCTTGCCGTCTCGAAGATCCACTTCCTCCGGGAGCAACCACAGCTGAGCCACCTTGTAAGGTGCCGCTGGATTCTCACTTGTCGCGAAGCCTGAAAGGGGAAATTTCGTCGCGGATTCGATCATATAGTCGCCGCCGATCTCTATTTCTTCCCGCTGTAGATAACGCAATTTTCGACGATACGTTTCGTGCACTACCATGCCCTGCGTGAACAGGCTCTTGAACGGCTCGCCGCTCGGCAAATCCAACATGCCGCAATCGCGCAAACCGCGGCAGAAGAAGCGCGAATAGAGCAAATGCAACACCGCGTGCTCGATGCCGCCGACATACTGATTGACCGGCATCCAGTACGACGCCATCGCCTTATCGAACGGCTTCGATGCATCTTGTGGATCGGTGAAACGCAAGAAGTACCAGCTCGAATCCACGAAGGTGTCGAGCGTGTCGGTTTCGCGTTCCGCCTCGCCGCCGCATTGCGGGCAGGTGGTGTGCTTCCAGGTTGGGTGATGCGCCAGCGGATTGCCGGGCTTGTCGAACTTCACGTCGTCCGGCAGCGCGATCGGCAAATCCTTTTCCGCCACCGGCACAACGCCGCACTTTTCGCAATGGATTGCCGGAATCGGGCAGCCCCAATAACGCTGCCGTGAAACACCCCAATCGCGCAGGCGATATTGCGTGGTGGCCTCGCCGCGCTTCAGCTTCACCAACTCCTCGATCGCGCGAGGCAACGCCTCGCGTGTCGGCAGTCCATCCAAGAATTGCGAATTGTACGCCACGCCCTCGCCGGTAAACGCCTCTGTCGTGATTGCGTGCGTTGCTGCATCCGCGTCAGGCGGCAGCACCACGGGCCTGAAGGGCAGGCGGTACTTGTTGGCGAAATCTAGATCCCGCTGGTCGCCCGCAGGCGAACCAAAAATCGCGCCTGACCCGTACGTCGAAAGCACGAAGTTCGCCGCGTAAACCGGTAATTCCCAGCTTTCATCGAATGGATGTTTCACGCGTACGCCGAGATCGATGCCGAACTTTTCGGCCTTCTCGATGTCTGCTTCGCTTGTGCCCAGCTGCCCGGCTTTCGCAACGAACTCGGCTACGTCAGGGCGGAATTCCGCAATGGTTTTGGTCAACGGGTGATCGGGGGCCAGCGCCAAGAAGCTGGCACCGAACAGCGTGTCTGGCCGCGTCGTGAACACTTCAATCGGATCGCGCGCATGACTTTGGCCGGTCGCCGGTGCGTTGACCTTCAGCTCATCCGGCACATGCGCCAGCTTCCACCAAATGCGCGCGCCTTGGCTTTTGCCGATCCAGTTCGACTGCATCAGCCGCACTTTGTCGGGCCACTTGTCCAAGCCGCCGATTGCGTCCAGCAGGTCATCGCCATAGGCGGTAACGCGAAACATCCATTGTTCGAGTTCGCGCGTCTCTACTGGGGCGCCGGAACGCCAGCCTTTGCCGTCGACCACCTGCTCATTGGCGAGCACGGTGTTGTCGACTGGATCCCAATTCACTTTCTGTTTCTTGCGATAGACGAGGCCCTGCTTCCAGAACGCCAGGAAGATCGCTTGTTGGTGCTTGTAATATTCAACATCGCAAGTCGCGAACTCGCGCGACCAATCGATCGCCAAGCCCAATAACTTGAGCTGCTCGCGCATTGCCGCGATGTTGGCGCGCGTCCATTCACCAGGATGCACGCCGCGCTCCATCGCCGCGTTCTCTGCCGGCAAGCCGAACGCATCCCAGCCCATCGGGTGCAACACATTGTAGCCGTTGGCGCGCCGGAAACGGGCGATGACATCGCCCATCGTGTAGTTGCGCGAATGCCCAACATGGATGCGTCCCGACGGATAGGGAAACATCTCGAGCACATAGGCCTTCGGCATGTCCTTCGCTTCGTCGGGCGCAAGCGCGCCATCAATGCCCGCTTCCGCCCAGCGCGCACGCCACTTCGGCTCGACTTCGCGATGATTGTACCGAGACATTGCCCTTTACGCCCGTTTGATGGGCGTTTGGTGCAGGCAAACGCCCTGTGTGTCTAGTTGCGCACGTTGCTCAGACGAAGCTGACGTGCGCGCGTCAGGATCGCGTTTTCGATCTGAATTTCGGTTTGCGGATCGACGGTGGCGTCTTGCCACGCGCCGTTCACTTGCGTTTGCCGGAAGATCGAAACGTTGAGCGCATCGGCGCGCAAGTGCGTGTCGAGAATGTACACGGTTGCCTTGAAGCGCTCGGTGGGCGCCGCCGGGTCGGCATACCAATCGGTGATGATCACGCCGCCAAAGGGATCGGCCGATGCAAGCGGCATGAAGGCCAGCGTATCGAGAGAGGCGCGCCACAAGAACGAATTAACGCCGATGCCGCCGCGGGCGTTGCGCCCGCCGCCACCGCCGCCGAGCAGCGGTTGGCCGCCGCCGGAATCATGCTCGATCCGGGATTCGCCCGCTTGGCGGTTCGAATCCGAGTGAAACATGGAGCAGGCGGAAAGGGCCGCCGCCGCAATAAAGCACAGTGCGGCCTTCGAGAGCGTGCGCCCAGCCTGCGTCATTAATTTCCTCCGCCTTGTCGCCGCCGCGACATCCCCTGTGCGGCGCGGCCCGCCCATATATCATGAGGTTCAGCCTGGGCCAGGGGTTGGACTGCGAACCCGGCCATGTTGTGGCGGCGCCTCACATGGCTAATTTCGGGGCCGGTTGCCCAGATTTTGACGAAATATTCGCAAGAGGTGTGGCCTAATATTCACTGCGGAGCGTTGTCGATTCAGCTATAGTCGGTTGTTACAGGTTCCGAGCGGAAGGGGTTTGGGCTCGTGTTTAAGGCGTCTGCATGGCTGGTAGCGGGGGCTGTCCTAGCGACAGCTGGCGCTGCGCATGCTCAGCAGCGTCCGGCCGTCGCCGTCGCCCCCGCGCCTGCGGCCGCTAACCCGGTCACCGAGCAGCAAGCCATTCAGTCGGCGGTGCCCTGGTACCTTCGGTTTACCACTTCGTCTGGCGCCACGGAAAGCATGACAGCGGACCACGACAGCGACCGGCTGATCTCGCCGAGCTGGAGCCTCAATCAGCATTGGGGCGTCACGGTGGACGTCCGCGAAGCGCAACGCACCGAGCGGCTGGACACCAGCCATGGCGATCAAGCGTCGGTCGGCGCCTACTACCAGTTCACCCCGAGCCTGCGCTTGGGGGGCGCCGTCAATGTCGAAACACCGCGCCAAAATACGCTGACTGGAACGCCTGATGAGGCGCGTGCGGATGTTCGCGTCGAGTCCGCGTTCCGCTTCTAATCATCAAAGAAATGCATCGACAGCAGCGAAGCCGGCAAAGCCGCGCCCGCTCAATTTGCTTGCGTTGCTGAGTGCAACGCCGCCAAGCGCAATCACTGGAATTATTGAGCCACGCGCGATTTGGCTGGCGCGAAAGAGACCCAGCGGTGTGTGGCCACTTTCGCTGCGCGTCTGGAACACCGGTCCTAAAACGCAGGCATCCGCGCCCCAAATCTCTGCGCGCGCAACGGCTTCGCGGGAATGCGCAGACACTGTCACCGAGCTAAACCGTTCATCGCGCTGTGGAGGCAATCTGCGCCCGGGCCAGTGCACGCCGGCCGCGCCAACGCGCTCTGCCAGATCCGGATCGGCGGCGATCATCAGCACAAGCCGTCGCGACCGGCAAACCGTCGCCAACTGCCGCGCCACCCGCGTGCGTTCAGGTGCTCCAAAGTGGCGATAAACCACGGCTGTTTCAGCAGGCAGCGTGCGCGCGATCGCCACCGGGTCGGGCGTGCGGTCGGGGTCGGTGAAGAAATACAGCGCTGGCACTGGCGGTGCGCCGGCGTGGCGGTTGAGGCTTCGCGCCAGCGCGGCTAGAGCCTGAACGCTCATGGATACTCCAGCCTCCGCACGCGCCGCCATTCTCGCGCGGATTGCCGCCGCGGCTCAAGCATCGGGCCGCACCAGGGACGACGTGACGCTGGTGGCCGTTTCCAAGCTGCAGCCCGACGACCGTGTCGACGCCATGATCGCCGCCGGACAGCGCGTTTTTGGCGAAAACCGGGTGCAGGAAGCGCAAGCCCGTTGGCGCCAACGCCGACCGCCCGGCCTCAAGCTGCGCCTGGTCGGCCCGCTTCAAAGCAACAAAGCTGCTGACGCCGTCGCGCTTTTTGACGCTATCGACGCTGTCGACCGTCCCAAGCTGGCGCGTGCGCTCGCCGGGGAAATCCAGAAGCAGGGCCGCAGTCCGGAGCTGTTGGTGCAGGTAAACACCGGCGAGGAGCCGCAAAAGGCCGGAATCATCCCCGCCGAAGCTGACGCCTTCATAAAGGGAGTCCGCACGGAATACGGGCTGCCCGTCGCCGGTCTCATGTGTATCCCGCCGGCTGAGGAGGAGCCCGCCATGCATTTCGCGCTCTTGGCGAAGATTGCTGAGCGCAATGGCCTGACCCAACTTAGTATGGGCATGAGCGAAGACTTCGAAACGGCGATCCGTTTCGGCGCCACCATGGTCCGCGTCGGCGCGGCGTTGTTTGGGGCGCGCGGCTAAGGCGCGGTCTTCGTGGTTGCAAAGACGTGAAGCGACGTGGTGATAAATTAAGTTAGGCTCCAAAGTAGATGACCCGCGCACTCGACATCCTGATCATCGACGACGATGCCGACCTGCGCGAAGCGTTGGTCGAGCAATTCGCCCAGGAAGACGGTTTTCACGCCGAAGCCATCGGTTCGGCGGCCGAAGGCTTTGCAGCGGCTGCTCGCATGAAGCCGGCCGCCATCGTCCTCGATGTCAGCTTGCCGGACATGGACGGCTTTGACGCCTGCAATCAGTTGCGCGAGCAGGGCGTGCGGGCGCCGATCATCATGCTGACCGGCGCCGCCCAAGAAGAAGAGCAACAGGTCCGCGGCCTCGACGCCGGCGCCAACGACTATGTGCTAAAGCCCTTCAAGTTCTCGGTGCTGCTGGCGCGCATCCGCGCCCACCTGCGCAGCCACGAAGCCAGCGAAGACGCGGTCTATCGCATCGGCCACTATGAATTCCGGCCGGCCATGCGGCTGTTGGTTGATCCCGCGCAAAAGAAGCTCCGCCTCACCGACAAGGAGGCGGCGATCCTGCGTTACCTTTATCGCTCCGGCGAAAAGCCAGTGGGACGCGAGGAACTGCTCCGCGAGGTGTGGGGCTACAATTCCAACGTCACCACCCACACGCTGGAAACTCATATCTATCGCCTCCGGCAAAAGATCGAGCCGGACGTGCAAAGTCCAAAACTGCTCATCACCGAAACTGGCGGATATCGCCTGCAGGTTTAAGTGCGCGCCCGCCACGTGAACACGGTGCTGACCGCGTAATTCCAAACCGCGCCGACAAGGATGCCGGAGATGGCAGCGATCCACCAGGTCGAGGCCTCGTTAAACATGTAACTGGCGATGCCGACATTGGAGATAAGGCCGGCGGCGCAGACCACGTAGAACGTCAGCAAACCACGCAGAATGTTCCAGAAGCCGCGCAGACGCATGTCCCGATACGTCAGCCAGTTGTTCAGGAAGAAGT
>JBAQGO010000098.1:0-23289 GCA_049287825.1 Vitreimonas sp. | reverse complement strand
CTACTATGGCGGTTGCGAGTTTGTGGATGAGGTCGAGCGCGTAGCGATCGATCGCGCCAAGAAGCTGTTTAACTGCACCTTTGCGAACGTGCAGCCGCACTCCGGCGCCAATGCCAACCAGGCGGTGTTCTTCGCGCTCCTGCAGCCGGGCGACAAATTCTTGGGCATGGATCTCGCCTGCGGTGGGCACCTGACGCACGGCTCACCAGTGAATATTTCCGGCAAGTGGTTTCATCCCGTCGCTTATGGCGTGCGCGAAGACGATCATCTGATCGACTATGATCAGGTCGCCGAAATTGCGCATCGTGAGAAACCGAAGCTCATCTTGGCTGGCGCGTCAGCATATTCGCGGCAAATCGATTTCGCGCGCTTCCGGAAGATTGCGGATGAAGTGGGCGCGGTGCTGATGGTGGACATGGCGCACTATGCCGGGCTGATCGCCGGCGGCGTCTATGACTCGCCACTTCCGCACGCGCATGTGGTGACGACCACGACGCACAAGACGCTTCGCGGGCCGCGTGGCGGGATGATCCTGTCGAACAGCGAAGAGATCGGAAAAAAGATCAATTCAGCGGTGTTTCCAGGCCTGCAGGGCGGGCCGTTGATGCACGTGATTGCAGCTAAAGCTGTAAGCTTCGGTGAAGCGCTTCAGCCGGAATTCAAGCACTACGCCAAGCGGACGCTGGAGAATGCGCGCGCGCTGGCGGATCAGCTGATCAAGAATGGCCTCGCGGTTGTTTCGGGGGGCACCGACAGCCACCTCATGCTGGTCGATGTCCGGCCTAAGCGCGTGACGGGGAAGATCGCTGAGCAAGGGCTTGAGCGGGCGATGATCACTTGCAACAAGAACGGCATCCCGTTTGACCCCGAGAAGCCGATGGTCACGTCTGGCATTCGCCTGGGTTCGCCAGCCTGCACGACGCGCGGGTTCGGACCGGCGGAATTCCGTCAGGTGGCTGATCTGATTGGTGAAGTCTTAGATGGGCTGTCGGGCTCGAACGGCGACAACACTGCTGTAGAATCCGCCGTCGCCGCGAAGGTCGAGCAACTCACGGCGCGGTTTCCCATCTATTCTTAAGCGGCGGCGCGGCTGATTCGGGCAGCGCCCGCAGGAGTTCGCTGAATGCGCTGCCCCTTCTGTCAAAATGAAGACACGCAAGTGAAGGACAGTCGTCCGACCGAAAGCGGCGACGCCATTCGCCGCCGCCGGTTATGCGATAAGTGCGAGTCGCGCTTCACCACCTTCGAGCGCGTGCAATTGCGCGAACTTACTGTGCTGAAGAGGTCGGGCCGGCGCGTCCCCTTCGACCGGGAGAAACTCGAACGCTCGGTATCAGTGGCGCTTCGCAAGCGGCCGATCGACGACGATCAGGTTCAGCAAATGATTTCACGCATTGTTCGTAAGCTGGAAAGTTCTGGAGAGAGCGAGATTCCGTCCGAGACGATCGGTGAGATGATCATGGAGGCGCTCCAGAACCTCGATCCGGTGGCGTACGTCCGCTACGCCTCAGTCTACCGCGACTTCAAGGAAACCTCCGACTTCGCCGATTTCATCGAGGAAGCGGGAAAACCCAAGCGCGGCGGCAAAGGTTCGGACTAAACTCCGTGCCGCATGGTTCGCCCACACGTCACATTGAAGCTGGCGACTTCGCTCGACGGGCGCATTGCGACCGCATCGGGCGAAAGCCGCTGGATTACCGGAGAAGCAGCGCGCGCTGAGGTGCAGCGCATGCGCGCGAGCGTTGACGCGATCATGGTGGGCGCGGGCACTGCGCGGGCGGACGATCCGGAACTCTTGGCGCGCGTTGAGCCTGCCCCGGCGAAGCGTGCGTTGCGTGTTGTGCTGGACAGCAAGCTGAGCCTAGCGCCGCGCGGGCGGTTGTTCGCAAGCCTGCATCAGGCGCCATTGCTGGTGATTGGCGCAGAGGGCGACGGCAGCGCGCTGAAGGAAGCTGGCGCGCGAACGGCGAAGGTTGCCGCGAAGGACGGGCGTGTCGATGTGAATGCGGCACTCACGCTTTTGGCCACTGAAGGCATCACGCGTGTTCTCGTCGAGGGCGGCGGGCAACTGGCTTCGTCTTTGCTTGGTGAAGGGCTCGTTGACCGCCTCGAATGGTTCCGGGCCCCGATCCTGCTTGGCGCGGAGGGTCGGGCTTCCGTTGCGGCGTTGGCTCTAGCGCGGCTTTCTGATGCGCCGGCGTGGAAGCGTGTTGCGCTTGCCGAGCTTGGACCCGATCTGTGGGAAAGCTACGAGCGGGTCTGAGATGTTCACCGGTATTGTCACGGCGTCGGGAGAAGTGAAGGTGGTCGAGCGCCGCGAGGGGCTCACGCGCTTGTCGATCGCCGCGCTGTACGATCCGAAAGACTTGGCGATCGGCGCCAGCGTCGCGCACGAGGGATGCTGCCTCACGGTCGTTGAAGCGACACCGGACGCGACCGGAGTACGCTATGTCGTCGAGGTCGCGCCCGAGAGTTTGGCGCTCACCACGCTTGGCGGACTGAAGGCTGGCGATCGCGTGAATTTGGAACGCTCGCTGCGCATCGGCGATGAGCTTGGCGGTCATATGGTGCAGGGGCACGTCGATGGCCTCGGCGATGTGCTTTCCGTGGCGAAAGACGGCGAGGGTTGGCGTCTCAAGATTAAGCCGCCGGCTTCGATCACGCACCTGATCGCGCCTAAGGGTTCTATCGCCATCAATGGCGTGTCGCTGACTGTGAATGAGGTCGACGCCGAGGGGTTCGGCGTGCTGGTCATTCCGCACACTTGGAGCGTTACCACTTTGTCTCGGCTCAAAGCCGGCGATAAGGTCAATCTCGAGGCCGACATGATGGCGCGCTATGCGGCGCGGCTCATCGAGGCGCGGAGCACGTAGTGGCGGCGAAATTGTCCCCTGTCGAAGAACTCAAGCGCGCGATTTCGCCGATCCCCGAGATCATCGAGGAAGCGCGCGAAGGGCGCATGTTCATTCTCGTCGATGAAGAGGATCGCGAGAACGAGGGCGATCTGGTGATCCCCGCGCAATTCGCGACGCCGGAAAAAGTGAACTTCATGGCCCGCTATGGACGCGGCCTAATCTGCTTGGCGCTGACGCCTGAGCGCACGGAGGCGCTCGGTCTCGACCCGATGACACCGCGCAACCAGACGCGCATGGGCACGGCGTTCACCGTGTCGATCGAGGCGCGGGAAGGCGTTTCCACGGGGATCTCAGCGCATGATCGTGCGCTAACAATCGCGACTGCGATCGATCCCACCAAGGATCGGCGCGATATTGTATCGCCGGGGCATGTGTTTCCGCTGACGGCGCGGGATGGCGGTGTGCTGGTGCGCGCGGGCCATACCGAGGCGAGCGTTGATATTTCGCGGCAGGCCGGGCTCAATCCGTCAGCGGTGATCTGCGAGATCATGAACGATGACGGGACGATGTCCCGGCTGCCAGAACTCGTGGCGTTTGCGCAGTTTCACAATCTGAAGATCGGCGCCATCGACGAGCTGATTGCCTATCGTCGTGTGCACGAGCGCTTGGTTGAGAGGATCGCCGAGGCGCCGTTTCAGACCCGCGCCGGGACGGAATTTCAGCTCGTCGTCTTTAGAAACAAGCTGGACGGCGTCGAACACGCGGCGCTTGTGAAGGGCGAAGTCAATCCGGACAAGCCGACCTTGGTGCGCGTGCATCGCGTGGACCTCGCGGCCGACGTCATGGGCGGCTACGGCGCGCGCGCTGGTTTGATCGATCGGGCTGTGGCTGAGATCGAGAAAGAAGGCGCGGGCGTCATTGTGTTGCTGCGTGACCTGGTGCCGGATGTTCTTTCGCGCCGCTTGAAGGGCGAACCTGCTGAACGCGAAGAGGATGACGGCCTCCGCGTCATCGGTTTAGGGTCGCAAATCCTGCGTGAGTTGGGCGTGGGGCGCATGATTGTTCTCGCTAACGCGCCGCAGAAGCTAATTGCTCTCGATGGCTATGGCCTCTCGATCGACGGCTGGCGCGGGTTCAAGCCGTGAAAGAAGGCGTTTCTAAAACCAAGACGGTGAAAGCGCCCGGCGCACGGTTGCTGATGGTACTCGCACCCTATTACAGCGAAATCGTTGATCAACTGCAGCGTGGCGCGGAAGCGGCGGCGGCCGAAGGCGACGCCACGCTGGATCGGATTGTCGTGCCCGGCGCATTCGAAATTCCCGCCGCAATCGCGCACGCTTCGCGCCAGGTTCCAGCGTATGAGGGCTTCGTGGCGCTCGGCTGCGTGGTGCGGGGTGAGACCAGCCACTACGACTATGTATGCGGTGAAAGCGCGCGCTCTCTCATGGATCTCTCGGTGCGTGACGGCTTGTCGATCGGGTACGGCATTTTGACAGTGAATACGATCGCACAAGCAGAAGAGCGCGCTGACCCCCAGCGTGGCGACAAAGGCGGCGAAGCGACCCGCGCGGCGCTGGCGATGATCGCGTTGAAGCGGCGCTTCACGGAATCAACCGAATGAACGAAGCTGAGATTGACGCGCGGCGCGCGGCGCGGCTGGGCGCTGTTCAAGCGCTGTATCAGATGGAAGTGTCTGGCGCCTCCACGGCGGATGTTATCGCCGAATTCGATGCCGGAAAGCTGCCGCGCGAAACCGAAGCGAGCCTTACCGACGCCGAGGGCGATCCGGTGCTGTTCAAGACGATCGTCGAAAAGGCCGTTGAGCGGCAAGCCACGTTGGACCGCGCGATCGCACGGCATCTGGGCAAAGGTTGGCGGCTGGAGCGGCTCGACGCCGTGGCGCGCGCGATTTTGCGTGCGGGTTCGGCTGAGCTGGAACAGCGCGCCGATATCCCAGTAGCGGTGGTGATCGACGAGTACGTCGAGATCGCCAAGCGTTTTTTCGACGGGCCGGAACCGGGCTTCGTCAACGCTACCCTGGATGCGTGCGCGCGGGACTTGCGGCGCGCTGAAGCGTAAGCTGCACTTATGTCCGCCGACGAATTCGACGTGATCCGGGAGCTATTCGCGCCACTGGCGACGAGTGCCGGTGCGCGTGCACTGGCGGACGATGTCGCGGTACTTGAGACGAACGGCACGCTTATCGTGACGACAGATGCCATTGTTGAAGGCGTGCATTTCCTGGTGGACGATCCGCTCGACACTGTCGCCAAGAAGGCGCTGCGCGTGAATATTTCTGATATCGTCGCGAAGGGCGCAAAGCCGATTGGTACATTGCTTACCCTAGTTTGGCCCGATCGGCGCGCCAGTGGCGAGCTCGTGGATTTCGCGCGGGGTTTGCGCGAGGACTTGGCGCTTTTCTCCATTCCGCTGCTCGGCGGAGACACAACGTCGACTCCAGGGCCGCTCACGGTTTCGATCACGGCGTTCGGAGCGCCACTCGGCGAGCGCGTGCCATCGCGCGCCGACGCAAAGGTTGGCGAACACGTGTGGGTCACTGGATTCATCGGTCAGGCCTTTCTGGGATTGCGGGCGTTGCAAGAGCACCCTGATGTGATCGGCGCCAAGGCGGGTGACCGCGTAGGAGCCGATGATCTCATTGATTGGTATCGCGTGCCGCGGCCGCCAGTTGGATTTGCGGCTGCCATCGCGCGTTACGCTTCGGCGTCCACCGATGTGTCCGACGGTTTAGTGGCGGACGCCGCAAACATCGCGCGCGCTTCGAGCGTGGGCATTCGCCTGCACGGCGAAGCCATCCCGCTCTCTAGCGCCGGGCACGCGTATGTTTCCAAATTCGGCGTGCGCGGATTGGCGGAGCTCGTGACGGGTGGTGATGACTATCAGGTGCTGTTCACCGCCGCCGCCGCGCAGCGCGGCGCGATTATGACCGCGGCGCGCGCGGCGGATGTCAACGTGGCGCTGATCGGCGACGTCGTGGAGGGCGATGGTTTAGAAATCAGTACGGCGGATGGCGCGCGACTTGATCTTGGCGCGCTCGGCCACCGCCACAAGCTCGGCCGGTAACCTCTCGGCAACCATTGCGGCGGATTCTTCGCGCCATGAAGCGCGCCATCGCCGCAGCCCTGATCGCATCGACCTTGCTTGCCGGGCTCTCGGCCGCACGCGCTGAGGAGCATGCGAAGGCCGGTCCCCCAGCTTCCGGACATGGCGAGAGCGCCGATGTCTCGCGTTCGATGGACGCGGCGTACCTGGCGGTGCCGGTGGTCCGCGACGGGCAGTTGGTGAACTACCTGTTCGTTTCGATCCGCATACAAATCTCGCCCCGTGTCGACCTCTGGCGAACGCGGGAGCGGGCGCAGTTCCTGCGCGACGCGCTGGTGCGTGCCAGCCACGCGAATGCGTTGGCGGACCCCAACGACACCAACGCCCTCAACCAGCCGCTCGCCATTCAGGTGTATCGGGCGGCGGCGGCGCAGACCCTCGGCGCCCAGGCGGTGGCGGGGGTCACAATCGTTTCGACCTATTCGAGCTTAGGCGCCGGCATGTGATTTCGGCGCCCCTGATCTGCCATGGCCTCCATTGCGCTCTAGAGCAGGTTTTGGCAGTAGAGCGCGCACCTGAGGGGGAAGCGTATCCGCAGACGGACAGTCGCGGGGCGGCCAACCCAATTCCCCAACCCGGCGCCGCTGTCAGAGCAACGCGTCGCCCAGGACAACGCTATGAACCTAGACCTGATCCTATGGCTGGCGGTGGGCGCCGGTATCGTCGCGGCCCTTTATGGCTGGCTCGAAACCCAATCCATCACCAAGGCCAGCGCCGGCACCGACCGGATGAAGGAAATTGCCGCGGCCATTCAAGAAGGCGCGCGCGCTTACCTGAACCGTCAGTATCGGACCATCGCCATGGTCGGCGCGGCTGCTGTCGTTGTGTTGGGAATCGCGTTTTGGCCGGTGTGGCAGATTCCGGTTGGCTTTGTCATCGGCGCCGTGCTCTCGGGCGCCGCGGGTTTCATCGGGATGAACGTGTCGGTGCAAGCCAACGTGCGCACGGCTGAAGCTTCGCGCACTTCGCTCGCGGGTGGTTTGCGCATGGCGTTTAAGGCCGGGTCGGTGACGGGCATGCTGGTTGCGGGCGGCGCGCTGTTCGGCGTTTCCGTCTACTACCTCATCCTGACCAAGTTCATGGGACTTGAGCCGACCAGCCGTACGGTTGTCGACTCGTTGGTAGCGTTGGGCTTTGGCGCTTCGCTGATCTCGATCTTTGCTCGTCTCGGCGGCGGTATCTTCACCAAGGGCGCGGACGTCGGCGGCGACATGGTCGGTAAAGTTGAAGCCGGCATCCCAGAAGACGATCCACGCAACCCGGCGACGATCGCCGACAACGTTGGCGACAACGTTGGCGATTGCGCGGGCATGGCGGCCGACTTGTTCGAAACATACGCGGTGTCGACAGTCGCGACGATGGTGTTGGCCTCGATCCTTTTCCGTGAAGCGACTGAAGTCTCGACGATTATGATGTTGCCGCTCGCCATTGGCGGCATCGCCATCGTTGCGTCGATCATAGGCACGTTCTTCGTGCGCCTCGGACCGTCGAACAACATTATGGGCGCACTTTATAAGGGTTTGGCCGCGGCTGGCGTGCTTTCGGCGCTGGGCATTGCGGGCGCGATCCAAGCGACGATCGGCTGGGGCGCGATTGCGCCGAGCCTGGGGCCATCGTCGGCTCTCGCCAATATCACCGGCACAAATCTGTTTTTGTGCGGCATTGTTGGCCTGCTGGTTACGGCAGCGATCGTTTGGATCACTGAGTATTATACGGGCACGGAATTCCGTCCGGTGAAGAGCGTCGCCAAGGCTTCACAGTCAGGCCACGGCACCAACGTCATTCAAGGTCTCGCGGTATCGATGGAATCGACGGCCCTGCCGGCGCTGACCATCGTGGCCGGCATCATCGCGTGCTTCACGCTCGGAGGTCTGTTCGGCATCGCCATCGCGGTGACGTCGATGCTCTCTGTCGCCGGCATCATCGTTGCGCTCGACGCGTTTGGTCCGGTGACGGACAATGCCGGCGGCATTGCCGAAATGGCGGACCTGCCTCCGGAAGTGCGCAAGACGACCGATGCTCTCGATGCGGTTGGCAACACCACCAAGGCGGTGACCAAAGGCTACGCCATCGGTTCGGCCGGTCTTGGCGCGCTGGTGTTGTTCGCGGCGTATTTCGAAGACCTGCGCTATTACGCGGCGCATTCTTCGGAATTCCGCTTCTTCGAAGGCGTCGTTCCAGACTTCGCGCTCAACAATCCGTACGTGATCGTTGGCCTCTTCATCGGTGGCTTGTTGCCTTACCTGTTCGGCGGCATGTCGATGACCGCGGTGGGCCGCGCCGCGGAAGCGGTGGTCCAAGAAGTGCGCCGTCAGTTCAAGGAAATCCCGGGCATCATGGAACGCACAGCGAAGCCGGATTACGGCCGCGCTGTCGACATTCTCACGCAAGCGGCGATCCGCGAGATGATCATTCCGTCGATGTTGCCTGTGTTGTCACCGATCGCGCTCTTCTTCGCGGTGTGGGCGATTGCTGGCGTCAGCCAAGCGTTGGCTGCTTTGGGCGCATTGCTGGTCGGCGTGATCGTGACGGGCCTGTTCGTCGCCATCTCGATGACCTCGGGCGGCGGCGCTTGGGACAACGCCAAGAAGCTGATCGAAGAAGGTCAGTACGGCGGCAAAGGTTCAGACGCGCACAAGGCGGCGGTCACGGGCGACACAGTGGGCGATCCCTACAAGGATACGGCTGGCCCGGCCGTGAACCCGATGATCAAGATCACTAACATCGTGGCGCTCTTGCTGCTCGCAGTGCTTGCGCACTGGAACGGCTAAGCCAGCCAAAGCTGCGCAAAACAAAACGCCCCGGTTTCGGCCGGGGCGTTTTTCTTTGAATTGAAACCGGAGACCTTAGCGATTTGGCGGGCGGCCGCCTTGGTTCGGGTCCTGCCCCTGGATCGGAACACCGTTGCCGATATTGCCGAGCAATTGTTCGAGAATGCCAAGTTCGCGTCCGCGCGTCGGCGTGGTGTGGGTGTCGTACGCGACGAGGCGCCCACGTTCGATGCCATAATTCTCGACCGCTGAAACCGTGTCGCCGTCGAAGCGGACGACCATGACACGGCGGTCGGTGATGTGCGGCGTGTAGAACGCCACTTGTGACTGGACTTCACTGACATAGTACCAAGCGGTTTGTTCAAGCACTGAAGTCGTGGATGGCGTGCCGAAGCGCGTGCGCACTGTGTCGCGCGTATCGACGCCGACCTGCGGCGCGGCTGGCGCGGTCGCGGCCACTTCAATCGGATAACCGTTGTAACGCTGGACCGGCGCACACGCGGTCACGGCGGCGACGGCTGTAATCGCTGTTGAAATAGTAAGAAGTCCGCGGCCCATATGTCCCCTCGGCGGTGTTCTGGCTAAAACCCGGTCAAACCGGTAAGGCCGACCGCCGGACCCGGCAAGAGGGGACCACAGAGCCAACATGTCCGCATGGCCATTTTCCCCCTCGCGCGCCAGCCAAGATGCGGAGCGCCTATTGGTTCAAGTGACCAACGCCAGCCGCGATCCGGCCCTCTTCGGTGAAGGTCGGGCGCCGGACACCCTCGAGGGGCGATTTGAGCTGGTCGCCCTCCACGCGGCTTTAGCGCTGCTACGGCTAAGGAAGGCGCCTGAGGCGGAGCCTTTGGCGCAGGCGTTTGTGGACGCTCTCTTCCGGCACCTAGATTCTGGATTGCGCGAGGAGGGGGTCGGCGACCTGGCAGTACCAAAACGCATGCATAGGCTAGCGAGCGTCTTTTATGGTCGCGCAGACGCCTATGCGGAAGCGTTGGCGGCGAATGCGACCGCTTTGCAGGCGGTGCTCACGCGCAATGTTCTCTGCGGTAACACCGCCTTCGCGGAAGTATTAGCCAGCCGTGTCCAACGCCTAACTGATGCCCAATCGAGCTGGGATTGGCAGGCGCTCCTCACAGCCGACGCCTGGCCCGCTTTCGTTGCGTAATGCCGTTTGGCAATTTTCGAAGCGGAAGCCTATGGTCCGCCGCGTTGCGGACAGGGGCGGCCGCAGCGCGATCGGGACGACGCGTGCATGACTGACTCTCTCGTTCTCTCGATCGACGGCATGGGCGGCGATAACGCACCGGACATCGTTGTCGAAGGGATCGATGTCGCCGCGAAGCGCCGCAATGATGTGCGCTACCTCATTCATGGCGATGCCGCGCGCATCAATGTGCTGCTGGAGCGTCACCCGGCTGCGAAGGCGGTGTCGCAAGTCATACACGCCGAGAAAGTCATCACCATGGAGGTGAAGGCGAGCCAAGCTCTGCGGCAGGGCAAAGGCTCCAGCCTCTGGAACGCCGTGCAAGCGGTCGAGGAAGGACAGGCCAATGCGGTTGTCTCAGCCGGAAACACCGGCGCCTTCATGGCGATTTCACTTTTTCGGTTCCGCGCTATGGAAGGCGTACATCGCCCGGCGCTGACCACGCGTTGGCCCGCGATCAGCGGCGGCTACACGGTGATCCTCGATGTAGGCGCCAACGTAGAAGCTGATAGCGAGCAATTGGTGGAATTCGCAATAATGGGCGAGGCGTTTGCGCGTGCTGTTTCTGGCGTTGCGAAACCAAGCGTTGGACTATTGAATGTTGGCTCCGAAGAGCAAAAGGGTCACGAAGAAATCCGCGCGGCGGCGGCATTGATCCGCGCTGCAGGCTTCGACATGGATTTTCGCGGTTTTGTGGAAGGCGACGACGTTGCCAAGGGAACTGTGGACGTGGTCGTAACCGACGGCTTCACCGGCAACATTGCATTGAAAACAGGCGAAGGCACTGCGCGTTTGGTGGCGCACTACCTGCGGGAAGCGTTGAGCAGCAGCATCCTCGGCAAACTCGGCGCCCTCATCGCTTATCCGGCGTTACGCAGGTTGCGTGACCGCATGGACCCAGGCTCTTTCAATGGCGCTGTATTTCTCGGCCTCAATGGGCTCGCCGTGAAAAGTCACGGAAGCGCCAATGGTCACGGCTTTGCCGCGGCGCTCGATGTTGCGACGCTGTTGGCGCGCAGCCACTATCGCGAAGAGATCGCCGACAATCTCGCACGTTTGGCGGCAGCGGAAGCGGCGAACGCCGCAGGCGCCGCCGTCGGAGAAGCGGGTTGACGGCGCTTCGCAGTGTCGTGACGGGCGTCGGCGGATATCTCCCGAAACGTGTCCTTACCAATGCCGAGTTGTCGCGCCAAATCGATACGAGCGATGAGTGGATCGTCGAGCGCACTGGCATTCGCGAACGGCGGATCGCCGCGAAGGAAGAAAAGACATCGGACCTGGCGATTGCCGCGGCGGTTGAAGCGCTGACGAGCGCAGGTCGTGATGCAAAGGATGTCGACCTGGTGATCGTCGCGACCACCACGCCAGACCTGACATTTCCGGCGACGGCGGCCCGCGTCCAAGCTGCGCTCGGCATTCCACCAGGCGCGGCGTTCGATCTGCAGGCAGTGTGCTCAGGCTTCATCTTCGCGCTGACCACGGCGGACAATTTTTTGCGGTTAGGCCAAGCGCGCGTCGCACTGGTCATAGGTGCTGAAACCTTCTCACGTATCGTCGACTGGCAGGATCGCGCTACCGCGGTGCTGTTCGGCGACGGAGGCGGCGCCGTGCTGCTCGAAGCGCAGGAGACTGACGAGCGCGGTGTGCTCTCGACGTTCATCCGCACAGATGGGCGCATGCACGATCTGCTCTATGTCGATGGCGGCCCTTCGCAGTCGCAAACGACGGGCAAGGTGCGCATGTCCGGGAATGCAGTTTTTCGGCAAGCAGTGGAGCATATTTCCGCCGCCATGCTTGAAGCCTGTGCGCGCGCAGGCGTTGCTATCGACGACGTCGATTGGTTCGTACCGCACCAGGCTAACCAACGCATTCTTGACGGTGTTGCGCGTAAGCTGGGCATCGATGTGGACAAGGTTGTCTCGACTGTCGCACTCCACGGCAACACGTCGGCGGCGTCGGTGCCGCTGGCGTTGCACACCGCGGTCCGCGACGGACGCGTCAAAAAAGGCGACCTGGTGCTCTTGGAGGCGTTGGGTGGCGGCCTGACCTGGGGCGCGGCCCTGCTACGAATGTGAAAAGGTTGAAATATTTGACCTAAGTCCTAGAGCCGCCTAGCGTTTCCGGGAGCGCGCCCACGAGCGCGGCGGAGGGGGCTCCGGTGCCGAAAACTGTGACACGCGCAGATCTCGTCGAAGCGCTGGCTAACCGTACCAATATGCAGCGCGCTGACGCGAACCGTTTGCTCACGCGCATGCTGGACATCGTGCAAAACGCGCTTGTTGAAGGCGACACGGTGAAGTTGTCGCGTTTCGGCAATTTCAATGTTCGCACAAAGCGACAGCGCGTTGGGCGCAATCCGAAGACCGGCGAAGAAGTGCCGATCACGCCGCGCCGTGTCGTGACGTTCCGGCCTTCGCAAATGTTACGCGACTTTGTCGAAAAGGGCGGGCGCGGACGCGCCAAGACCTGAACGGAACTAGCGCCGCCGATTGCCCGTTTGCCGGGCATGATCCGAAAGCTGAAAACCGGCGACTATCGCTTGTACTCCCGCAAGACCGATCCCAAGACCGGCAAGCGCAAGAATCTCGGCACCTTTAAATCGCGGGCGGCGGCTGAAAAACACGAACGCGAAGTTCAATACTTCAAGCGTCATTAGGGCTCGATTGGCTCACTTCGGCACGAGGTGTACCGGCCAACTTTGCCACGACCACCCTGAGCCCTTATTGTGCCCCCGCTGCCGCGAGCGACGGCAACGAAGAGGTTCGCGGTGGCCCGTCCGCTTGTGTTGAAGCAGTTCTTGATTCACCCAAATGTCGGCGACGTCGCGAGCGGGCTGATCGTCTCAAAGCTTTTGCAACGTGACGTTCTGCGCTTTGGACCGGAGCCCCTGCACGCGCCCAATCTCTTAGGGATTGGCTCAATCTTCAACTGGGCGGACGCGAACTCGGTCGTATGGGGGTCTGGTCTAATTGCTCCTGAGGCGCTCCCCGTGCAAAAGCCGCGCGCGGTCCTCGCGGCGCGCGGGCCGCTGACGTGCGCGAAAATTATGAGCATCGGTTTGCCGGCGCCGGCTGCCATGGGAGATCCCGGCGCGCTGATCGGTGATTTCTACCCGCATCCACGCCCGCCTGAGAGCAATGTGGTCGCTCTCATTCCTCATTACGCGGACCTGGCGCATCCGGTTGTGGAGGCGGCGCGCAAGCAGGGCGCGCACGTCATCAGCCCGCTGTTGCCGATTTTGCAATTCCTGGACGCCCTTTCACGAGCGGAGGCGGTCGTCTCATCGTCGCTGCACGGCATCGTGTTTGCGCATGCACTTGGAAGGCCCGCGGCCTGGTTAGAATTGTCGGACGCTCTCATCGGTGGAGATTTCAAGTTTCGAGATTACTTTGCGTCGATCGGCCTTGAAGGCGACGCCGTCCCCCGGGCCGCGGCGAGTGACAGTCTCTCCACGGCCGCGGGACGGGCTGTCTTGCCGCGCCGCGCCATTGATCTCCAAGCTCTTCGCGACACCCTGCGCTTGGCGGAAACCATGCTGGAGCCTGCGTGATGCCGTCGCCTCCGCAGCTCATTCTGGCGCAAACGCGGCTGCGCGAGGCGTTGGCGCTCCATCAAAGCGGTCAATTCGAACCGGCGCGACAGCTCTACGAAGCTGTCCTCAAGATCCAACCAAGAAACGCTGATGCGCTTCATCTTCTTGGCGTGCTTTCAGCGCAAGCGGGGGACCATCGGCGCGCCGCCGACCTGATCGGCCAGGCAATCGCCGTTAGTTCCAGCAATCCCGCGTTTTACTTCAATCGCGGCTCCGCGCTCCAGCACCTCGACCGCTTCGACGAAGCGCTCATGGCCTATAACCAAGGACTCGCACTTAAGCCGGATGTTGCCGAGGCCTTCAACAATCGCGGCAATGTCCTGCAAGCGCTTCAGCGCTTCGAGGAAGCCCTTGCGAGCTATGACCGCGCCATCGCGCTGCGCGCCGATAATCCCCAGGCTCACAACAACAGAGGCAACGCCTTGCAGGCGCTCGATCGCTTTGACGAAGCCATCGCGGCCTACGACCGCGCGATTGCGCTAAGGCCAGACTATGCCTTGGCGTTTTCCAGTCGAGCGGACGCGATGCGGAAACTCAAGCGGTTCGACGAGGCCAACCACAGCTACCTCAAGGCTCTGGCGATCAATCCATATCTGGCGGAGGCGCACTACAATCGCGGCAACGCTGTGCAGGCGCTCGGCGGCTATGAGGAAGCCCTGGTCTGCTACGACAACGCACTCGTCCTAAAGGCCGACTATGCCGGCGCCTTCTATAACCGGGGCAATGCGCTCCAGGCGCTCAAGCGATTCGAAGAGGCGATCGCCAGTTACGATCGGGTGCTCGCAATGAGACCTGACAGCGCTGAGGCGCACGGCAACAAAGGTCTTGCGCTGCATGCGCTCAACCGGTTCGAAGAGGCGGTCGCGTGCTTCGAGTACGCGGTGTCACTCGACGCTGATGACGCGGATTGGTACGCGCATCGCGGTCTCGCGTTGCAAGAACTCAAACGATTCGATGCCGCCCTCGCGGATTACGACCGCGCGCTTTCCTTCGATGCCAACCATGCTGAGGCCTACAACAATCGCGGCGTCGTGCTGCAGGCGCTTCGACAATCCGACGCCGCGTTGGCGAGCTACGATGGGGCGCTGGCGCTTAAGCCTGATAACGCGGAGGCGTACACCAACAAGGGCAATCTCTTCCAAGACCTCAAACGCTTCGAAGAAGCGCTTGCTTGCTATGATGCGGCGCTGGCGTTGGCGCCCGAGAACCACAAGCTTCATGGAAACCGTGCGCTTGCCCTTCAAGACCTGAAGAGAGTCGATGAGGCGCTTGCGAGCTTCGAAAAAGCATTGGTTGGGCAGTCGGACTTTCTGTTGGGGACGTACTTGCATGCCAAAATGCAGGTTTGCGACTGGGACGCGCTGCCGGAAAACCTTGCGAAACTCGAGGCTGGCATTTTGCAGTCTGAGAAGGTGACGACGCCGTTTGCGGCGCTGACTCTGCTTGACGCGCCAGATCTGTTGCTGAGCGCTGGAAGAATTTGGTCGAGCGCAAAATATCCGCCGCGGCCGGCGCAGCGTGCATTTCAAAAGCGTGGGGAGCGCGAGAAAATCCGGATCGGTTATTATTCGGCGGACTTTCACGATCATGCCACGATGTACTTGATTGCGGAATTGCTCGAAGAGCATGATCGAGATCGGTTTGAGCTCTTCGGGTTCTCATTCGGACCGCAGGCCGACGACGGCATGCGGCGGCGGGTCGTGGCGGCCTTGGACGGTTTCTACGATGTCGGAGGCATGGGTGACGCTGAAGTAGCCGCGAAATCGGTAAGTCTGGGCATCGACATCGCGGTCGATTTGAAGGGCTTCACTGGCGATTCCCGCGCGGGAATATTCGCGGCCCGGTGTGCACCCATCCAAGTCAATTATCTTGGCTTTCCCGCCACCACCGGCGCTGACTTCATCGACTACATCGTCGCCGACAAGGTTTTGATCCCCGACGAAAGCCGGCGATATTTTTCGGAAAAGGTGGCGTACCTGCCGCACAGCTACCAGCCGAACGATTCGAAGCGGGCGATCGCTGATCGCGTCTTCACGCGGGGAGAGTTGGGCTTACCAGCCGAAGGCTTCGTGTTCTGCTGTTTGAACAATACTTACAAAATCTTCCCGGAGACGTTTGACAGCTGGATGCGGATTTTGACGGCGGTTCATGGCAGCGTGTTGTGGTTGTTGGAAGACAACGCATCCGCGGCGGCCAATTTGCGGAAATACGCGGAGGCAAGAGGTGTCGACAGCGATCGTCTTGTCTTTGCTGAACGTAAGCCGATGCGCGAACATCTGGCGCGCCAGACGTTCGCCGATTTGTTCTTGGACACGCTGCCGTGCAATGCGCACACGACGGCGAGCGACGCGCTGTGGGTGGGGTTGCCGGTTCTGACGCGCGCGGGGAAGTCGTTTGCCGGGCGCGTGGCCGCGAGCCTGCTGCATGCGATCGACTTGCCTGACTTGGTGACCCATAGCGCGAAGGACTACGAGGCGAAGGCGATTGAGTTGGGGCGCAACCCTGAGAGGACGGTCGACCTCAAGCGCAGGCTCGAAGGCAACAAAATCAGTTCGCCGCTCTTTCAGACCAGACTGTACGCCCGGCACATCGAAGCGGCGTACGAAGCAATGTATGACCGCTTGCGCAATGGTCTTGCGCCCGATGTCATCGACATCGAGGCGCAGGACTAGTTGCGGCACAGTCTTTTCAAGAACAGCGCTTCCATCAACCACGGACTGCTTCCGCCGTGGAAATTGGTCGGAGCGGCGAGATTCGAACTCGCGACCCCCAGTCCCCCAGACTGGTGCGCTAACCGGGCTGCGCCACGCTCCGACGCTCGCAAGTAGTTCCCACGAGAAGCGCTCTCTTAGCGGCTGTCGGGGAGCGCCGCAATCCGTTCGGCAGAGCGCGAGGCGGCTCGATCTACTGGCCGCGGCTTGCATCGCGCTGAAGTTTGCGAAGAAATGTGTGTCAGAATATGTCTTTCGCTTCGCACGAAACATCGCGGCGTAGTCAGCGTTTTCCCCGTCATACATGCTCAGAACGCGTTCAGTGCGCGGGTCTGATCCTGTCATCAGACAAGAGATGCTTTTGTCTCTTCTGAAGGAGCGAAGACCATGAAACGCATAGCCCTCTCAGCTGTCGCCGCGACGCTCGCGCTCACCAGCCTGGCGCCCGCCGCCTACGCCGATCCACCGCGTCGTGATGATAATCGCGGCGACAACCGCAATGACAATCGCGGCGACAACGGTGGGAATGACAGCCAAAACAATGGTTATAACTATAACGGCCGGTGGCACTACGGGCGTCCATCTGCGCAAATTCAAAATAGCCGCGGTTTCCAAGCCGGCTATCATCAGTGGCGTCGCGGCGATCGGCTGCCGATGGAATATCGCAACCGCTATCGCACGGTCGATTATCGCTCCGCGCATCTGCGCGCTCCGCCGCGCGGCTATCACTATGTGCGTGATGATCGCGGCAACATCATTCTCGCCGGTATCGCCACAGGCGTCATCCTGAGCTTGATCCTCGCTAATCAATAGCGGCTTGCCTGTACCTTGAATCGCCGCCTCGAAGCGCGCTTCGGGGCGGCTTTTCATGCGCCGCGATTCATCCAAGAGAAGAGAGGCTTCAGCGGCAAAACCCAAATGACGCCAGCGGCGGCGTAATAGATGAGCGCCGTCCAATGCGGCGCGTGCGCCCAGATGTAGGCGCCAAGCGTCGCCGCGATCGCCGCATACCCGGCCAAATAGGCAAGCAGCAGGAAGCAGCCGAAGGCTTTGCGCGTGCGAGCGTGCATCAACTGCCCCAGCGGCGGGGCGCCGCGTTTCCAAACTCAGGTGCGGGTTCTATGCCGGACGGAGGAAGACCGGCAACTTATGATCTCGCTTTCAACCAAAACGGCTGTGCGCGACGTTTGGGTCGGCGCGTGGCTCTTGGTGATCGGACTCTTCGTGTTCGCAATGGTCGTCGTCGGCGGCGCGACGCGCCTGACGGAATCGGGCCTTTCCATCACTGAGTGGAAGCCGATCAGCGGCGCCCTGCCGCCGATGCGCGCGGCCGATTGGGCGCGCGTGTTCGCGCAATACCGTGAGACGACGCAGTACCAGATTCTCAATAGCGGCATGACGCTGTCTGAGTTTCAGAGCATCTTTTGGTGGGAATGGTCGCACAGGCTTTTGGGCCGGGTGATCGGGCTTCTGTTTGCCGCGCCACTGATCGTGTTTTGGTTGAGAGGGCGTCTCAAAGGACGGTTGGCGTCCGTGCTCCTTCTCTTCGCGCTTGGCGGGCTTCAGGGTTTCGTAGGCTGGCTCATGGTGCAGAGTGGCTTGAGCGGTCGCACTGAGGTGAATCCGGCTTGGCTCGCAGCGCATCTCGCCGTGGCGTTCACAATCATAGCCTATGCGATTTGGCTGGCGCTTGATGCGTTCGGTTGGCCAGGCACGGAGTCGAAGCTAGGCGCGCCCCGCTGGGCGCCGGTGGCCTTGATGATGCTGATCTTTGTGCAAGTGATGCTCGGTGCGCTGCTCGCCGGCGCCCGGGGTGGCGCTGCCTATCCGGATTGGCCAACCATCGGCCACGCGTGGATTCCGGTGAGCGCGTTTTCGCTTGAGCCGTTTGCGCGCAACTTTATCGACAATCACGCGACACAGCATTTGATGCACCGCACCACCGGTTATCTTGTGGCGTTGGGGGCGCTGGCGATCGCGACGCTGGCGGCGCTGCGCGGAACGGGCGCGGCGCGAAGTGCGGGCGTTGTGGTGGGCGTCCTGGCCGTTTGCCAAGCGGCGCTGGGTGTAACGACGATCTTGCTGCTGGATCCGCTGGCTTTGGCGTTGGCTCACCAAGCGGGGGCGGCGCTCCTCTGGGGAACGGTGGCGATCCTCGTCCGAACGACATACGGTAACATAAAACCGCTATCACAAACATCTGTAAACACGGGAGAAAATGCCGTCTCTTGACTGCGATTCTGCATTTGCGTACACGCGCGCCTTCGTTTCGTCAGGAAAACTCCCATGCGCACCCAAACGACGCGCTCGGCCAAGGCCTCGGAAGTTGAGCACGGCTGGATCGTGGTCGACGCCGAAGGCGTTGTGGTCGGCCGTCTTGCCTCTTTCATCGCGCTGCGTCTGCGCGGCAAGCATCGTCCCGACTTCACGCCGAACATCGACACGGGCGACCACGTCGTGGTGATCAATGCCGAGAAAGTCGCGTTCACAGGCAAGAAGCGCGAGAACAAGATCTATTATCGCCACACCGGCTACCCGGGCGGCATAAAAGAACGCACGCCGGCGAAGATCCTCGAAGGCAAGCATCCTGAGCGGGTGGTCGAGAAGGCTGTCGAGCGCATGATGCCCAAGGAAAGCCCGCTGGCGCAGCGCCAACTGGCGAAGCTTCGCGTCTATGCCGGCACGGAGCACCCGCACACCGCGCAGAACCCGAAAACGATCGATTTCAAATCCAAGAACCGCAAGAATTCGAGGATCGCATGAGCGACATTGGCCAAGGTCTTGAGTCACTCGGCGACATCACCGGCGCGCCGGTGCGGGTTGAGCAGAACGTTGCTGTGCTGCACGAGCGCAAGGTCGATAAGCTCGGCCGTTCCTACGCCACGGGCAAACGCAAGAACGCGATCGCGCGCGCTTGGGTGAAGCCAGGCAAGGGCAAGATCACCGTCAACGGCAAGGAATCAGATGCGTATTTCGCGCGTCCGGTGCTGCGCATGATGATCAACCAGCCCTTCCGCATTACCGATCGCGAGGGCCAGTTCGATGTCAATGTCACGGTCGTGGGCTCGGGCCTTTCGGGTCAAGCCGGCGCAGTGCGGCACGCGATTTCGAAGGCGCTCTCCGATTATGAACCGCCGCTTCGGCCGACCTTGAAGCATGCTGGTTTTCTCACCCGCGACAGCCGCGTGGTCGAGCGAAAGAAGTATGGCCGCAAGAAAGCGCGCCGCAGCTTCCAGTTCTCGAAGCGCTAAGACGCTTCAAGTTTGGATCTCAAGCGGGCGCTTCGGAAACGGAGCGCCCGTTTTGTTTTGGAGTTGGGCGCTAACATCCTCCGTCATCCTGGCCGACCGAAGGGAGGCCGGGACCCAGGGGATCGTAGAGCAGCGTATGTGGCCCCTGGGTCCCGGTCGCGCGTCGCGCGCCCAGGATGACGGAGTGAGTGGATGGTTCATCGCGTTTTCATCGATGGCGAAGCGGGCACGACGGGCTTGCAAATCCGCGAGCGCTTGCAGGAGCGGCGCGACATTGAGATCGTCTCGATCGACCCGGCTAAACGCAAAGAGGTCGGTGAACGGCGCAGACTGTTGAACAGCGCCGACGCCGTGATGCTGTGCCTGCCGGACGATGCTGCGAGCGAGGCGGTGGGACTAATCGACAATCCGGACGTGCGCGTGATCGATGCATCGACGGCGTACCGTGTTGCGCCGGACTGGGCTTACGGTTTTCCCGAGATGACTAAGGGCCAACGCGCAAAGATCGCGGCGGCCAATCGCGTCAGCAATCCGGGATGCTACCCGACAGGCTTCATAGGCTTGGTGCGGCCTCTTGTCGAAGCGGGGCTTGTGCCGGGTGACTGGCCGTTGAGCGTGAATGCTGTCTCCGGGTATTCCGGCGGCGGCAAAGCGATGATCGCGGAGTTTGAAGACGAGAACGATCCGGCGTTTACACGCGTGCAGTATCGGATTTACGGGTTGACGCAGAAGCACAAGCACGTGCCGGAAATGCGAACGCATGCAGGGCTCGCGCATGCGCCAATCTTCGCACCGAGCGTCGGGCGCTATTACAAGGGCATGCTCGTCGAGGCGCCGTTGCCGCTAGGTGCGTTACCGAAGGCGCCGCGTTTGAAGCAGGTGCATGAGGCGCTGCGGGCGCACTATGTGGGGGAGCGCTTTGTCGAAGTGGCGTCGTTGGAGGAAGCGTCTTCGCGGAAGACACTCGATCCGGAGGGCCTCAATGGCTCAAACAAGATGAAGCTCTTTGTGTTCGGCACTGACGAGCAGGCACGTTTGGTTGCGTTGCTTGATAATCTCGGCAAGGGCGCAAGTGGTGCTGCGGTGCAGAACTTGAACCTGATGTTGGGGTTGGAAGAGGCGGCGGGGCTGGTGTAGCGCGCCTACTTCTTGCCGCGCAGGAACGCCGGCGTGTTATCGCCGAAGCCCTGCACGCCTTCGCGCTCCGGCTTCGGCTCACGTGGCGCTTCGCGCTTCGGCGGCGCCGCTTGTTGCCGTGGGGCCTGGCGCGGGCGTTCCTCGCGCCGCGGCGGCGCCTGCTCGGGTCGCTCTTCACTCTGCTGGGCAGGCTCGGTTGAAGCCGTTGGCCGTTCCGGATCGCGCTTCACATAGCGCTGCTTCTTCTCGGAAATGCGCTTCGTGTGCTCTTTCTTCAGCTCCTCGGCGCGACGGCCGCGGCCGCCGGTGTCGCGCGGATCGCCGATCGCGTCAGTGGGCACGCCTTCGATCTTTGCCTCTTCGATTTTCGAGCCAATGAGTTTTTCGATTTCGGTGATGCTTTTGCCGTCGCTGCGCGCCACCAGTGTGAATGAAGCGCCTTGTTTGCCGGCGCGGCCGGTTCGGCCAATGCGGTGGACGTAGTCTTCGGCGTGGCGCGGCGGTTCGTAGTTGAAGACGTGGCTCACGTCGGGAATGTCGAGACCGCGCGCCGCAACGTCAGAGGCTATGAGGAACTGCAGGTCGCCAGAGCGGAAGCGGTCGAGTGTCTTGGTGCGCAGCGACTGATCGAGATCGCCATGGATGGGCGCGGCATTGAAACCGTGCCGCTTCAGAGACAGCGCCACCACGTCGACGTCGGTCTTGCGATTGCAGAAGACGATGCCGTTCTTGACGTTGGTGCTCTGCATCACAGCACGCAGCGCGGCGCGGCGGGTGCGCGGATCGTTGCCTGGCAATGGAATGATGCGCTGAGTGATGGTGCCCGCAGCCATCGCCGGACGCGACGCCTCAATGCGCTTGGGGCTCGACAGAAATTGTTCGGTGAGGCGCGTGATCTCGGGCGGCATGGTGGCGGAGAAGAAGAGCGTCTGGCGGGTGAACGGCGTCAGTTTGAAGATGCGCTCGATGTCTGGAATGAACCCCATGTCGAGCATGCGATCGGCTTCATCCACGACCATGACCTGTACGCCGGTCAGCAGCAGCTTGCCGCGCTCGAAGTGATCGAGCAGACGGCCAGGCGTGGCGATCAACACGTCGACACCGCGCGCCAGCAGCGCGTCCTGGTCGCCGAACGAGACGCCGCCGATCAGCAGCGCTTTAGTGAGCTTTTGGTACTTGCCGTATTTGTCGAAATTCTCCGCGACTTGCGCCGCAAGTTCGCGGGTGGGCTCCAGGATCAATGTGCGCGGCATGCGTGCGCGGGCGCGGCCGGCGGCAAGGATATCGATCATCGGCAGCACGAACGCAGCGGTCTTGCCGGTCCCGGTTTGAGCGATGCCGAGGATATCGCGGCTCTTCAGCACTTCGGGGATGGCGGCAGCCTGGATCGGCGTCGGCGTGTTGTAGCCGCTCTCGTGCACGGCGCGGAGCGTCGGTTCGGAGAGGCCTAGGTCGTCGAAGGTGATTTGGGTTTGGGTCGTCTGTGCGCCTTCAGGCGCGGTATTTTCGGAATTCATTCAATCTCACTTGCGCGAGCCGTTTCGCTTGGTGCGGATCGGATCGCTTCGGGGTTGGCGCTTCCGGCTCCAAGCGTCTCCGGACGAGACGGGGCGTTCAGCGAGGGCGAGCACGCCCTCAGGCGCGCACAACGGACGATGCGGAGATGGGGGGATTTGAAGGGAAAGTCAACGTTTGACGCCTCTGTTGGGCGGGCAGGCTTGGATTGAGATTCGCGCGTGGCCGACGTTTTTATCTCCTACAAACGTGAGGATCGGCGGCGCGTGGCCATCATCGCCGACCTGCTTTCCGACCTCGGCCTGACAGTTTGGTTCGACGCTTCCTTGATGTCCGGCGATCGTTGGCGGGCCGCAATCGACCGGGAGGTTGCACAGTCTTCCGCCATGGTCGTCTGTTGGACACCGCGTTCGGTGGGCTCGGTTCAGGTCTTGCGCGAGGTGCTGGAAGGGCTACGAAAAGGTATGCTCGCCCCAGTGAGCCTGGAGGAGTGTGCGCCGCCACCGGAGTTGAGCGGGCATCACGCCGCCGATCTGCGCAATTGGAATTTTGCTTTGGACAATTCCGAGTGGCTGCTTCTGCTCGCGAAGCTGGAGGGTCTCACAGGCAAGAAGGGGCTTGTTGACGCTTCTAACGCGCGCGCCGCTGGCCAGGCGGCCGCTTCTTTGATGCGCCGCATTTTGGTGCAAGCAGCGAAGCAAGGACGCGTCATGAGCTACGCCTATGGCGTCGTGGCGTTGCAGGAAGCGCTCAACGCGGCGTATCGCGAGCATGCGCCGAAGGTGAACAACCACTTTCTGTATGGCGCACTTGACGCCACCGCTGCGGAAAACCGCACGCGCCGTGAACCCCCGCTCTGTGTTTCAGTCGTCAACAAGACCGGCCGGCCTGGACGCGGCTATTTCCAGAAGCACGCATTTCTAAGCGATCACGAGGACCCATGCGCGCAAGGCATTTTCGAACGCCATCTTGAACGCGTTCGTGCATGGGATTGGGAAGCCTAGCTGCTAGACGTCTACATCCTCAACGAACTTCGCGTGTTCTTGGATGTAGTTGTAGCGAAGCTCGGCTTTCTTCCCCATCAGCGTTTCGATCAGCACTTCGAAATCCGGCGCGCCGCTGTCGTCGAG
>JBAQGO010000097.1:0-2046 GCA_049287825.1 Vitreimonas sp. | reverse complement strand
GTCATCGGAAGCTTCTCGGACATGCAGCGGAGTGTCAGTATCTCGCGCGAGAAACTCAACTTCACGGTCAAGCGCGGCGATTCCACGCTGCAATTGCAGGCCACGCCGGAACTCAAGGAAGTCAATGACAATTTTGGAAACGTGCACCGGCTCGGCGTGCTCGGCATTACCCGCGCCACCAATCCCGGCGATGTCCTGACCGAGAAGGTCAATCCCGCCACCGCGCTTTGGCTGGGGGTCAAGGAAACCTGGTTCGTGGTCGATCGGACGCTGGCCTATATCGGCGGCGTCTTCACGGGGCGGGAAGCGGCCGACCAGGTCGGCGGTCCGTTACGGATCGCGCAAATTTCCGGGCAGGTCGCCACCATCGGTGTCGCCGCCCTGATTCATCTTGCCGCGGTGCTGTCGATTTCGATCGGGCTGCTCAACCTGTTTCCGGTGCCCCTGCTCGATGGCGGTCACCTTTTGGTCTCTGCGGTTGAGGCCGTTCGCGGCCGGCCCCTGTCGGAACGGGCGCAGGAGATGGGATTCCGGATCGGTTTGGGGCTGGTGCTGATGCTGATGGTATTTGCCACCTATAACGACATCCTGCATCTGGCCGCGTCATGAACCGCCTTTTGAGTCGCGTGGCCAATGGGCAACGTCTTGGAATGAAAATGAAATTGCACTGCGAAAGGCCGTTTGCCGCCCCGGCTAAATTGGCTACAAGCAGGGCAACAAATGGGAATCTGCCGGTTCGTAGGGGTGCGGCCCGGCTCCAGAATAACAAGGGCGCGTTGCGCATGAATGTTGGAATGCGAGTACGGGGGGGCTTGTTCGCCGCCCTGATCTTGGTCGCCATGCCGGTCGTCGCCACGGTGACCGCCGCGTTGACGTCGTCACCCGCCGCAGCCCAGACCGCCGCCTCGATCGTTGTCGAAGGCAACCGGCGCGTCGAAGTCGAAACCATTCGCTCGTATTTCAAGCCCGGTCCGGGCGGGCGCCTTGACCAGGCCCGCATCGATGACGGCCTGAAAGCGCTGATCGAAACCGGACTGTTCCAGGACGTCAAGATCAACCAGGCCGGCGGTCGAGTCGTCGTGACCGTGATCGAAAATCCGGTGATCGGCCGCATTGCCTTCGAGGGCAACAAGAAGGTCAAGGACGACCAGCTTTCGGGGGAAATACAATCCAAGCCGCGCGGCACGTTCTCGCGTCCCATGGTGCAGTCCGACGCGCAGCGCATCTCCGAAATCTATCGTCGCTCCGGCCGCTATGACATACGCGTCAATCCTGAAATCATCGAACAGCCGAACAACCGCGTCGACCTGATCTTCACCGTTACCGAAGGTTCCAAGACCGGCGTCAAGTCGATCGACTTCATCGGCAATGTCGCGGTTTCCTCGTACCGGCTGCGCGACATCATCAAGACCCGTGAATCCAATCTGCTGAGCTTCCTCGGCGGCGCCGACGTCTACGATCCCGACCGGGTCGAGGCCGACCGCGACCTTATTCGCCGCTACTATCTGAAGCGCGGCTTCGCCGACGTGCAGGTGGTGGCCGCGCTCACGGAATACGATCCCCAGAAGGGCGGCTTCCTGGTGACCTTCAAGATCGAGGAAGGCCAGCAATACCGCGTCGGGTCGGTTAATTTCCAGTCCTCGATTCCGACCCTCGACGGCAATTCGCTGCGCAGTTTCTCGCGCGTCAGCGTCGGCTCGATCTACAATGCCGAAGCGCTGGAAAAATCCGTGGAGGAAATGCAGATCGAAGCCTCGCGGCGCGGTTATGCCTTTGCCGCCGTGCGTCCGCGCGGAGATCGCAATTTCGAGGCGCATACCGTGTCGATCGTGTTTGCGATCGACGAGGGGCCGCGGACCTACATCGAGCGGATCAACATACGCGGCAACACCCGTACGCGGGATTACGTGATCCGCCGCGAATTCGATGTGTCCGAGGGCGATGCCTACAACCGTGCGCTGGTCGACCGTTCCGAGCGCCGCCTGAAGAATCTTGACTTCTTCAAGAGCGTCAAGATCAGCACCGAGCCCGGCTCGTCCAGCGATC
>JBAQGO010000096.1:0-8114 GCA_049287825.1 Vitreimonas sp. | reverse complement strand
TGAGGATCGCGCGTTTACAGAAGTTTACCTGACCCACGCCACACGCGCGCTGCGCGTCGAGCAAAGCGAAAGTCTTGCGCAAGTGTTGGCGCGCGCCGGCGCGTCGCCCTCCGACGCCAGCGCGGCGCTCGCGTCGATCGGTAGCGTTTACAATCCGCGGCGCGTGCAAGCGGGCCAGGCCATAAACGTCTTCTTCACACGTGCTAACAGCGTGCAAAGATTAGGTGGTCTCGCATTCCGATCCGAACCAGGTGCGTCCATCACCGCCAGCCGCACCGAAGACGGCGCATTCATTTCGCGCCAAGTCTTAATGCCGGTAAGCTTCGAAATCGCGCGCATCTCACAGCCGGTGGAGCAGGGGCTCGACGCCACCGCGCGCCGCTATGGAGCAACGGACCGTGAGATCGATGCGCTGGCGGACGCCTTTGCTTACGACGTCGACTTTCAGCGCGACGTTCGCCCCGGCGACCATTTTGAGTTGGTGTTCGAGCGTTTCTACGACGATGAAGGCAACACCGTGCGCACTGGCGACATGTTGTTCATCGCGCTCGAAAGCCGGCAAGGCCGGCGCGCCTTCTATTCATTCTTGGCGCCGGGCGACTCCCAACCCACGTGGTACGACGAAGATGGCGACAGCGCTCGCCGCTTCCTCATGAAGACGCCGGTCAACGGCGCGCGCTTGTCGTCGGCGTTCGGGATGCGGTTGCACCCGGTGCTTGGCTACTCCGCGATGCATCGCGGAGTCGATTTCGCCGCACCCATCGGGTCGCCCATCCTCGCCGCAGGCGATGGCACGGTCGAGCGCGCTGGCCCGTTCAGCACCTACGGCAACTACGTGAAGATCCGGCACGCAAATGGCTACGAGACTGCCTACGCACACATGTCGCGCGTTGCGGTGTTCGCGGGTGCGCGCGTCCGCCAAGGGCAGATCATTGGTTATGTCGGTGAAACCGGTCGCGCCACCGGCCCGCACCTCCACTACGAGGTGCTGAAGAACGGTGATCAGATCAATCCGATGTCTTTGCAGGTTCCCAATGGGCGCAACCTGACAGGTCGTGCGCTTGAGTTGTTCCAGATCGAGCGTTCACGCATCGACACAATCCGGTTGTCGCGCGACCGTGAAGCCACGCCTCGGGTACAAACTATCTCAGCGTCTGCCGGCGCCGGGCACTAGCCCCGCGCGCACAACTTACGTGTTGAGTCGCGTGGATTTTGAACGCATTTTAACATAAGTGAGTCAGCGGGCCCACAAGGACGCGGACCGCGCAGTTGAAATGGACACAATGGCGATCCGAGCCCTCATCGCGGATGACCACGAGCTTTTCCGGAGCGGGCTAAGGCAGCTGCTGGTCGATACTATCGATGTGAGTGAAGTGCGCGAAGCGGAAACGCTCGATCAGGCCATCGAAATTCTTACCAACGAAGGTGCCGGCGATCTGATACTCGTTGACATGCGAATGCCGGGGATGTCGGGCGCGGAAGCGCTCTCTGCGCTGCGCGACGGATTTCCAGAGGCCAAAGTCGCTGTCGTGTCAGCGCTTGAGGGGCGTGCGGACATTATCGGCGCATTAGGCGCCGGCGTTCACGGCTATATTCCAAAGTCCTTGTCTTCGTCCGAAATCGCCAGTGCAATCCGGACCGTTTTGGACGGCGGGATCTATGCTCCTCCCACGCTCGGACGCCGCGAGCCCGATTCTGCTTTGCGTAGTAGTGAAGTTCTGGAGGGCGAAAAGCTGACGTCGCGCCAGAAAGAAGTGCTGGCAGAACTTCTACAGGGGCGCGCGAGCAAGGAAATTGCACGCACCCTCGATATCGCTGAAGGCACAGTAAAAATTCACCTCGCCGCAATTTACCGCGCGCTTGGCGTGCGTACGCGTGCTGAAGCGATCGCACGCCTCAAATCGTAGCGCCGGCGTTGTGCAGCGCGCGCGAGATGGCTTGCATCAGCATGGCGGGTTCGACTGGCTTGATGAGCCATTGGTGACCGGACGCGCTTAAGAACGCCAACGTATCAGCCGCAGTGTCGCCCGTGACGATGATCGCGGCTGGGCGTGGCGTTAGTTGTGCTCGCAGGTGGTTTGTGATGTCGACGCCGCTGAGCTTGCCGTCGATGCGCAAATCCATGACCAACAAATGCGGGTGAAATCCGCCGGCGATCGCGGCGCGCGCTTCCTCCTCGTTGATGCACGCCTTTACCTCTGCCCCCAAATCGCGCACCACTTCGGTGAGCGCCTCCAACGCGTTGATATCGTCGTCCAGCAACAAGACCTGCTCACCGTTCAATTGCGCTGGAGGCCGGGCGAATGGCGCAGCGCGGACAACGGCCGGCGCCGTCGGAACCAGAACAGAAAAAGCAGCGCCTTGCTGCGGCGCCGATTGCAAGGACATGCGGAGGTCCAGCAAGTCCGAGATGCGTTGAACGATGGCCAAGCCGAGGCCCAGGCCTTCGCTGTCGCCTTTGCCTTCCAGGCGTACAAATTCCTCAAAGACGCGGTTTTGGTCTTCAGACGCAATGCCCGGCCCGCGATCGATCACCGAAACTTTTAGGCGTCCGGCAACAAGCGTCGCGGCGATGCGCACCGAGCCTCCGCCGTGTTTCAAGCCGTTTGAGATCAAGTTTCTAAGCAGGCGCTCAAGCAGCACGGGGTCGGTGCGTACGCTCAGTGACGATGTAGTGTACTGCGCAACGATGTCGGCGCCGGGATGTTCGGCGATCAGCCGCTCAATCACGTCCTGAATAGCAAAATCAGAGATTGCCGGCTCGACGACATCGGCTTGAATGCGCGCGAGGTCCAGCAATGTCGCGAACATGCCAACCATGGATTCGGCGGCGCGTTGCATTTTTTTGACGATGTCGCGCGCGTCCGGCGCCTGCACGCGCCGATCCAGCGCGCTCAGATAGAGCGTCAGTGCATGCAGCGGTTGGCGCATGTCATGACTCGCGGTGGCAAGGAAGCGAGTCTTTGCGAGATCGGACGCCGCTGCTTTCGCTCGAGCTAGTTCCGCAGCTTCGCGCGCATCCGACAACACCTTGATGGTGGTTCGCCAAGCGCGCCTTTCTTGGCGCAGCGCCCAGGTGGCCACTACAACAGAAAGAATGGCGAGGACTCCCAGCAGTGCTCCCAGAACGTAAATGGCGGAACGTGATGCGGCGTTTTTGGCGCGCGCGACATCAATGAGCCGCTCGACATCCGCCGCTAGCGCGCGCGCATCAGTGCGCGCCGCGTCCATAGCGTCCTTAGAATTCGAGAGTTCCCGCGCGATTTCAGCATGCGAAAGCGGGTGAGTTCTATGCAGCGCAAGCGTGTGGTCGATGGCGGCGAGCGCGGCGCGCGCTGAGCTGCCGGCGCGCGCCGTCGGCGCCCGGAGGTCAGAATTGCGGCTGGCGGTCGCTCGTAAGGCCTCTAGCTGGCGCAGCAGCTCGCGGCGGCCGATCTCATACGGCTCGAGAAACTGTAGATCGTTGGTGAGCAAGAAGCCGCGTTGGCCGGTTTCCACATCCACCAGCGCCTGAGACAAGGCGGCCGATTGCCCGCGCGCCGGCCGGGTGACTTCGATGCGCTGAAGCACCGCCGCTTGGGTTTGGTTCTGGGACACGAACGCGAGAACGAACAGCACGGCGAACGACGCGAGTCCGACCGCCAGAGCGGTAAGAATCGAGTCGGCGCGCGGCGCGTTGGGCCGAGCATGCTCCGGTGCGTCCGTTCGGGTCACGCACGTATGTTAGGCGCGCTCCAACCAAGATACGATCATTTCCGCGCGCGCGGGCTTTTGCATCAGCTCATATCCGGCCTTCGCCGCGGCCGCGGTCGCCCGGCCATGAAATGAACCGGAGAGCACCAAGACTTTCGCGCTCGGCGCCGCGGACGCGAACTCTTGCGCTAACGCCACGCCATCTGGCCCCGGTCCCAGATTAAAATCGGCAATGATCCAACCCACGTCGTTTAGGCGGGAGCCGAGCTGTTGGGCAATTGTCGAGGTGTTGGAGCCGACGGCGACGTCGGCGCCCCAATCTTGAATAATAAGCGCAAGGGCATCCGCCGCGGCCGGCTCATCCTCTATGATAACAACGGTGTTGGTGCGGAAAGACATCTGCGGCGCTCACAAGAGCACGATCCCGGGCAAGTTGTCAGGCGCCGCGGAGCCCTAATCCTAAAGTCATAGTCCATTGGAGACCAGCTGAAGGAGTGGCGCTTTACTGACGCCGACGGGCGAAGGATGACGAGTTCAGTTTGAATAGCTCGCGCAGCGCATGCGTTCTATTCTAGAGTTGCAGCATGTCCGACGACATTGCCGCACCTGCGGAATTCGAACCGCCGTCTGGTTACATGCCGCTTGAGTGGCGGCGCGGGTTTGCGCGCCAGATCGCGCCGCTATACCGCCGCGCATATAACGGCGCCTTCACCATGGGCTTTCGCGTCGAAGAGCATCACACCAACGGCATGTCCAACGCTCACGGCGGCATGTTGATGACGTTCGCGGACATGGCCTGGGGCCATATCGTCTCGGTCGAAACCTCTTCCTACTGGGTTACGGTTCGTCTCACCTGCGACTTTCTTTCAAGCGCCCACGTGGGGGAGTGGGTCGAGGGCGGGGGAGAGGTGCTGTCAACCGCTGACGACCTTTATGTCGTGCGCGGTCGCGTCTGGTGTGGTGAACGCGCCCTGATCGCCGGCACGGGTCTTTTTAAGCCGATCCAGCGGCGTGACCCGCGGCCGGGCGAAAAAGCCTTCCGACCGTGAGATTTTTCAGCAGGCGTCGTCGGTGTTGAGGATCGCTGGGATGGTCATCAGCAGAATCCAGAACTCACTCAGCCATGACCAATCTTCAAGATACTCGCGGTCATAGCGGATGCGCTTCTCGTAACCGGTGCTTGACCGGCCACTGACCTGCCATAGTCCCGTGATGCCCGGACGAACCAGCAGGTAGTAGCGACGATCCTTGCCGTAACGGTTGAGTTCGGCACGCGTGACGGGGCGAGGACCGACGATGCTCATGTCGCCGCGCAGCACGTTCCAAATCTGCGGCAGCTCATCAATGCTGGATTTGCGCAGAAAGGCGCCGAGCTTGGTGATGCGCGGATCAGTTCGCAGCTTCTGGCCCTGTTCCCACTCAGCCGCCGCAACAGGATCGGTCAATAGGATATGCGCGAGCCGCTCCTCAGAATCGGTCGCCATCGTCCGGAATTTGAGGCACGCGAAGCGTGCGCCTTGGCGGCCCACGCGCGTGTGGCGATAGAAGATCGGCCCACGGTCGGTCAGCTTGATCAAGGCGAAGACGGTTAAGAACACCGGCGCCAGGAATAGGAGGGCGGACGACGCAACGAGAACGTCGAAGGCGCGCTTCAAGCGCCCGTTCGCTGCGCGCACCTTGCGGATGAGCGCGCGATCCGTAATGCGATGCGCGGCCCGCGCTTCGGCAACTCTGTAGCGATCAGCCGCATTTTGACGGCCGCGAAACGGTATCCGGATTGCGGACCCCGTCTCGATCATTTGGTTCGCCATATTCCCAACGACCCCTGAGGCCATTCCCTCCGCTAATGGCCTTGCAATTCTTTGGCAGTGCTCATTGTGCATTGCAATCCCAGTCGCGTTTCCGGTGTGGACTGCTGGCTTGGCTTGCAACCAACTCGCTCGCCTATAGAATTTCGGTCACGTGTGGCGCCCGCGCCTGAGTCGCAGTTGAGGTTAGTTGTTTGGTGGCTCTGCGCCGCCCCGAGTTTGAGCCATCGCGCGAGGAAGAAGCTGTCTTCCCAGCGCCCGCCGCAGGCCATTCTCTGCGACCTTATCCACGCTGGACCGTGGTTTCAGGGGTGATCCTATATTGTTCGATCTTTTGGCTGGTGGTTTGGCTCGCGGGAGGCTGGCTCCTGTCCCTTATCCATGAAGCAGGCCGCGCACTCTAGATTACAACTAAAAGTAGTGGCCGAAACGTCCGAAGCATCTTTCACTGCGGCGACCCCGAGTCGGCGAGGCCCTCGGGTGCGTTTCGACAGGTTGGGATTCATGGTTTCATTTGGACACAAAGCGGGTGCGCCGGCGCGGGCTTTCTCGCCAAGCGGGCAACGTCTTGCATCCCAAACTGAGACAGCCGAACCATCGCACAACATCCGCCTTTCAAACCCGGCGGTGGTCGCCGTCTTAGGGGGTCTTGAAGTGCGTTTGCATCCCGCCGTCACCGCGTTTGCGGCTTCACTGATCGCGTTCGCGCCGTTTCAAGCGTTTGCACAAGACGCGCGTCAAAGCGTCTCTGTACGGGATCGGCCGCGCCCGGAGTACGACCCCCTCGGTTTGCGCTTCGGCGGCTTCGATTTGAACGCGCAGCTCGATGTTAGCGCTACCAGCACCGACAATCTGTTTGCCGCACAAACCGGCGAGCAGGACGATATCTATTACACTGTAAGCCCAAGCGCCCGGCTCTCATCGCACTGGTCGCGGCATGCGCTGGCCGTTTCGGCTGGGCTCACGCACACGACCTACAGCGACCATTCCAATCAAAATAGCGACACGGGCTACATCGCCGGTCAGGGACGCTACGACCTCGGCGCGGACACCCAGATCAACGCGACCGCCCGCTATGGGCGCGAAGTCGAGCCGCGCACCAATCCGGATGCGCTAACCACCGGCAAGCCGGTGGAATATACCGTAAGCCAAGCCTCGCTCTCGGCGCAGCACACGTTCAATCGCTTCAAAGTCGGAGCGGGCGTCGATACCGCGACGTATGACTATCACGACGTCGGCATTATCGACCAAGATTTCCGGGACGTTACCCAAAATACGATTAGCGGCAGTGTCGAGGCAGAACTCGGCCCGCGCTTTGGCGTCACCCTCCAAGCTTCGGCGGATCATCGCGACTATAACAATGCTCCGGCGCTTTCTTCAGACGGGCAAACTTATCTCGCCGGCGTTGCGTTGCATCTGACCGATTTGCTTGAAGGCCATATTAGCGCCGGCGTCTTCAACCGCGACTACGATTCCGGCGTGAGCCTGAGCGGTTTCGCGGCGGACGCCAGCGTTGACTGGTACATTACGCAGCTGACGACGATTCAATTCAGCGCCAGCCGCAGCGCCCAGGACAACGGCGCCACCGCGGTCGCGCCTTATGTCGAGTCTCGCTATGGCGCGCATGTCGACCACGAACTACTTCGCAATGTGATCCTTTCGGCCGGCGTGCAGGGAGGTCAGCGCGATTATAGCGTCATCGACCGCAACGACACCTTCCTCTCGTATCAGCTCGGCGCTGACTATATTTTGAACCGCCGGGTCGCTGTGTCGGCGCGGTACAGCCACGATGAGGTCAACTCCGACGGGCTAAATCGCTATCGCGACTACACCGTGAACGCGGTATCCCTGGGGCTGAGTTTGCGGCTTTAAACAAGGCGGGCTTGCCCGCGGGTCGCGGGTGAGGACGCGGGAATGCCGGGAGCTGAGAAGAAGAAACCCAAGAGCGCCGCGCGGAAACGCGCGGCGCAGGCGCGTCTAGCGGATGCGCTCGCAGGCGCGGCTTGGGCTGAAGCCGATGCAGCACTCGCTGATGCGCTGGCTGAATTCACGGCGCTTTCTGCGGCGAAGACAGCAGCGCAGCGCAAGGATGCGATGTTCTTGCTCGGCCAAGCATTGCAGCGCGCGGCGCGCAAACGCGGGTTAGGTCCGGCGGCGCCTGTGCCCGCGGCGCGGCGGCGAAAATGAGCCGCGATTGGACGCTGTGCATTGACTTCGGCACCGCTTATTCGAAGGCGGCGGCGGCGCCGTGCGATGCCTGGCGCCGCTTCGATCCGGAACAGGTGCGTCCGCTTATGCTTGGGGGTGACGGCGCCACGGGCAACGCTTTCCTGTTGGAAAGCGCAGTTTTTGTTGATGCAGATCGCATTCTGCTTGGACCCGCCGCCGTTGCGCGCGCCGCGGAAGGTGCTGCGTCCAAGCGCGATGCGCTTCGATCGTTCAAAACGCTGCTCAGCGTCAGCGATTTAGATCGCGCGCTGAACACGGGCCTACCGCTCTCCATTGATCCCCACCGGCAATTCTCGATGGGTGACCTCATCCTTCTCTTCCTCGGCTATCTCACTGCATCGATTGATCGCGCCGTGGCGGCCGATCCCATGCTGTCAGCCGTAA
>JBAQGO010000095.1:0-28631 GCA_049287825.1 Vitreimonas sp. | reverse complement strand
CCCACCCCCTGCCCGCCCGCAAGGGGGCGGGGGTGCTATCCGCGATGGCGGTGTCGATTTCTCGAAAGAGAGGGACGATGGCGAACGCGATTCAAAATTCGGCGCCTGGCCTGACCTCGTACTGATTGACGGCGGCGAAGGCCAACTCAACGCCAGCCTCGAAGCACTTGAAGAGCTCGGTCTGAAGAACCGCATCGTCATCGCGGGCATCGCCAAGGGCGTTGACCGCGACGCGGGCCGCGAGCGCTTCTTCACTTCGGGCCGCGCGCCATTCCGGCTCGACGAGAAAAGCCCCGTCCTCTACTACCTGCAGCGCTTGCGTGACGAAGCGCACCGGTTCGCAATCGGCGCGCATCGCGGCAAGCGGTCGACGGGGCTTTCCAAAAATCCGCTCGACGAAATCGGCGGCATCGGGCCCGCGCGCAAGCGCGCTCTGCTTGATCGCTTCGGCTCAGCGCGCGGCGTCTCGCGCGCGGCGCTGGCGGAATTGGAATTGGTGGACGGCGTCAACACAGAACTGGCGAAGCGGATTTATGACTTCTTCCACGACAAGCGCTGACGCGGACGCGCGCCCCACGCGCAAAAGCGCGCTGCCGACGGCGCTGACCCTCTTTCGCTTGATCATGGGGCCAACGCTTGCGGGGCTGATCCTATGGGCGGGCGCTATACTCTACAGCGATCGCCCACGCGCGGGCTTGCTGTTCGCCGTAACTCTGGTTCTCTTCGTCCTCGCCGCCGCGACCGATTGGCTCGACGGCTATCTGGCGCGCAAGCTCGACGCCGTGACGCCGCTCGGCGCGGCGCTCGATCACGTCGCTGACAAAGTGTTGATCGCCTGCATATTGTTGGCGCTCGCGTACGCGGCGCTGCCGCTCGATCTGGCTGCGGCAGCGGTGATTATAGTGGGACGCGACCTTGCGGTGGCGGGCCTGCGCGAGGGACTCTCAAACGCTGGCAAGACGCTGCCGGTGAATTCACTTGGCCGATGGAAGGCCGCGGCGGAGATGGCGGGCGTTGGCGCGTTTCTCGCTTATCAAGGCGCTGCGCTGCTGCTGGTTTCGGCCAGCGTGGTGCTTGGCCTTTATTGGGCAGCGCGCTTGCTGTTGTGGGCGGCCGCGTTGATCGCGGTCATCAGCGGCGTGGTCTACGGCTATGCCGCTACGAAACGCGCTTAGTCGGCGCGACCGAACTCAACGATGTTGAGCAGGATAATCACGGCGACGAAAATGCCGATGGCGATGACCGCTTCCATCTCGTTCCCCAGAGATTCGTAGACTTCCCAGGCGCTCTAACCGATCCGGCAGGCCTCCGCCAGGGCCGGATTGTCACGCATGCTGAACGACCGAGAGCAGGTTCAGGTCCGGGTCGTTAAACCAGGCCACTTTAGTGCCGTCCGGCGCGCTCCAAACACCTTTGGCGTCCTGCACGAAGAAGCCGTAGCGCTGGAAGACGACGCCTTTGGCCGTGAGACCATCGACGACCTTGTCGATGTCATCGACCTGGAATGCGAGCACGGCGTAAGCGGCCGGCGTTATGGCCGGCACGCGCGAAACGCGCACGCGGGCGTTCTTGCCCTCGAAAATCGCCGCGAAGCCATCATCGGCAATGAACTTCAGGCCAAGCGTGTCCCGATAGAACGCGGTAGACGCGTTCTTCTGCATGGTGCCGACAAGCGCGGTGACCGTGGCGTTTGCGAGCATGAGCGTCTCCTAGACTAGTCCTGCGCCAGTCCCATTGCGCAAAAATACGGCAAATGATCCGCCAAGAACATGCCCGCAAGATCTGAAGGGCTTCGTCCGCGCAGCGCACTGGGCAGGGACTCGATGCTCTCGGCGAGCGCCGCCTCCGATCGGCATCCGTCGCGATGACCAGAAAGGAAGGCTCTTTCTAACTCGGACACTTCAATGCCGGCTCCGAGTACGGGCGACGCGAGAATGGCGCTCCTGTCGCTCGGTAGGTCTAAGATTTGGGCGTTAAGCGCGTCGCAGCGCGGCCGCACAACGCGTTGCTCATCCTCAGAAAGCGCTGGTTTGATCACCTTCACCGCGGCAAGCTGAACCACTCGCGCAACAAGTTCGTCAATCGGAATCTGAGGCAGAGCCGCCTCAAGCGCCGCGATCGATTGGGGAGCAAACCCAGACGCTGCGAAGGCTTCGATAACCGGGACGCAGCCGCTGGCGCCGAGGTCAAGCTCGCCCCACTGTGTTTTACCTTGCAGCACAACGTTGCGTGGCCTGGTGGTCATCAAGAATTCCATCCGGCGAAAGCAATCACGCCGCTCGTCATCGGTCACCGGAGCAAGGTCCTTGACGAAAATGTCCTGCCGAAAGCCCATTCCCTGAAAGCTCTCGCGCACCGTCTCGCGAAGAACAGGACTTTGAACGCTCGACAATATCTCTCTGCCGCGCGTTCCAATCACGAGCTGATCGTCGTGCATCAGAAGCGTACACTGCGCACCGAACCGCAGGCCGGCGGGGCGCAGCGCTCCCTCCATCTCTGCGATCGACATCAACTTCCAATCGTCGAGGAAATATTCCTGACGTAAGTAGGTGGGATTTCGCCGTCCCATCACTTTCACTTCGGCGGCGGCGATTGGATTCTCTTTGAAATACGCTGCTCCGGCCTCGTGCAGATCACGCGCGAATGCAATGGCGTCAACGACCTTGTCGTCCGCGCCGCCCGCTTCGGACAGGAATAGTTTCATCAATTGCCGCAGATAGACGACCGACGACCAGCCCGCCGTGTTGTTGTAGCTCACATAGAAGACGCCGCCTGGCGCCAACTTGCGCTGAAGCAACGATACAATGGCGTCTCTGTCAGCATCCGAAACCCAGGTCCAGATTCCGTGAGCGGCGACGATGTCGAACTCCGGCAAATCGTCGCGGCGCGAAAGTTCAGCAAACGAGTCGATCAGAAATCGAGTATTAGCGCCGGAAATAGCGGCCATGGCGCTGGCGCCGTCGACATGGTCGCGGACGAAGTCGTTGCCCCAGAACTCGCCGTCGTTGGCGGCGGCGTGGATGTTGAGGGAAAGTCCGTTTCCGAATCCCAGCTCCAAATAGCGAAGCGGGCGTCGCGGTTCAAAACGTATGCCGCGGCTCAGCAAAGCCAAGCGAAGTTCGGGCGGCGCCAAAGCTGAGAAGTAGGTTTCCGGATACACCAGCCGGCGCAGATCTTCAGCTTTGCCTGTCATCCGCTAGCTCTAGAGCCGCTCACAGTCTCTGATCAACCGCTTGTCCGCGCGCGCAGAAGCTCAAAGACATGCAGACCGCGCCAAGCAAAACCGCCGACTTTGGCGCCAGCGGTTTTCTTCATTAATCTGAGCTTTTATGCACTTTGTGGCGCCGCGCCCGGCCAGCCGCCGGGATGCGGGCGCGCGCGGTCAGAATTTCGTGACTTGTGGAAAGGTATGGCCTCAAAGAGACTGCGCACCAGGGAGGCGGCTATGGGAGAGTCAACGGCGCGCAGCGCCATCTGCGCCATGCTACTCGCACTCATTTCGCAATCGGCGTGGGCCCAAACGAATGCTGGCGGTTCGCCGCCACCTACTGGCGCTGCTGAGGCGCCGGTCGCATTCGAGCCCACGGTGTGCGAGCACCCGGTCGATGGCGCTCAGGAAGCCGCGGATCAGCGAATCGTCGATGAGGCGATGAGCGCTACAAACAGCGGTGGTTACCCCGCGCTTGCGACGCGCCTTGCAGCTCTGCGCGAAGTGATATCGCGCGCGCCCAGTTGTTACCCGGAAGTTGAGCGGCGGGGCGACGACATCATCGTCCGATCGAATTTGAACTCTAGCGCTATTCTGGCGCTGACGCTTGTGGCGGTCAGTCAACATCAGAACGTCAGAGTGCTGCGAGGCTCGAACCCTTACGGTAACGCAAGCCTGCTACTCGGCGCGTATAGCGATGAAGAGCACCGATTCGAAGAGGGCATTTCGTGGCTCGACCGGGGCTTGGCGTTGCAGCCGCGCGAGGAAAACCTTGTGCTCGAGAAGGCGACTGCGCTGGGCCAGTTGCGCCGCATCGACGAACAGGTCGCCTTGCTGCAATCGGAGTTGGACGATCCGTTCGCGTCACTTTCGATCGATCAGTCTCGCTATCAGCGCAATCTCGGCGTCGCGCTGATTGACGCCAACCGACTCGATGAAGCGGAAGCTGCGCTCCGTGAATCCATCCGCCTGGAGCCGAACAACCCGCGCGCGCAAAACGAGCTGCGGCATATCGCCCAACTGCGCGCCGGCGGCCAACGCGCGGACACGACGATGGCGCACATCGGCGATACGCCAGCCAACCCACGGCGGTGACGCAAAAACAAAACCGCCGGCGTTTGAGCGCCGGCGGTTGTTCCTCTGCTATGAGCTTTTACGCCCCTTGTGGCGCGGCGCCCGGCCAGCCGCCTGGATGCACCGGCTCTTCATCGGTGATCGGCAGCGCCGGGGTCGGCGGTGTCGGGGCCTTGGGCTGATCCTCTGGGCGGTTGAGTTTCTCACCGCGCAGAACTTGCGCGATTTCCTCGCCCGTGAGTGACTCATACTCAAGCAGCGCCTCAGAAATCAGACGGTGATCGTCGGCTTTCACCGTGAGGATGCGTTTGGCTTCGGCATAACCCTCGTCAACAAGACGCTTCACCTCCGCATCAATCTTCTGGGCGGTCGCTTCCGCCACGTTCTGCGTGCGGTTGACTTGCATGCCGAGGAAGACTTCGTCGTTGTTGTCGCCATAGGCGACAAAGCCGAGCTCATCTGAATAACCCCAGCGCGTCACCATCATGCGCGCGAGGCGCGTGGCGGCGGAGATGTCGCTGGCGGCGCCAGACGTCACCTTGTCCTTGCCGAACTTCAGTTCTTCGGCGACGCGGCCGCCCATCATGACCGCGAGGCGCGAGGTCATCTGAATGAAATTCATCGAGTACTTGTCGCCTTCCGGCAGCTGCATCACCATGCCTAGCGCACGGCCGCGCGGGATGATCGTTGCTTTGTGCACCGGGTCACTCTCCGGAACGTTGAGCGCGACGATGGCGTGGCCGCCTTCATGCCAGGCCGTGAGTTTCTTTTCGTCTTCGCTCATCACCATAGAGCGCCGCTCGGCGCCCATCATGACTTTGTCCTTCGCGTCCTCGAACTCCTTTGAGGTCACGACACGCTTGCCGCGGCGCGCCGCGAGCAAGGCTGCTTCGTTGACAAGGTTGGCGAGATCGGCGCCCGAGAAGCCCGGCGTTCCCCGCGCGATGACTTTCAGATCGACGCCCTGCGCCACCGGCACATTGCGCGTGTGGACGCGCAGGATCTTTTCACGTCCGCCGACATCCGGGTTCGGCACCACGACCTGGCGGTCGAAGCGGCCCGGACGCAGCAATGCAGGATCGAGCACATCGGGGCGGTTAGTGGCCGCGATCAGGATGATGCCTTCATTGGCTTCGAAGCCATCCATTTCGACGAGCAGCTGGTTGAGCGTCTGTTCGCGCTCATCATTACCGCCGCCAAGACCCGCGCCGCGATGGCGCCCCACCGCGTCGATTTCGTCGATGAAGATGATGCACGGCGCGTTCTTCTTGGCTTGCTCGAACATGTCGCGCACGCGGCTGGCGCCAACGCCTACAAACATTTCCACGAAGTCCGAACCGGAGATGGTGAAGAACGGCACGTTGGCTTCGCCGGCGATCGCGCGTGCGAGCAGCGTTTTACCCGTACCTGGAGGTCCGACGAGCAGTGCGCCTTTTGGAATCTTGCCGCCCAGCCGCTGGAACTTGCCGGGGTCTTTCAGAAACTCGACGATCTCGGCCAATTCGTCCTTGGCCTCATCGACACCGGCGACGTCGTCAAACGTGATGCGGCCTTTGGTTTCGGTCAGCAGGCGCGCCTTGGAGCGGCCAAAGCCCATGGCCCCACGGCCGCCGGCTTGCATCTGACGCATGAAAAAGAACCAGGCGCCGATCAGCAGCAGCATCGGCAAGATGCCGAGCAGAATGTCGCCGATGCTGGGGCCAGTCTTCGGACGGTCGGTCTTCACATTGACTTCCGCGGTCGTCAGACGATCGACCACGCTCGGCATGGTCCCCGTCGGCAGATAGGTGACAAACGTCTGACCCGTCTTCGAGCGGCTTATGACGGTGTTGTCAGAAGTTTCGGCTTCAGTCAGGTCGCGCGCCGTCACGTGCCCAAGCAGCTGTGAGTACGTGATCTCGCTGGCGTTGCGCGGAGTCGGGCCGCCGGTCATCACGCCGAACAGCACAACCAGAACGATGGCGATAACGCCCCAAATCAGCAGAGACTTAATGGGCATGAGAACCTTCTACGGCGCGCGCCGGCCGGACCTGGTGCGCGTAACACAATCTTCAGCAAGATAGGGACAGCCCGCCCCGGTGAACACCCCTTACCCTGCCACGAAGCGCGTCAAGGCGCGATGAACGCCGATGGTGGAAAATTCATCAGGGTTTCGGGATGTTAATCTCGTTTACGGCGTTTTGCGGGGCGGCGCCGCGCGGAGCGGCGCTGAGCATGTGCGCGACGCGCTCGGCGAGGAGCCAATGTGTCCCAACGATGGCATGGTGTGGCGCTTCGATCCGCGGCGTGGAGCCTTTCGCATAAACCATCACGTCCGGGGCGGACGCGGTAAGCGCGAGCCGGCCATCCCAAACCAGTTCTTCGCCAACAGGCAGCGCCAAACGCGGCATAGGTTCGGCCCCGTCTGCTCGTCCTGACAGCGCGCCGCTATCGCGTGTGATGCGGATGCCCCCACGGCGCAGCGAGAGCACAGCGCCGCCGAGCGTCGCACCGTGAAACTCTGTCTCACACATGCGAGTTTCGAGACGCGCGATGGCATCCGGCGCCGGCGCACGCGCTTTGCCGGATGCTGCGCAGATGAGGACCGAGAGAGCGCGTTCCCGCACTACGGCCTCCGCGTTCCATGCGCTGTGCTCGATGGTGATGGCGTCTTCCTCGAAGTCAGTGGCGCGCTTGATGAGAGCGGCAGCGGCGGCATCCACGTCGTCGGCAATCGCGCGCATGCGCCGCGCCAAGCGCGTCAGTGCGGTCACGTCGAAGCCGGCTTGCTCAAGATCAGAAATGCGGGCGCGAGCGCGCACACGCTCGTAAGCAGCGTTTTCGTTGCTTGGATCGTCAAACCAGCTGACGCCTCGCGCTTTCAGGAGCGCGCGCAAGCTCTGCCGCCGAACGCCGAGCAAGGGGCGCGCCAGCATGAGCATCCGCCCTTCCGGCCAGATCGGCGCCGGGACCAGCGGCGCGATGCCGGCAAGCCCACGCCATGTTGAACCGGCAGCAGCGCGCATCATCACGGTTTCAGCTTGGTCGTCTGCGGTGTGGCCAAGCACAATCAGCAATGCGCCGCCATGCCGTGCGGCGTCATAAAGGGCGCGATGACGAGCTTCACGCGCTGCTTCCTGAGAGCGCGTTTGGTCAGCGCCCCAGGAGACAGTCCGAAGCTCGGCGCGGATTCCGCGGCTCTCAGCAAATTGAAACGCGCGCTGTGCGTCTTCCGCCGAACCCGCGCGCATGGCGTGATCAACGACAGCCGCGCGCAAACGCGCGGCGCCAAAGTGTTCAATGAGCAAAAGCAAAAGCGCAGTTGAATCACCGCCGCCAGAAAACGCGACGAGGATCGGCCCCCCGTTGGCAGCCGCCTCTATGCGCTCGATCGTCAATCGATCGAGCATCGCAGCCGCTTACGTTGTGGGGCAGTTGCTGGCGCGGGATTCGCGGGCGGCCAGATCGCGGATGTTGCGGGGCGCATTTGGATAGCGGCGCGGGAGATTTGCGTAGGCGCCGCAAGCTTGGCGTGACTGACCAAGACCCGCGAGCGCCATGCCAAGGCGCACTTGCGCTTCCGGCGCACGCGGCGCGTTTGGCGCGGCCTGCAGATAGCGGACGAAATTGGACGCTGCATCCTGGTAATTGTTGCGCGCCAATTGCGTAAAGGCGAACCAAAAGCGCGCGTCGGCGGCGTTGTCGGCGTTCGGATAGCGCTGCAGATAATCTCCGAAGGCAGATTCGGCCTCGGGATATTGGCCAGCAACCAGCATTGCGCGCGCGTTCGCATACGTGTCTTCAGCCGTGGGCATAGGCGGCGGCGGCAATTGACTCTCCGCCAAGGTGCCGAGCTGGCCCTGCGCGCCGGCGGGAAGCGGTTTGCCGCCAGCATCCGCCGCGCCGTTCAAATCAGACGCGTCTGCGCGCGGACCTGGCGCCGCGCCCGCAGGCGCCGGAGGCGTACCGGTGTCAGGCGGTTGAGCCGCGGCGGCGTTGGGATTTTGCATCCCTGCAACGACGTCCTGGTTCACCTGCGCCAAATTCCCGACCATGGCGCGCAAGCGGGCAATCTCACGCTGCGCATCCATCAGCTGATGCTGGAGGTTCTCGTTGGCGGCGGTGGCGTCAACGAGCTGGCGCTGCAACTCTTCAATGCGATCCTGTTGCGCGTCTGCCTGCGTTTGCGCAGCCGCTGCGGCCTGTTGTTGCTGTCGGTTTTGCGCCTCGGCGGGCGCTGCGAACAAAAAACCGGCCGCAACGATAAACGCCGCGAGCCGGATTTTCGGCTGTGGGGAAGCAGATTGATCCGTCATGAGGCGAACCTGCCTGCTTCCCCGGGCCAAATTTGGGCGTTGCCGTTTAGGAGACAGCGCCACTGACAATGGTTGAGTGCGCGTTGCGGTTAACGCTCCACGCCTGCTCATTCGAGCGCGGATCCATCGGGCGTTCCTTGCCGTATGACGCCGTTGTCATCCGATCGCCCGAGATGCCGAGCGAGACGAGGTAATCACGCGCCGCTGCGGCGCGCCGGGCGCCGAGCGCCAGATTGTACTCGCGCGTGCCGCGCTCGTCGCAATTGCCTTCAACAAGCAGGCGGACGTTTTGATAGCGGCGCAGCCAAGCGGCTTGGCGCTCAAGAATGGACCGCGCTTCAGGCGTTAGATCGAAGCGATCATAACCAAAGAAAATGCGGTCGCCGACCGTGACGCGGAACTCTTCAGCTGACCCAGCCACTGGGCCAGACGGCGCTTGCTGTTGCGTTGGCTCAGAAACAGCCGGCGTCGGCTGCGGCGCCGGGTGGCTGGCGCATGCCGCGAGTGCTGCAACGGCAGCGAGTGCAAAATATTGGTTACGCATTGGGTCACTTCTCCCCTGATGGCGGCGCTTTCGGCGGACGCATTACCCCGTACCCTTGAATTCAATGCTTACAAAGCAGGTTCCTAGCCAGCAATCATGTTTCCATCACGGCAATGACGGTGACCAGGCTGGATCGGATGCATCGGTTTGCGTTGGGACCTGCCGGAGATTTCGCCCCGTCAGGTCAACAGACCACAGCTTGGGACCCTGCCCCTGCACTTCACGAAAGAACATGATCACGCGCCCATTGGGGGACCAAGTCGGCGCTTCGTCGAGATAGCTCTCGGTTAAGATACGTTCACCTGAGCCATCCGGGCGCATCACGCCGATAGCAAAACGCCCGCCCTGCTGCCGCGTGAAAGCAATGAGATCGCCGCGCGGCGACCACACTGGGGTCGTGTAGCGGCCTTCGCCAAAGCTGATGCGTCGCTGGTTGGAACCGTCGGAACCCATTGCATACAGTTGCGGAGAACCGCCGCGATCAGAGTTGAAGACAATTTGTGAGCCGTCCGGGGCATACGAAGGCGATGTGTCGATGGCCGGATTGTTGGTAAGCCTTCGTTGCGCGCGCGAACGCAAATCCATCGCGTAGATCTCGGAATTGCCGTTGAGATCGACAGTAAACACCACGCCATTGCCATCCGGCGTAAAGCGCGGCGCGAAGGTCATACCTGGAAAATCGCCCAGCACCTCGCGGCGATTGGTTTCGAGATTGTAGAGAAAGACGCGCGGCGCGCCGGTCTCGAAACTCATATAGGTGATGAGCTGCGTCGACGGCGAAAAGCGCGGCGTCAACACCATCGCGTTCGAACCGGTCAGGAAGAACGGATTGGCGCCGTCCTGATCCATGATCATCAAGCGCTTCACGCGGCGCACACGCGGACCAGTCTCGGACACAAACACAATGCGGGTGTCAAAATAGCCACGTTCACCGGTGAGCTGCTGATAGATTTGATCGGAAATGCGATGCGCGATGCGGCGCCAATTGTCCGGCGTCGTGGTGTACTGAAAGCCGGTGAGCGCGGATTCTGCGAACACGTCCCACAGGCGGAACTCAATGCGGATGCGGCCATCTGGCAGCGGCGTCACTTGACCCACGACCAGGGCTTGGGCGGAGATGATTTTCCAGTCCGCGAAACGCGGCGGCACGTCGAGTGCTTGCACGTGCTCAATAAACGCGCTCGGCTCGACGGCATGGAAGAGCGCTGAGCGTTCAAGATCAGCGCGAATAACCCCGGCCACGTCGCCGCCAACGCGTTGGCCGGATGCATCGTTCGACAGGAAGTCAACGATGGCGATCGGCATCGGGCTCAAATTGCCCTGATCGATATCAACGTGCAGACGACCGCCGGTCGCCGCCGGCGGCGCGGCGGCCTGGTTGTCCTGCGCGCGGCCGTCACCTGGGGCGGCCGAGAGCGCCAGAACCACAAACAGCGCCACGAAAAGCGTTCTGACCTTCGACATCTCTATTCTCTCAAATCTGTTCCGGCACTTGGTGGCTTATGAATTGGGCCGGAACGTGAATTCTGTTTGACGCCAAATCTCATAATGGTCTCCGACGACAGGATCATCGGAAAAAAAGCTGAAGTCGCACGTCCGTACCGCACGTAGGGCCGCTTCCGCGGCAATCCGCATGTTCGGGTCGAATGTGTAGTTGCGCGGATTGGTGACGACGGGCTGACCGTTCAAAGTTCCGTTGCGGTTCAATTCAAACTGCACAGTGATCACCAGACGATCCGGGTCGGGAAGGTCGATGGGCATGCGCCAACACTGAATAAGGTGCGCGCGCGCAAGCGCGCGAGCGCGATCTTGCAACGAGACGACATCCTGGCTGCCCGGGCCCGCGCCTTGCTGGGTTCGGTTGGATGTTGCCCCTTCCGTGCGCTGTCGCCCGGATTGCCGGCTTCGGTCGACGAGGCGGGCGACGGCTGCGAGGTCGAAGGTATCATCCTGGCGTTGTGCGCGCGGTGGCGGCGGCGCGGGCGCTGGTGTGGGCGCCGGCGCGGGGTCGGGGGTTGTTTGATCTTGCGCCTCAGGCGCGGCGTCTTCCGGCGTTGGCGCCGCCAGCGCCCGGACATTCGATTCTGGCGCCACGTCGACGATGTCCACCGGCACAACCGATCCGACATTGGCGACGAGCGTCGAGCGCGTTTCCCAAGCCAGCAACGTCATCATCACGAAGCCGACATGGCCAACAGCCGAGACGGCCCAACCGGCGGCGCGCATCTCAGCCGCCTCGATCGCGCAACGGCGGCGTTTGTGGACGCGCGCCATGTTGGGTGTCGGTGACCAGGCCGAGATTGCGGAAGCCCGACGACGAAAGCCGCGCCATCACATCCGCGACGAGACCGTAACTCGAGCTGGCGTCGGCGCGGATGAAAATGCGCCGATCGTAGCCCTCATGCGAAATCGCCCGCATCTGCGATACGAGATTTTCGATCGGCGTCACGGTATCTTGTACGTAGACCGCACCGTCGGCGTGAACGGTGATGGTGAGCGGATCAGCTTCACTTTCGAGCTGCTTGGCTTGCGTACGCGGCAGATCCACGGGCACGCCGACCGTCAACAACGGCGCCGTCACCATGAACACGATCAGCAACACCAGCATGACGTCGACAAACGGCGTCACGTTGATCTCGGAGAGCCTGCTGCGGCGCGCAGACCCACGGCCGCGCCGGCCACCGCGTCTCGAAGCTGCGGCCAGAGCACTCGCCATCAGCTGCGCTCGTTCAAGCGCCGCGAGAGACGCGCGGCCACTTCATCGCTGAACGTGTCGAGGCGGTCGCCGAAGCGATCGAGATCTCCGGTGAACTTGTTGTAGAAGATCACCGCCGGAATGGCCGCAGCGAGGCCCATCGCCGTGGCGAACAAAGCTTGTGCGATGCCGGGCGCAACGACCGCGAGGTTGGTCTGTTGTTGCGCGGCGATGTTGGTGAAGGCGTTCATGATGCCCCACACCGTGCCGAACAGGCCAATGAACGGCGCCGAGGCGCCGACCGTGGCGAGCACGCCGAGATTGCGCGAAGCGCGTTGCATCTCGCGCGAAATCTGAGCCTGCATCAAACGATCGACTCGTTCGAGCATCATTTGAGGGGCGTCTCCGGTCATCCCCGTGCGGCGCGCTTCGCGCCATTCGCGCGAGGCCGCCGCGAAAACGCGGGTCAACGCATCGCGCGGCCGGTCGCCGGTATCTTCCACATCTTCCATGGTGCGGCCCGACCAGAACTGGCGCTCGAACTTGCGGGCGTTCGAATCCAACTCGCCGAACTGCAGCCACTTGTCGACGGCTACAGCCCACGACCAGATCGAGGCGATCGCCAGGATCAGCATCACGCCTTTCACCACAGGATCGGCCTGCATGAAGAGCGAAACGATCGAAATTTGCGCGGCCGTGGATTCCATGCTTGCTCCCGCTTCCGCGGCCCAATCTCTCAAGCCGCGCCCCTCATGGTCTAGAGCCGGATGAGTTTGTCAAAAGCTGGACGTGTAAGGCTCTAGAAATGGTTTAAGCCGTTCTAAAAGCATGGCTGGCGGCTTTCGGGGCCGGCCCGTGAGACTAATGCAACAGACCTGGACCTCGGCGTTCACCAAGGTTTCGCCTGCCCGCTCCAGTGTTTGCGTGATGAAAATGCGCGGCCCTCGCATGGCGTCGAAGCCGGTTTTCACTGTCAGGGCATCGTCGATGCGCGCCGGTTTCAGGAACTCGACGGCGATCTTGTTGACGGCAAAAGCCAGCGGTTCGGCGCCGGCCAACAGCTCATTATGGTGAACGCCGGCCAGCCTCAGGAAGTCGCTGCGGCCCCGCTCGAAGAAGCGCAAATAATTGGCGTGATAGACGAGCCCGGAAAAATCGGTGTCCTCGTAATAGATGCGCACCGGCAGCTGGTGCAGCCTGCCCTCAAAGCGTCCCGCGCTTGGCTCGTCCGTGTGCATACTCATGCGATACACGAGGCACGACCGCCGTCACAATCATTTGCGTCAATCAGAGTTGCTCAACATGTCCGCCAGTTGGGCCGCACGCACCCGGATCTCAGGCACGGCCGTGCATTCCCAAAATGCGCCCTGTGTCAGCGGGCCGAGTGTAAGCAGTGTCGGTTGCGGAGCGCCGGAGCCGTCCAAAACGCGCCCGGCGGCATCGACGTCCAGCCCCAGTTCGTTCGCGTGTGCCCGCGCTAAACCATCGGCCAAGAGCTGCCGGATCAGCGGATCCTGCGAACGCGCAACTTCGAGTGAAGCGCCGGTGCAGTTGATCACGCGCGCCACAGTGAGGCGATGACGGGCGAGACTGCCGCGCTGGCGGTGCTGAATCTCAATGCCGTTCGGGCCTGTGTGCGCGCCAACGACTTCACCCGCCAGCACCCGAAGCTTTCCCGCGCCCTGCAGTTTGGCGATTTGCTCGGCAATCTGCGGCGCCGCGCGGTGCCGGTGCACGTCCCACCAAGGCCGCAGATGGCGCAGGAAGCGGCGCTGCTGTTCGAGCGAAAGCCTGCGCCACAGATCTGGCGTGCGCGCCCGGAGACGGTCGACCGCATACTGCCACGGCTCACCGCGATCGACGGTGGCGCGTACCTCGCGGCGGAAGGCGTACAGCGCGTCGCTCAAGCCGTTCGGGAGTGGAATGTTCGCCGGCGGCGCCGGGGCTGGACTGGAAAGATGTCCGCGCGGCGCCAAACCACGGCGCGAGAGCGCATAGATGACGCCCATGCGCGGATCGCGCGAGAGCGCCAGCGCCACGTCGATCATTGTCAGGCCCGCGCCAACGATCAGAACATCCGCGCCACGCGGCACACGTTTGACCGCGCTGGGATCCCAAGCATCGAGAACCGGCGCATCGCCGCTTTTGAAAATACCCGGCGTTAGGCTCGCGCCATTGCCCAGGGCGAGCACCACGGCGTCAGCTTGAATGGTCTTGCCGTCGGCGCACTCAACGGCCCATTCGCCGTCAATCTGCCGGCATGCGACCACCTCAGCGCGAACGCGCCTCAAACGATCCCACGAAAACCGCGCGGCGCGATCCAGCACATCCTCAACATACGCGCCGTAGCGCGTGCGCGTTGCGAACGTGGTTTTGACCTCGCCCCTTTCGCGGCGCTTCAGCCATTGTTCAAAATCCTCAGGCGCATCTGGAAACGCGCTCATATTGGAAGCGCGAACGTTCAGCAGATGCGTCCGCTCGAGTCCGCCATATGCCAAGCCCGGTCCAAAGCGGGGGCCGCGTTCAATCAGGATAACGTCACATGCTTGACGGCCGCGCCGCTTCATCAATTGAGCGGCAACCGCAGCGCCGCTGAATCCGGCGCCCACAATGGCGATGCGACGCCGTCTCATCGGCGCTCTCGCTTTCTCCCTGAAAGTGCGCGACGGCGCATTCTAAACTCCCGATCTATCGTGAGCTTAGCCCGGCTTACCGCCAAGCAGTCCATGCAAACGCGCATATGTCGGCGCATGTTTGCGCATTCACCAACAAATGAGCTTTCTCCGAGTTCGCGAATACCCCTTAGATGGCGAGTGGCGCCGGCACAGGTGCGTCACGGGCGTTTCGAGGAGGCAACCATGAGGCTCCGCTCTGTGACCGCGTGCATCGCTGTCTTTACGCTTTGCGCCTGCGGACAGCGCGCGCCGAGCTCCGAAGCGCCAAGCGCTGCCGACTTGGCCACCGCGACAGTGGCGCAGATGCGAACCGCGACGCCTCCTGCGCAGTTCGTGGCGCGCGCGGCGATGTTCGAGAACTACCAGATCCAAGCAGGGCAGATCGCTCAGCAGAGCGCGCAGTCACAGGCCGCGAAAACCTACGCCGCCGCATCGCTCGCCGAACATCAAGCAACGCTGCAACAATTAAATGGCGCTATTCAAGCCGCAGGGATGCCGGCGCCGAGTGGAGCGCTGGATGAAAACTACAACGCTTATCTCGACATGCTCCGCCACGCCGACACGCAAAACTTCGATGCGATCTACGCGTCGCAACAAGCGCTCTCACACATCAGCGCATCGGGCCTCTATGACTCATTCACCTCGACCGCACAGGACTCGCCGCTGAAGCAATGGGCTCAGAGCCAGTCGCCCCACATCCATGATGGCGTCACCGCAGCGCGCACTTTGGCGCGGAATATTCGGGGCGGCTGACCCGGACTTACGTATCAAAGTGTCAAATGTGACATTTGCAGTTTAGGCCGCTCATGACCACGCGTTTCGCGTCCCGGATTTTGCTCTGGCAGAGGAGCTTCGAAAGCCAGCTACCCCGTGAGACAGCCGAATCCGTCAAGCAGAAGTTGAAACGGGGAACTTTTCCGGCGACGTTCTTCTTAGGCAGGCGCACCAAATGAAGCGGCACAGGAACGACCCGAAGCCAAATCGTCTGATTGTCGGTTGTCTGATTGCTTTTTTGCTCGCGCTTACTGGAATAGCGGTCTTAGCCATGGTGGAGGACCACCATGGCGCTCACGAAGCCAACCAAGCTCAGCACGCAACCCGCCCAGAACAGCGGCCATCCGAATTTTGGACGATCCAGCCCACACACAACGGCGCCTATCAAGCTGAGCGCCATCCCGAAGAGGAAGAGAAGCCCCCACCGCGATTCTGGTTGTACCCTGACGAATGGGTCGCAGCCTTCACGGCGCTGCTGTTCGTTTCCACTTTTGCACTTTGGATAGAAGCGCGGTTCAGCGCCAAGCGTGCGCTGCTGATAAACAATCCGCCGAGGCTGACCGCGCACCAGATCAGCTTGCCGTTTGCAGCCCGCACGCCGTTCAAAGGCTCCCTCATTCTGGTCAATGAAGGCGGCGGCAAAGCGAAGCTTTGGGAAGGCTATTCCTATGTTCTAGTGCGCTGCCTCGATCGCCTTCCGCAGAAACATCCCATTTGGAATGCCGCCCAACCGTATCCTAACGGACTCGACACTGCAGACATGGCTCGGGGTCAAGAGTATCCATGGACTTTCGAGCAAGCGGACCACTTGCTCTCCGAGGGCGACGTGGTCGGTATAAAGACGGGGCTCAGACACCTCTGTGTTGGGCGCCGTCCGTTACTTTGACGAGCTCGGCTTCCACCACACCAGCATGTTCTGCCGGCGGTACGATCCTGATACGGACCGCTTCGTGAAGTCCGAAGATCCCGATTACGAATATCGAAGCTAGCATCGCGCGGTGGCGATCACAGGCGTGGAAAGCAAGGTGTCGTTGGTGACACCATGTGGTGCATGCGTCCGGGCTGACTGCCGCTCTTGACAGGCAACCATTTAGTTGCCTAATAGGCCTCAGCACATGAGTGAGGCAGTCAACGACGTTTTTCGCGCGCTTGCCGATCCCAGCCGCCGTGCGCTGCTCGACGCGCTCTACAAGCGGAATGGCCAGACGCTCGGCGCGTTGTGTGACGGCATGGCGATGACACGTCAGGCGGTGACTAAGCACCTAGCGCTGTTGGAGGACGCCAATCTCGTGGCGATTATCTGGCGCGGGCGCGAGAAGCTGCACTACCTCAATCCCGTGCCCATCCACGAGATCAGCGAACGCTGGATCTCCAAATACGAACGCGGGCGCTTGAGCGCGCTCAGCGATCTGAAAAAGGCGTTGGAGAGCGACGATGAATGATGGCGACGAACTGATTGCCCCGCCCGATGTGGTCTACATCACGTACATCCGCACTAGTCCGCAAAAAGTGTGGGACGCGCTCACCCAAAGCGCATTCACCAAGCAATTCTTCTTCGGCCGCACCGTTGAGAGCGATTGGAAGCAAGGTTCGCCCTGGCGCCTCATCATGCCCGACGGTAAAACCGATGTGGCCGGCAAAATCCTGATCAGCGATCAACCGCGCAAACTGCAACTCACCTGGTTGGTCGAGTGGCTTGAGGATGCGCCGAAAGAACCGGCCATCATCACCTACGACATCGAACAAGTTGGTGACTTGGCGAAGCTCACCATGACCCAGCACACCGACGCCAAAATCCCGCGAAAATTCCTCGAAGGCGGCAAGCAAGGCTGGGCCGCGATCCTCTCCTCGCTCAAGAGCCTGCTCGAAACCGGAGAAGCGCTCACCATCAAGATGGGACCACCACAGTAGCAGCCCGCACTCCAAGGAGACTTCACATGGCCAATGACACCACCCGTTTCGTCTATGTCACCTACATCCGCACCACGCCGGAGAAGCTTTGGGCCGCTCTCACGCAGCCCGAATTCACCAAGCAATATTGGTTCGGCGTTACCATGAAGAGTGGTTGGAAGGCCGGAGCCGATTGGCAGATGATGTACGACGACGGTCGCGTCATGGACGCGGGCTCCATCGTCGAAGCCGATGCGCCGCGTCGCCTCGTCATCAAATGGCGCAATGAGTGGAAACCGGAATTCAAAGCCGAAGGCTACTCGCGCTGCACGATGGAAATCGAACAGACAGCAGACTCCGTGAAGCTCTCCGTCACTCATGAAATGGACGTCGCCAATTCCGGCTTCATCAATGAGGGCGTCTCCAACGGCTGGCCCAAGATTCTTTCGAACCTCAAGTCTCTGCTGGAGACGGGTTCAGTGTTGATGGCAGAGAAAGTCTGACGCGCCCGCGATCAGTGCAAATCGACTTTGCGCTGATCTCCCATCACCGGCGGCGCCGACGTGGAAGCGGCAATCACCATCTGAATCGTCGCCACCAGGCCGTGCGGCCCTTCCCAGAACTCCGCCTCCTCCGGCGTAACTTCAATGATGCGAATGCCTGGATCTTCCGGGCCGCTCCACCACGCTTCCGCCGCCGTGCTCCACAGCGACTTGATCAGCTCGCGATCTTCCAAAACGCGCGCCTTACCACTCACCGAGAGAAACTTGCCGCTGTCTGGTTTCGCGAACACCAGGCAGACGCTGCCATCCTGATCGATTTCCTCATCCTTGTGACCCTTGGCGTCGGTGAGAAAATACACTGCGTTCTCGCTTTCGCGCCCGATGGCGCTCATCGGCCGCGCGCGGATCTTATCCGCCTCGCGCGTCGCCAACATGCAAATCTTGATCTTGTCGATCAGCTTCCAAACGCGATCGACGTCATAAGCATCAGTTGAACCGGTTTCCATGAGGCGCTCCTTGGTCTTCTCAAACCAAAGAGCGCGGAACCAGTTCCCTAGTGACGCGCCGCGACGTGCTCCACCGCGCGCAACACCCGCAACAGATTGCCGCCCGCCAGTTTGGCCAGATCGGCATCGCTCCAACCACGGCGCATCAGCTCGGCAAACAGCATCGGATAGCCGTCCACGCCCTCCATGCCGTCCGGCAGATACTCGACACCGTCATAGTCCGAGCCAATGCCGACATGATCAACGCCGGCCACGTCGCGGATGTGCTCAACATGATTGGCCAGCTGCGAGACCGTCGCGTGCGCGCGCGGATGCGCTTGATCCCACGCCGCAAGACCAGCCGCAGCCGCCGATGGATCACCCGGATTAAGCCGCTTCTGACGCTCCTCTTCACCCGAACGCGCCGCCGCCCATTGCCGCATATCTTCCGAGATGAATGGTCCGTTGAAATTGACCATCACCACACCGCCATTGTCGCGCACCATGCGCAGCACGTCGTCCGGCACATTGCGCGGATGCGCGACGAGCGCGAACGCCGACGAGTGCGAGAAAATCACCGGCGCCTGCGACACGCGGATCGCATCGCGCATGGCGTCCGCCGAAACGTGGCTCAGATCCACCATCATCCCGATGCGGTTCATCTCCCGCACCACCTCTTCGCCAAACGGCGACAACCCCCCATGGCGCGGCGCATCCGTGGCGCTATCCACCCAAGCCGTGGTCTTCGAATGGCAGAGCGTCATGTAGAGCACGCCGGAGGCGCGGAATTCGCGCAGCACCGCCAGATTCGAGTCGATCGCCTCTCCGCCTTCCATGCCGAACATCGAAGCAATTCGCCCCGCGCGATGGATGCGCTCAATGTCCGAAGCTGTTTGCGCAAACTCGAAAACGTTCGGATAGCGCGCGACAACGCGGCGCACGATGTCCATCTGCACACGCACGGCTTGACCTGAGACAGGCCCTTGCAATTCTGCCGGCACATAAACCGACCAGAATTGCGCGCCGATATGCCCAGCGCGTAGCCTTGGAATATCCGTCTGCAGCGGCGGCGTGAGGTGCGCGGTGTCGGCGTTCAGATCGACGCGGCTCGGATCGAACGCATACTTCTCACCGATCTGCTCAGCCAAATCGTTATGCCCATCGATCAACGGCGTTGCACGCAAGATGCGTTCAATCCGCGCGCGTTGTTGCGGTGTTGGGCCTTGCTGTGCGGAAGCTGAATTAGCCATCCCCAACAACATAAGCACAAGGATCGAAACGAACAGACGCATCGCGCGGCCTCCCCCGCACTGAGGCTAGCCGATCAAAAACCCAATGCAACGAAATGCTACTGGCTGAAGGTCACGTCGCGGCGCGCCGAGATGGTCATAACGATGAAGCTGGCGATGAAGTCGATCAGGATCATGCTCATGATCAGGAAGAACTCATTGGTGCCGAACGGGGGCGACAGCAGGAACGCGATCAGCGCCACGGTGAAGCACAAGACCGACAACCCGTTCTCCACGATCGCCGAACGCCGCGTGCTGGTGGCCTTTACGATTTCAACAAATAAGCATGTAAAGGCAAACATCAGCAGCGCATCGCCGCGCGTCACCACCCAATCGGAGCCGCTTGGCAGCCGAATTGAAAACAGCGCCGCATCCAGACCGCTGCGCACTGCTTCGTAACCAAGAGGCACAGCAAACAGAGCGTAGAGAAACACCGGCAAGACGGTGAGCGGAAAGGCGCGGAACAAACTACCCATAACGGTGCAACGCACGTCGTGGCGAGTGGGTTTCACCCAACGCGATTGATCGGATGCACCATCTTCCGGGGCGCCGCGCAGCGGCGAGCCCGGAACCCGCTCAGACAGATGTGGTTATGGGTCTGGGGCTCATCGCTGCGCGGTGCCCCGAGAATGGGTGAGAGCTACAACCCATACGCTTTCGCCATCGCCGGATCCTTAGCCGCCACCTGGCGCGCCAGATCCACGATCACTTTCGCCTGCTTCCAAGTCGCGTCATCCAGCATCTTGCCATCGACCAACGCCACGCCCGTCCCATCCGGCATCGCATCCAGCATGCGCTTGGCCAGCTTCACCTCTTCCACCTCCGGCGTGAACACCCGCTTGGCGATCGCAATCTGCGACGGGTGCAACGTCCACGCCCCCGCGCAGCCCATCAGATATGCATTGCGGAATTGCTGTTCGCACGCGGCCTCATCCGCGAAATCACCAAACGGCCCATACATCGGCTTGATGCCATGCATCACGCACGCATCCACCATGCGCGCGAGCGTGTAGTGCCAAAGATCCTGCTGCGCCGCTTCGCGCGGTTGGCCTTCAACCGGATCGCTGATCACTTTGTAGCCAGGATGTCCACCACCCACGCGCGTCGTCTTCATCTTGCGCGACGCCGCCAGATCTGCCGGTCCCAAACAAATTCCATGGATACGCGGCGAAGCGCCGGCGATGGCTTCCACATTCGCCACGCCCTGCGCCGTCTCCAAGATCGCATGGATCATGATCGGCTTCTTCACGCCATGCTTGGCTTCGAGCAGCGCCAGAAGCTGATCCAAATAGTGAATGTCCCACGGCCCCTCGACCTTGGGCGCCATGATCACATCAAGCTGATTGCCGACGTTCGCCACCAGCTCCGTCACATCATCCAAATGCCACGGCGAATTCAGCGCATTGATGCGCGACCAAAAGCCAACGCCTGCCCCGGCAAAGTCGAAGCTCTTGCCCATCTCGATCGCGCCCGCGCGCGCATCCGCTTTCGCGCCTGCCGGAATGGCGTCTTCGAGATTGGCGAGGATCACATCGACCTGCGTCGCCATTTCCGGCACACGCGCCCGCAGCTTCTCGTTATACGGAGGCACGAAATGCACCATCCGCTCCAGCTTCACGGGTGGCTCGCGCATCGGCTCGGGCGCACCGCTCGCCAAGGGAGCGTAAAACTGACGGGGTGGCTTCATGGGCGCGCCGGTCCTGTTATGTTCGCATGCGCAGCATGATCTGAGCCGTGCGCCAGCGCAATCCGCCTATCCGGGGTGGCGCTTTACCTTGAAGCAACACGCTTGGCGTCTATTGTCCGCCGCTTTCTAGGGCCCCACTCGCTTTGCGCACGTACCTCGATTTTGAAAAACCTGTCGCCGAGATCGAAACCAAGATCGAGGAGCTGCAAGCGCTTGCCGAGGCGTCCGGCGCCGACGCCATCAGCCAGGGCCAAGAGCTGGGCCGGCTGAAAACCAAAGCCGAAAACCAGCTCGCCACCATCTATTCCAAGCTCGATCCCTGGCAGAAAACGCAAGTCGCGCGGCATCAAGATCGCCCGCGCTTCCGCGACTACGTCGGCGCGCTGGTCACGGATTTCGTCGAACTCTCTGGCGACCGCAATTACGGCGAGGACGCAGCCATCCTGGGCGGACTCGGTAAGTTCTTGGGGCGTCCCATTCTGGTTATCGGCCACGAAAAGGGCCGCACCACCACCGAGCGCCTCAAGCACAATTTCGGCATGGCGCGCCCCGAGGGCTATCGCAAAGCCGTGCGCTTGATGGATCTCGCCGACAAATTCTCGCTCCCCGTCGTCAGCTTCGTCGACACCGCTGGCGCCTATCCCGGCATCGGCGCCGAAGAGCGCGGACAAGCCGAAGCCATTGCTCGCTCGACCGAGCGCTGCCTCACGCTCGGCGTGCCGATGGTTGCCGTGATCACCGGCGAAGGCGGCTCCGGCGGCGCCATCGCCATCGCTGCGGCCAACAAAGTGCTGATGCTCGAGCATTCAATCTATTCAGTGATCTCGCCGGAGGGTGCGGCATCCATTCTCTGGAAGGACAGCGCGCGCGCCAAGGAAGCAGCCACCGCTATGAAAATCACTGCGCAAGATCTGATCGAGCTGAAGGTCATCGACGCCATCATTCCCGAGCCTATGGGCGGCGCGCATCGTGAGCCAAGCGCCGCCATCGCGACCGTTGGCGCCATCGTTGCGGAAGCGCTCGATGCACTTTCCGAAAAGTCGCCGGATGACCTGCGTGCACAGCGCCGCGACCGCTTCTTCGCCATTGGCCGTATGGAAACAGAAGCCGCGCCAAGCGCTTAGCGCATAAGTCTTGACCGCCAATTCGTAAGCGCGCCAACTCCGCACAGCGCGAGGGACCGCGCTTTCTGGCGCGCACATGGGGTGGATCATGCGCCTGACATTCCGAGTTGCGGCCTTCGCTGTGACCTTTCTCAGCCTTGCGATCGCAGGCGAAGCGAACGCGACACCGCCAGACGGCGACTGGGTGGAAGTCACCGGAGTTCTCTATCCGCCAGGCTCGCGCGAGACCTATGGCTTCTCCGAGGTCACGCGCGGCGGCGTGACCACTTTCAACATCAGCGTCAGCTGCGGCGCGGCGCCGTGTCCACTGACCACGACAAACGTCACCGAATATTCGCCAACGGTCACGATCGCGGGCGCGTTCAGCGCGCTGGCGCCGAAGCGCTACTTCATCTTTTTTCACAACGAGACGTGCACCACCCCGTACGGGCCCGCAGCTTATCTCGGGCTCTGGAGCGACACGGGCGGCGCGCCGTACATCGTGCAGTGCTTCGTGCCGCGACGCTTGTCGATCACGCCCCGTGGCATCGGCCCTCACCCCATTGGGCCGCCTAACCTGCCGCCTATTCGCATTCCACCCTTGATCCAGCGGCCCGCTCCGATTGGCCCAGGGCCTGCGCCGGGGCCCATTCCACCGCACTAGCGCCGCCTACGGAACCTCACGTTCCTTCGACCGTTTGGAAGCGGATACCGCATCGCAAGCGACGCGGGCCTGTAATTGATTACCGGCATGGCGACACTTACATCGCACCCGGGGAACTGGAGAATGTCGCATGAGTGAAGACCATTCCAAGACACGCCGCACCATCGCGCTCGGTCTTGGCGCCACTGCCGCAAGCGCGCTCATTCCTGAAGCTGCATGGGCGCAACGCGAGGACCGCGACACCTACTCAGAACCGGAAATCATCCGCGCTGCGGAAGACTTCTTCGGGGCTGCCGCGGAAGGCTTGGCCAATGTCATCCATCACGTCTTTAACGATAAGGGCCGCCCAAACGGCTACATCACTGGTGACGAAGGGTCAGGCGCGATTGGCATCGGTCTGCGCTACGGCGGTGGCCGTCTGCACTTGAAGAGAAACATGGGCGTCACGCCAGTTTATTGGCAAGGCCCGTCGATTGGTTTCGATACCGGCGGCAATGGCTCGAAAGTCTTCACGCTGGTCTATCACATGACCGACCCCAGCCGCATCTTCCAGCGTTTCCCCGGCGTTGATGGTTCGGCCTATTTCATCGGCGGCTTCGGCGCCAACTATCAACAAAGCGGCCGCATCATCTTGGCGCCAATCCGCGCCGGCGTCGGCTTCCGCCTCGGCGCCAACATTGGCTACCTCAATTATTCAAGACATCGCCGCCTCAATCCGTTCTGACGCGTTTCTGCCAACTTTCGGATCGCACCGGCGCCACAATGCGGTAGCGTGATCTCCTGAACGGGGAGATCACGCTATGCGCTTTCGGTGGTTGGCCACATTGGCCTTCGTCGCGATTGTGTCTTCGGCTGCAGCGCAGCCCGTCAAAGGTCCAATTCGCCAACTTCCGCCTCAGCAAGCGCCAGCATGGCCGTCGCTACAGCGCTTCTCCGGCGACGCGGAATTCCTGCAATACGTGCGCACCGTACGCGCACTGCAAGAAGCCGACAGCCGCCGCCGCTATCGCGGCGCTGCTGAGGCCGACGGCGCGGGACTAATGCCGCCTCCACCGCCTCCGCCGCCTCCCGCCGCGGTTACATCTGCAGCGCCCGCACAAGCGCAAGGCAACGTCTCGACGCCCGCCGGGGCATCCGTCACCAACGTGCAGACCCAAGGAGTCGACGAAGGCGACATCGTCAAACAACTCGGCCGCTTCCTCGTCGTGCTGCAAGACGGCCGCTTGTTCGTGGTCGACACCGCCCCCGGCGGACAGCCCGGACTCGCGCTCACATCACGCGCCAACGTCTATCGCGATGCGCGCAATCAGATGTGGTACGATGAGATGCTGGTCAGCGGAAACCGCATCCTCGTCACTGGCTATTCGTATCGCGAGCGCGCGTCCGAAATCACCGTGTTCACACTGAACGACGCCGGCCAACTGCATCGCGAAGCCATCTATTATCTCTCGTCCAACGATTATTATTCCGCCGAGAATTACGCGACGCGCCTCGTGAACGGCAATCTCGTCGTCTACACGCCGCTCAACATCGCCTATCTCAATCCCGATCAGCCGATGCGTTGGCCGCTGATCCGCCGCTGGGTGCGCGACGGCGAACGCCAAGCCGAAACCACGCGCGGCAAGCCGCTGTTCGACGCGCACGATATCTACAGACCGCTGCGCTCAACGCTCGCGCCATTCGTGCACTCGGTTTCCGTGTGCCCGCTCGGCGATCTGCGCTCCGGCGATGAACTCGATTGCCGCACCACCGCCTTCGTCGGCACGTCGGAGCGCGAATTTTTCGTTTCCACCAGCGACATTTATTTGTGGGTGAGCGGCGGTTACGCCGATCGCGATTGCCAAGGCAACGCCAACAACCCGGTCTCGGCAACCCTCTACCAAGTGCCGCTCTCCGGCCGCACACCCCGCGCCCTTTTCACGCGCGGCGTGCCCACAAACCAGTTCGCGCTCGACGCCAATGGCGGCGAATTCCGCGCGCTGCTCGGTTGGGATGGCTGCAATAGCTACAGCGAACATCCACGTCTCCGCTATTTCCACACGCCGCTCTCTTCGCTCAGCGCCACACCACGCCAAGCGCCGGATTGGAGCTACGTCAACGAGCCAAGCCCAGATGGCGCCCAATACGAACCGCGCTTCACCGAAAACTATCTCGTCTACGGTTCGCGTCCAAACTGGAGTTCGTATCCGCCGCAGGGACAAACCGTCACCGGCCGCATCGTCGCCGTGCCGGTCTCACGCCCGAACAACCCCATCAGCGTCGACGCGCCACACGGCGTGCTGCGCATCGAACGCGCCGGCGCCAGTAACATAGCGCTGACGGGCTATCGCAACGATGAAGGCCTCAACGTCTCGCTGCTCGACCTACGCGGCCGCCCGCGCATCGCCGACACGCATCTGCTCGCTGGCCGCTTCGAGTCAGAGAACCGTTCGCACGCCTTCAACAGCTTGATCGGCCCCGAAGGCGGACTTATGGGCTTGCCGACCGTCGGTGGCGTGAAGCAGAGCGGCCGCTGGGTGTTCCGCAGCGAATCCTCCGACCTGAGCTTCTTGTCGGTGAACGCCGCCGGTCAGCTCAACGACATGGGCCTGCTCAATTCCAACGATCATGCGCAAGACCCGAGCTACCATTGTGAAGTTTCGTGCATCGATTGGTACGGCAACTCCCGCGCCATCTTCACCGGCGGCCGCATCTTCGCGCTCTCCGGCACTGAGATGGTCGAAGGCGGCATTTCCGGCAACCGCATCGGCGAGCGCCGGAGGCTCAATCTCTCTCAGCCGCCACCTAGGAGTTGAAACGCTCGCCGACGTTGATAACGCTCGCTACGCAACTCTTGGTTGACGGTCTGATAATTGTTCCACTAGAGACTTCAAGGGTTCCAAGACCTATATGAGCTTCTATGCAAATGGTCGCCAAAGCCGTTCTGATCGTGCTGGTCGCCGCCTCTCTTCCTGGCGCGGCGCACGCGAAAGATATCGGCCACGTGATCAGGCTCGAGCAGCGCATTTCTACAAACGCGCAACACCGCCATCGCCACCGCATCGAGACTCCTCGGGTCACCGCTTCGGACGTCCAGGCTCAGACCGCAGAGAGAAGCGAGCCACCTCCGAATGCGGAACGGTTGGTCCGCGGCGATGATCTCCGCGGAGGGGCGGAGGGACGAAAATGGGGGGATGGACAGGCCGAGCCGGGGGTTGCTTCGCAACAGCGTTAATCTGCGGCATCGCGACAGCGAGCTCGGCGCATGCGCAGAGCGCGATCAATACTGAATTTCGCATCAGCACACGCCACTCAACGCTACGACAGCAGCAACAGCGCAGTGAATCTGAGCCGCAGCCTGTCATAAACCTTCAAAACGCCGCCGCCGCCGACACAGAAGGGCGCGTGAGCTTTCTTGCATATGCCTTTGGCGGCCGCGACATTCTTGCGACGCCAGTCAGCGCTGCCGACGTCGAACGCATCGGCGTGAGCACGCAGTGCACATCAAACGATTGGCAGAGAATTCATACTTGGAGCCGCGCCGGCGAAGCCGATTTCGATGTCGCCTACGCTTCCAATGCTGAGGAAGTGCGCCACGGTCGCTCAGACAGTTCGTTCGACGGGAGCGTCGAGCTTGATTGGATCAGCAATTCTCGGGTTGGCCTCTGTCAACATCACGATGGCGACGAACCGAGTTTTGACCCGAACTGGACGCTTACCACCAGCCTGACCGTCGAGGCGTCGGACTACTTTCAAGACATCGGCGGCGATTCCGGCGACGCGCAATTGGGATTCAATTATTCCCATCGCATTGGCGATGGCGTCACCGACAATCACACGTTTCAAACCCACGTGTCGCTCGGTCTGGCCAACACGATTGCCTACGATGGCTTTTTTGAAGACTGGTCCTTCTCGAGTCACAATCTCAGCCTCGCTGTCGACCACGATTTCGTCGCCCGTGAGAGCGGCGGCATTTCGGCGAACGTGACACTTGGGACGGTCTGGGTGAATCCAGACGACGCATCGTATTCTTACGCACAGGCCGGCATCACCGGCACGATCAAAGATATCGGCCTGGGGGTCGGGCTGGAGATCGATGTAACGGCGGCCTATCGCAGATACGCCAGCGTTCACCCCGAGCGCGAGGATCACATCTACGCGCTCGACGTGATTTTCAGTCACGCCATTACCGAGAACGCCGAACTGCAGCTAGACCTTGGATTCAAGCAACGGGACTCGAGCCTGAGCGCCGACGATTTTCATTCATACAACGTGCCGTTCACGCTGGTGCTCAAGCACTCGTTCTGATTACTCCGTCTGCTCCTTAGCCTCTTCAACCGCCTTCTCGTGCGCCTCATAGCGTTCGCGGAATTCCTCCGCGAACGATGAAGCCAAGATCGCCGTCGGCAGCGCCACGATGCCGATGCCGGTGACAGCAACGAATCCCGCAACGACACGTCCCAACACTGTGTGCGGGTAGACATCCCCGTACCCAACTGTCGTCAACGTCACCACCGCCCACCAAAGCGCGCGCGTGATCGAGCCAAACGACTCAGGATTTTCCTGCCCTTCGATGAAATAGAGAAGCATCGCCGAGATATAGAGCTGCGCCGCCGCCACGCAGAGCGCCGCTAACAACGGAGCGCCCGCGCGCCGCACCGCCGCGCCCACAATCGCGAACGCCGAAACATAGCGCGCCAGCTTGAACAAGCGAAACAGCCGCAACGCCCGCAAACCCGCCAGCCAGCCGCCATGCAAATGCGGAATGAACACCAGCACGATCAGCTCGGGTAGAAACGCCAGCACATCGGCAATGGTGATGAAGCGCGAGAGAAACCGCAGCCGCCCTACGACTCCCGCATGTCGCGGGTTCTCGCCTTCCGACCAAAACCGCAGCGTGAATTCGATCGCGAAGATCACCACGATGGCGGCGTTGATGTTTCTCAGAAACTCTTCGAATCCGGGCGCGAAATGCGAGTCCGGCCGGATCGCTTCCGTCTCCAGCGCCAGCGCCGCCAGACTGATCAGCACCAGCGCGATGATGGCGCCGCTGAAAAAATTGATGCTGTTGGGATCGTCCGGCTCGAGCCAGTCGTGAATGTACGCCTTCAGCGTCGCGTGCTTGCGCTTGATTAACGGCATCGGGCCAGCTCCGACGCTTCCTTAACGGCGCGCGCCGCGCAGCCGCAAGGCCGATCAGCCCGGCGTTGAAAGTTTCAGCCCCACGACGCCCGCAACGATCAGCCCAATGCACAAAAGCCGCATCGGATTGCCGCTTTCGCCAAACAGCATCAGTCCCGCGATCGCCGCACCGATCGCGCCAATCCCCGTCCAAACCGCATACGCCGTCCCAATCGGCAGCGACCGTACCGCCGCGCCGAGCAACAGCATCGACGCCGCCAACGAAACGACGGTGAACGCAGAAGGCGCCAACCGCGTGAAGCCCTCAGAATATTTGAGCCCAATCACCCAGCCAATTTCCGCGAGCCCCGCCAAAAACAAAACGATCCAAGCCTGCATGACGACTCCCTCGCGGACGGAGATAGCAGATTTTCTTTTGTTGTCCGCGAGTCGCACATTCTGATCGCGGCCCTCTCGTGCTCACCCGTTAGGGGGAGCTGTCAGCACGTCAGCGCTGACTGAGGGCGCGGCGCGAACGTCGGCCACGCCAGCGCCGCCCTCTCCGTCGCGTGCTTGCGCACGCGCCACCTCTCCCTATCGGGAGAGGACGAGCATATCGCGATTGTAAAATCTGCAGAGTTATGT
>JBAQGO010000094.1:0-5456 GCA_049287825.1 Vitreimonas sp. | reverse complement strand
CTGCATGATTTTGGATTTGCGGTTGTCGGCGCGGTTCTTGAGGTAGAGACCCGGCGCGTAGAAGCCGAGCGCTGCGCCGCCAACCACGGCTGCGAGCTTGTAGTGGAAGGGCCAGGCGTGGCCGATGGTTAGGATGTAGAAGAGACCGAAGAGGGCGAACCCGATCGGCAACGCGGCGCGATAGAAATAGAACATGGTCTGCGCGGCATGGCCGCGGAGGCCGGCGCGAATGAGCTTCTCGGTCAGCGTGTCATCAGCCAGCGCCTTTTGTAGCTGAAGCTTATCGACGAGGCTTTTGGCGATCTGGTTGGCGTTCTTGTGCTGCAGTGTTGCGCCCTTGGCCAATTCGGCGCGGGACTTCTTGCGCAGCTCTTCGCGCCGCTTGGCCACTTCTTTTAAGCGCGAGCCCAGCTTGTCTTCGGCAAGCATGGGCGCGGCAACGGTCACCACGGTGGCGAAGCATGCGCCAGCGGCCAGCACGCCCGCGATGGTCATCGGGTCGATTAGCGTTTCAATGAGCTGGTTGGCCATGCGCGGAGCTCAGAACTTGAAGTTGACCATCTTCTGCATGACGAAGATGCCCGTTGACATCATAACCACGCAGCAGATGAGAATGAAATTGCCCACCGGATCGGTGAACAGGATCGAGATGTATTGCGGGCGCGTGAAATAGACCATGCCCATGACGAAGAGGGGCAGCGCGCCAATGATCATCGCGGACGCTTTGGCCTCTGCTGACAGCGCCTTCACCTTTTCCTTCATCAGCTTGCGTGCGCGCAGCACGGCTGAGAGGTTGCCGAGCGATTCCGAAAGGTTGCCGCCAGTCTTCTGCTGAATGATGAGAACGATGTTGAAGAAGTTCATTTCCGGCAACGGCATGCGGTCGTACACGCGCTGCAAGCTGACATCCAGCGGCACGCCCATGGCTTGCGCGTCGACGAGGTTTTGGAATTCGGTGCGCAGCGGCTCGGGGCTCTCGCCGGCGATGATACGCAAACACTGGCCGAGCGGCAGACCGGATTTCACCCCGCGCACGATGACGTCGATGCCGTCGGCGAGTTGGTTGGCGAACTTCTTTTGGCGACCGCCAACCAGAAAACCGAGCACCCAGCGCGGAATACCGAACAAACCAACGAAGAAACCAACTGCTGCGCCGATCCAGCCCTGAAGCATCAGTCCTGTGAAGGCGAGAATGAACGCAAGCGTGCCCGCCAGAACCCAATACACTGTGGGTGTGAGGTTGAGCCCAGCTTGCGCCAGCATACCCTTCACCGATAGCCGCCGCTTGCGTGATTGTTTTTCGGTGAGAGTAAGCTCTTTCAGAGCTTCTTGGTTGGTTTGCTTTCGTTTCTGCGCGGCGTTGTCGACGGCTTGTTTGCGGCGGTCCACAGGCTTTGAGGCGTTGACAGCGGCTTTCACGCGCTTAGACGCTGTAGCTGGTTGGCCGCCCGCGAAGGCGAAACCAATGCCGCCGATAGCAAGGAAGGCGAGGACGGCGGCGAGAAGCTCCATTACGCGTTCTCCGCTTCGTCGAGAGCCAACGCCAATTCCTTTTCAAGGCCAAAATAGCGCGCGCGCTCCCAGAAACGCGGACGGCCGACGCCTGTGGCCTTGTGACGGCCGGTGATGCGGCCGTTCTGATCTTCGCCCTGAATTTCGTAGAGCAGGATGTCTTGAGTGATGATGGTCTCGCCTTCGAGGCCCATGACTTCGGTGATCTGCGTGATGCGACGCGAACCATCGCGCAGGCGCGCGGCCTGAATGACGACGTCGACAGCGGCGACGATGATTTCGCGAATGGTCTTGGGCGGTAGTGAGAAGCCGCCCATGGTGATCATCGATTCAAGACGCGAGAGGGCTTCACGCGGCGTGTTGGCGTGCAGCGTTCCCATCGAGCCGTCGTGACCCGTGTTCATGGCTTGCAGCAAGTCGAACGCTTCGCTGCCACGGACTTCGCCGACGATGATCCGCTCCGGACGCATCCGCAGGCAGTTCTTGACTAGATCGCGCATGGTGACCTGTCCGCTGCCTTCGAGGTTCGGCGGACGTGTTTCAAGGCGCACGACGTGCGGCTGTTGCAACTGCAATTCCGCGGCGTCTTCGCAAGTGATCACGCGCTCGGTTGGGTCGATGAAGGCGGTCAGCGTGTTGAGCAGGGTGGTCTTGCCCGAACCGGTACCACCGGAGATCAGGATGTTGGCGCGGCAGGCGCCGATGATTTGGAGTATCTTAGCGCCCGCGGGCGAGATCGAGCCGAACTCCACCAGGTTGGAGAGCTTCAGCTTGTCTTTTTTGAACTTCCGGATGGTGAGCGTCGGCCCATCGATGGCCAGCGGCGGCACGATGACGTTGACACGAGAGCCATCCGGCAAGCGCGCGTCGCAGATCGGCGAGCTTTCGTCGACGCGGCGGCCGACCTGGCTGACGATACGCTGACAGATGTTCATCAGCTGGCCGTTGTCGCGAAAGCGGATGCCGGTCTTGGAAATCTTGCCTGCGACTTCGATGAACACCGAGCCGGCCCCGTTGACCATCACGTCTGCGATGTCGTCGCGCGCCAGCAGCGGTTCGAGAGGTCCATAACCCAGAACGTCGTTGCAGATGTCGTCGAGCAGGCTTTCCTGCTCGGAAATCGACATGACGACGTTCTTGATCGAGATGATCTCGGCGACGATGTCGCGGATTTCGTCGCGTGCGCTTTCGGAATCGAGCTGCGCCAGTTGCGTCAAGTCGATGGTTTCTATCAGCGCATTGAAGATCGTTGACTTGACGCGGTAGTAGGCCTCGGAACGGAATTCCGGCGTATCGACGGCGTCCGCCGAAGGCTGCATGCGCGCGTTGCTATTGGCAGGCGGTGACGAAGCGGGGCGCGATGGCGTAGACGCCGGCGCCGCAGGTTTCGGCGCAGCGACGGCCGCTTGCACGCGCGCGGCCGACGGCGCCGCGGGCGCTGCCGGCGATGCAGGCGCAGCGTTGGGTGCGTCGCTTCGCTTTCCAAACATTTAGTCCCCTAGCGCTTCAGGAACGGGATCTTGTCCGCCAGAGACGTCTTCTTCGTCTCCACCGGCTTACGGCCCGTCAGGGAAGCGGCGAGTTCATCGATCGCCAGCGCTGTCTTCGACTGCGCGGCGACTTCGCCAATCATTTGTCCGTTGTTTGCGGCCATGCCGAACAGAGCGGGGTCGAACGGGAACGATGCCACCGGGTCTGATCCCAGCGCCTCCGCGAAATCCTTGAACGGAATTTCCGGACGCTTCGGCACACCGACCATCGACAAGGCGACTGCGGGTTGGCTGTCGTAGGGTCGCATCGCCTTCAGCAGGTCGAGAATGTTCTTGGTGTTGCGCAAACTGGCGAGATCGGGCCCAGCGACGATGATCACGTCATCGGCGGCAAGCAGAGTCTGCTTCACCCAAGAGGTCCAGATGTGCGGCAGGTCGAGCACCACGAATGGGCTGGTGCGGCGGACGCGCTCGATCACAATCTCGAAGGCGCTGTGATCGAGTTCGAATTCGCGCTCCAGGGTCGCGGGCGCGGTGAGCATCATCAGGCGCTGCGTATGTTTGGTGGTGACGCGATCGAGGAAGACGTCGTCGACGCGATCCGGCGCAGTCAGGGCGTCGGCGATTGATTGTTGCGGGTCTTGATTGAAATCGAGCGCTGCTGTGCCGAAGGAAAGGTCGAGATCGAGCAGGGTGGCGCCGGATTCTTGGCGCTCGGCGATCGACCAGGCGAGGTTGTGCGCGATCGTCGAGGCGCCGACGCCGCCACGCGCGCCGATCACCGCAATGACGCGGCCCGCGAACGGCTTGTCTGAGCTGACATAGAGGCCGCAGACGGTGCGGATCATGTCGATCGGCTGCAACGGCGGCACGATGTATTCGCTGACGCCACGGCTCATCAGCTCGCGGAAGAGACCGATGTCGTTGACGGCGCCGATGATGACGACTTTGGTGCCTTGCTCGATCACCTGCGCGAGGCGATCCAAGCTGTGCAGCATGGACGGACCCTGCATCTGTGTATCGAGAATGAGCAGGTTGGGACTGGCCTGTGAAGCAAAGCGGATGACGGCGGCGTCGATGCCGCCGGCCTCAACCGTGATCTCCGCACGCGCCATGCGGCGGTCAGCGGTGATGGCCGAGATGACATCGGCAATTTCTGGCCGGTCGCAGCTGGCGTGAATGGTGATGCGTGGCACCGGCTGCTCGGTGGTGCGGGTATCATCGCGCGTTAGCACGGCGTGCGCTTGCGGCGAGGGAGCAGCTATTGGCGTGAGCGCGAAAGGATCGTCGCCGCCCAGCGCATGAGCCGGATCGATTTCCTCCGCAGACGCCGCCGCTGGTTCAGAGTCGAATGGCGGCAAATTTCCCTCGATGTCGCCGAGGCCAAATTCCGTATCTTCCTCGAGAACAAAATCGTCCTCGTTATCGAGGCGCCACGCTGGATCAGGATTGCTCATGCTGGCTATGCCCTATTGTGCGGCGACGTTGCTGACGGTGGAGCGTTCGTCTGCGTCGCGCGTGGCGTGCGTGGTTTGGCCGGCGCGGTACGCTTCCATAACGGTGGTGCGGCGGTTGGAGTCGCGGGGCGCATCCGCGCGCGGCTCAAGCAGATCGCTCGGATCTTCGACTTCCGCGGCCAGGTTCGCTTGCATGGCGCAGCCGAAGCTGCCCCATGCCTGGTTGTCTTCCTGGTGCGCGAGGTCTTGTGTGTAGATCGGCGCGCATTCGGGCGCTTGCGCTTCGAAGCGCGCAAACGTCACGACGATTGGCGCGTCGCCGTCATCGCCGGCGTCATAGGTCGAACCCGCGACTGCGCCATAGCTGACACCGCTGTCGACGAGCGACATACGGGTTTGACCGGCAAGCATCGAAGCTGCGCTCGAATTGGCGCTGCCGGATGGCGTGCTGAGGATCAGCGCACCGTGGCCGTAGCGCAGATAGGCGCTGGCGAAGCTGTGCAGATCGCTGCGCGCTTTGTCGGTCAGCATGGTGTCGCCTGGCGCCACGGCGATCTCCATGCGCGCCGAAGTTTGTGAAACCTCGATCACATGGCTATCGGCGCGCGTCGGCGAGGGAGCGATGTTGAGCGGAGGCGTGGCGTTCAGCGCGCAAGCGCCGAGCGTGCTCAAGCCAAGCAGCGCGAAGGGAAGACGGGGCGACATGGAGAGCCTCATTCGATGACGTGTCCGTGCGGCCCTTGCAGGCCCTCAGGTTGTCCGTTGGCAGATTGCGGCGGGCGGTAGATGGCGTTGAGACGGCCGGTGAGCAGGCTTTCGCCTTCGGTCGGGTTCATGAAACCGTCGGCCGGGGTGCGGATGTTGCCCGGCGACGTTGGCCGCACGAGGTACGGCGTCACGATGATGACGAGCTCGGTTTCATTGTTGAGGAAGTCACGCGAGCGGAAGAGGGAGCCGATCACCGGCGTGTTCATCACGCCAGGCACGCCTTCGAGTG
>JBAQGO010000093.1:0-2049 GCA_049287825.1 Vitreimonas sp. | reverse complement strand
GGGCGGCGCTGATGTTTGCAAGCATTCGCGCCGCCCTTTCAGTCAGCGCTTCGCGCTGCCAGCTTCCCCTAACGGGGAAGGAGAGTTGATTTCAACCTCCAAACCGCCGCGCGTTTCACCTCCGCATCTTCCAGCGCGCGCGTGACCGGAATGTCGTACGCCGCGATTTGCTCGAGCTTATCGCGCGGCAGATACGTGCGCCCCGGATCGCCGATCAGCACCTGCTTGCCGTCGCGCTCCAACGCGATCAGCCACTCCAGCACACGCGGCGCCAAATCGGGATCGTAGAAAAGATCGCCGACCAGAATGAGCGCCGCTTCCGTCGGCCTGCCAACAGGATCAACATCGCTCGTCGCTATCACCACGCCGTTCAGCGCCGCATTCAGCTTCGCCGCATCCGCCGCGAACACATCGATGTCCACCGCGACCGCCGAAGCCGCCCCCGCGCGCATTGCGGCAATCGCCACCAATCCCGAACCCGACGCCACATCCAGCACGCTGCGCCCGCGCGCAATCTCGGTATGGTCGAGCAGATAGCGCGCCAACGCTTGCCCGCCCGCCCACGCAAACGCCCAGAACGGCGGTGGCAAACCCATCTCGCCCAGTTGCTCTTCCGTCATCTCCCACAACGCCACCGCATCGTCGGCGAGATGCAGCTTGATCTCCGGCACATGGCTTGGCGCCAACACGCGCGTGTTCTTACGGATGAAAGCAGGGATATCGGAGATCATGCTCGTCTATCGGGGCGGCTTCGCTGACGCTCAAGCGTCGCCACCGCGCTTTCGTTGCCGATTCTCCGTCGATCCGCCATGCTGACCCAATGCAAATGTCTCAGAACACCATCTTGATCACCGGCGGGACAAGCGGCATTGGGTACGCGCTCGCCGTCGAACTGCTGAAGCGACAAAACACCATTCTCATCACCGGGCGAAGCGAGGAACGCCTGGCGGCGGCTCGTCAGTCCTTGCCCGGCGTGCACGCCTTCATCTGCGATCAAAGCGATCCCGCCGCAATCGCGCGTCTCTACAGCGAAACCACCGCCGCGTTTCCGGCGCTCAATGTGCTCATCAACAACGCCGGCATCGGGCGGAAGCTCAATTTGAACGACACGAGCGGCGCGCTTGAGGACCTCGAAAGGGAAATCAAAGCGAATTTCACTGGTCCCGTGCAGCTCGTGAAGCAATTCCTGCCGCAGCTGAAACGCCAGAGCGCTTCGCTGATCGTCAACGTCACCTCGGGCTTGGCCTTCGTGCCGCTGCCGCTGAAGCCGATCTACTGCGCCACCAAGGCCGCCATGCATTCCTACACGCAATCGCTACGCGTGCAGTTGAAGCGCACCGCCGTGAAGGTTGTCGAACTCGCGCCGCCAGCGGTCAAAACCGAATTCAACAAAGGCCAGGAAGAGCTGAACACCGCCGCCGCGATGGACGTCACCAAGTTCGCCAAAGCCGCGGTCCGCGGCCTCGAACAAGGCCGCGACGAAGTAACCCCAGGCATGACGCCGATAATCCACCTAATCGCCCGTATAAATCCGAAGGCAACGCTCAGAGCGGCTGACGCTGAAAAAATGGCCGAGGCCTAAAAAATAGGGGGATTGGCGCCATGCCAATCCAACACTTTTCGCCCCAAAACCCCTTACGCATCAACGAAGGTGCGTTTCGCAATTCGACCGTTTTCAAACCCGCCTATGATGCATCGTCTTCTGTTGGGAGGCTTTCGAGGCCCAAAGTCGAACAGTTCAGAAGATGCGGAATGAGCGTGATGCGGAAGACGATCGTGAGATTAGGCGCCGCTGCTTCGGTGAGAAAAGAGAAAGCCGAAGGTCCTGAAGCGAAATGGGTCGCTTCAAGCACGTCAGCCGGGAACGGAAATTAGGCGCTAAGAGCGCACGGCAACCCCAGCGTCGCAGGGATCGGTCCGGAGGCAACCCGGCTTGGCGAAGAGAAAGCGCCGATCTTCAGTTTCGCTGCTTCAGTTATCGAAGCAGTGAAACCTTGTCTCTCAAACGCATGGCCCGCCGTGGTTCGGTAGCAACGCCCCTGAGTTTCC
>JBAQGO010000092.1:0-23685 GCA_049287825.1 Vitreimonas sp. | reverse complement strand
CGGCGGCGGCGGTGGCGGCGGCGGTGGCGGCGCTACGTTGCGGCCGTTGAGATCATCGGTGCGGTTTTGGCGATCATCGTTACTCGGCGCGCCTTCGCGCTCGGGCATGTCAGCAAAAGAATTGCCGTAGAGCGGAAACGATGCTGCGCGTTGACCGGCTTCGTAGCGTCCGCGCCAAACCATCGGCGGGGAGGATGTGCCGTCATTGAAAAACTCGAGCGCTGTGCCCGCCTCGTTCAGCTCGACCGTATGTCCGTTGCCAAGCGTGAAGAGTGCGCGCCCTTCATCAAGAATTGCGAAGGCGCGGCCGTTGATGAACAGAAAATCGACAATGGTGCCGCGCACGCCGATGGTGGCGACAGGCGTTCTGATCGAATAATTGTGCGGGTCCTGCGAGCCGGTAATGAAGCGAAGCGCGCCGCTGGTCAGCGAAATCGCAACGTTGCCGGCGTTTTGATGCGGATCATAAACATAGGAGTCGAGCCGCACTTCGGACCTGGGCCCGACGCTCAATGTCGTCTGATCCTGGAAGAGGAGCTGGGCGACACTGTTCGTGCCGGTGCGGATGAGGTCGTTTTGGAAAATGCCCCCGCCAACCACGAGCGGATGGAAATCGGTCTGTCCGGCTGTCACCTGATTGCGGACAGCAGATGCAACGCCGATGCGCGCCGTGTCGGCATGAGCCTGCTCAGCGGCCCACGCGAGCGTCGAAAGCGCTGCGGCCAGCGCTATCAGTGATACTTGCGTTTTCATGCGTTGTCCGTCGAGTCATCGGGTCGGACCCGACGACACCCCACTCACTTGCAGCCCAAACCACGCGAGAGCCTATGCACATTCCGCGCGGAGGCAACTGTTTCGACCTCGAACGGGCCGTCAGTTCGCTCATTGAGGGATGTGGCGCCGTCCATTTGCGCTTGCCGGTTGCGCACTGATGCATCCAGGTCTCGTCAAAAACGCTTTTCCTCCCCTGGCGGGAAAACGCGCTTGATGCGTGGCGCCAATGGGAATTGATTGAGCGGCTGGGGGCGCCGCTCGGTGCGCGTCTCAGGGGCGGCGGGGCGATCAGCGATGGCGTTGAAGCGAAAACTCGCTGTTTGGCGGGCTGTGTTGCTCGCAACGAGCGTGGCTGCGCTCGCGTTCGCGTCAGGCGCGCCCGCACACGCGGAAGACTTGAACGAGCTGAACGCGCAGATCCTCGCCAACCCTCAGGACGCCGCGCTGAACCTTCACTACGCCCAGGTCGCGGAAGAACAAGGCAAGCTTCGGCTCGCTTTGGCCGCCTATGAGCGGATTTTGATCAACAATCCCGACAATGCTGACGCCCAGCACGGTTATGAGCGTGTGCGTCGCATTTTGGAGCCGACACGCACGTCGTTCCGTGTGGAGTTCGGCGAGCAATGGGATTCGAACCCGCTGGATTCGAGCGTGGACAACGAGTCCGCCTACACGACGTTCGTCAATGGCACCTGGGTCGACGAGCGCCGGTTTGGCGCGCGCCGCTGGCGAACTTTGGTGAACTTCCAGGTCGAAGTGACGCCCGAGATTGATGAACTGAACTACGGATACGTGGGCGCTTCGATAGGGCCGATCATCGATCTGACGCCCTCATCGGCGGCCATCCCCGCGATCGGCTTTGCGGTCTCGAGTTTTTCCAACGTCTTCTACTACGACGAAATCAACGCCGGCGTGACCGTCGAAGGACACAGAGACAGTCTTACCTATTGGACGCGCCTGCGTGCCGGGTGGCGCGATTACGGCGAGGACTCAACGGCGACCCAAGGGGCGTACGCCGAATTGATGGGCGGTCTTTCCGTGCCCCGCATTTTCTCGGACAACGATTCGTTGTTTGTCGTGCCCTGGGTGCGTTGGAGCGGCATTCAAGGAACGGCGCATGATTTCCTAGAAGATCCGATCGCCCCAGGCGAATATGCCGAGTACGGCGCTGAAGCGACGTACCGGTACAGACTGAATGATCACCTGTTTGTCTCGGCGGGTGTTCAAGCGCGGGACCGCTATTACTCGCGTACAGAAGTGGCGGGCAAAAATCGGCACGATACCTACGTCGCGCCAAAGGCTGGCATCACGTTGTGGAATCCGCTGTCGTGCTCGTGCGGACTGACGCTGAGTTATCAATACCGCAACAACAACTCTAACGATCCGTTCTCGGATTACGACGCCCAGCAAACGACCTTCTCAATCTCAAGACAATTCTAGACTTCTATAAACAAGGTCGCGCGGCAGGCTTGCGCGCATCGGCCTCCACATCGCCTAAGCGAGAATTGCGCCATCGCAGCACGCGAGCCGAAATTCTGTGCTCTCCCGGCAAGTGAGATCGCGTCACAATCTGTGACAACACCCTTAACATGGCGATTGGTTCGGTGTTTGGGAGGGATCAATGCGCCGTCGGAAAAAGTTGCTGCAGGCTTGCTGTTTCGCTGTTTTGCTGGCCGCTGCGGCGCCAACGTTGGCATTCGCGCAGGATACGGGCGCGAACAACGATCAAGAGATTATCGTCACGGCCACGCACCGTGCGCAATCGATCCATGATGTGCCGTTCTCGGTGAACGCGCAGACGCAGGAAGACATCCAGCGCACCGGGGCGACCAACCTCGAAGATCTGTCGCGCAACGTCGCGGGCCTTTCGGTTCAGAACCTCGGCCCGGGCCAGAGCCAAGTGGCGATCCGCGGCGTCTCGGCCGGCCAGATCGTGCGCGACCAGCCGGGCGTCAAAGAACAAGTCGGCATTTATCTCGACGAGTCGGTGATTTCGCTGTCGCTGTTTACGCCGGACCTCGACCTCTACGACTTGAACCGCGTTGAAACGCTGCGCGGCCCGCAGGGTACGCTGTTCGGCTCCGGTTCGGTCGGCGGCACCATCCGCTACATCACCAACCAACCTGTCGATCATTTTGAAGCGTCGATCGAAGGCGACGTGAACACCGTTCAGGACGGCGGCACAGGTGGGGCGGTGCGCGGCATGATCAACACGCCGCTGAGTTCGCGCGCCGCCGTGCGCGCGGTTGGCTATTACACAAGGTATCCGGGCTTCATCGACGCGCGCCACCTCGACGGCAGCACATCGGACAACGTCAATGATGGCTTCCGCGCCGGCGGCCGCATCGCCATGACCTGGCGTCCGATGGAAAATCTCACCATCACGCCGCGCATCCTTTATCAGGAAATCGACGTCAACGGCTTCAATCGCGAGGAAGTCTTCAATCTCTACGGCAACGCCTTCACCACGCCACCGGTCAATCTGGGCGAGCGTGCGCAATTGCTGTTGCTCGGTGAGGAATTCCGCGACCGCACCGGCATCGCCGATCTCACCGCGAACTGGGACCTCGGCGCGGTCACGCTGACCTCAGTGTCGACCTACACGCATCGCGACATTCTGGTGAGCCGCGACGCCAGCGCATTGACGGGCAGTGTTTCCGTCGATCTCGCCTACCCGAATGCGGCAGTGCTGCTGCCATCGAACCTGCGCGACACGACGCAGCTCGAGCAATGGACGCAAGAAGTGCGCGTCGCTTCGAATGCGCCGGGACCGTTCCGCTGGTTGGTCGGCGCGTTCTATTCAGACGCTGACCGCCATTATCATCAACGTTTGCCCACGCCGGGTTACGACGCCTACACCGATGCGCGCTTCGGCGCTGGCACCTCGGCGGCGGTCGATAACGGCTTTGGCTTGGTCAACAATCCCTATCACGCGGACCTGCCTTACAATGACAAGCAGTTCGCGCTGTTTGGCGAAGCTAGCCTCGACATCAACCCCAACGACACTGTTACCCTGGGCGGACGCTACTACAACTTCGATGAAGTGCGCCGCTTTCACTCTGGCGGGCTGTTCTCCAACGGCGACGACCGCACCGACAGCACACATTCCGAGGGCTTCTCGCCACGCCTGTTGCTCAGCCATCATGTCAATGATGACTTGATCATCAACGCGCAGGTGTCGAAGGGCTTCCGCCTCGGCGGCGCGAACGATCCGCTCAACTTGCCGCTCTGCAGCGGCGGGGCGGGCGGGCCTGACGCCCTGACGTTCGGAGGCCGTCCGCGCTACGACGACGAAACCTCATGGAACCACGAAATCGGCTTCAAGTACGAGCGCGGCGTGTTCACCTTCAATGGCGCCGCCTTCTACAACCGCATTCAGAACCTGCAGGTTTCCGCGGATGCGGGTTCGTGCTCCTCGCGCGTGGTGTTCAACGTGCCGAAGGCCCACACCATTGGGCTCGAAGCGGAAATGACGGCGACGCCGATCCACAACCTCGAGCTTTCGCTCGCGGCCAGTGTGGTGGAATCGCAATTCGACTCTGATGTGCGCACCGCCGGTGGCGCCGTAATCGCCGGCATCCGCAACGGCAATCGCTTGCCTTCAACGCCGAACTATCAGTTGGCGGCGACAGCAGCATATTACTGGGACGCGGCCTGGGCCGGTCACGGCGCCCAGGCGCATGTGGCGCTCAGCGCGACCACCATGGGCAGCCGCTTCACGCAACCAGGCGACCAAGAACCTGGCGCGGGCGTTTTCGTCTCGCACCTGGCATTCAATGGCGCGACCGGCAATGGCGCAACCGCGCTCGACCTCGAACTCGACCCGTACACGATCGTGAACTTTAACGTCGGCGTCGAAAACGATCGCTGGGGCGCCCAGATCTACGTGAACAACATCACGGATGAGAATGCGCACCTGTCGTTCGACCGCGAACGCGGCGGCCGCGCGCGGCTGGGCTTTGAAACCAACCAGCCGAGGACCATTGGCATCACGGTTCGCCGCACGTTCTAGGCGACGCGCATAGTGCAAATGCGAGGGCCGCAGCAAAGCTGCGGCCCTTTGCTTTGGAGAGCGCCTAGCGCGGCGCGCGCTTGGCCAAAATCCGCTGCAGCGTGCGGCGGTGCATGTTGAGGCGGCGGGCGGTTTCGCTGACGTTGTGGCCGCAGAGTTCGTAGACGCGCTGGATGTGCTCCCAGCGGATGCGGTCGGCCGACATCGGATTGTCCGGAGGCTCTGGCTTGTCGTCGGGTGCGGCGAGCAAAGCTTTGACGATGTCTTCCGGGTCTGCGGGCTTGGCGAGATAGTCGATGGCGCCGGCTTTCACTGCAGCGACGGCAGTAGCGATGGCCCCGTAGCCGGTGAGCATCACGACGCGGCAGTCGGGACGGTGCTTGCTCAAAGCTTCGACGACGCTGAGGCCGGAGCCGTCTTCGAGACGCAAATCGAGCACCGCGTAAGCGGGCGGGGTTTTGGTGGCGACATCAGAGGCTTCGGCAACGGAGCCGGCCGAGGTTACCTCAAAGCCTCGGCCCTCGAGGGCGCGCGCTAGGCGGGTGCGGAAAGCGATGTCGTCATCGAGGATGAGCAGGCTTTTGTCGCCCTGCAGAGGGGTGGCGAGATCCATGAAATTCGCGGCTCCGATGTGCCTCGTATGTAGGGACTTTTGGCCTGAACTTAAAGCGCAGGCGCCTCGATGGCCGAGCGTGGCCAGCGGGCGCTGACGATAGCCCCTTGATTGGGGATGCGGCGGTTTTTGACGTCCAGCTTGGCGCCGCTGCGCTCGAGCAACGTCTTGGCGATAAAGAAACCGAGGCCCAGGCCGCCGGCGGCGCCTTCGGCGTCACGTTCAGTGAGATAGGGTTCGCCGAGGCGATTGAGCACGGCGGGCGCGAAGCCCGGGCCGTCGTCGCGCACGGTGATGTCGACATAATCGGTGTCCCAGCGGGCTTCCACATCGACGCGCGTGTTGGCGAAGCCGACGGCGTTTTCGACAATGCCGCCGAGCGCGTGCACGATCTCGGGCATGCGGCGGACGTTGAGCGGACCTTCGCCTTGCGTGGTGATGACGATTTCTGTGCCGAGGCCTTCGTGTGGAGCGATGACTTCCTCGAGCAGCACTTTGATCGGCGCGCGCGTCAGCATCACGTCGCCGTCGTCGCGGCGCGAGGAGAGCTGGCCAATGATGGCGCGGCAGCGTTCGCTTTGGGTGACGAGCAATTGCAGATCTTCGGCGCGCGGGTCGTCAGGCGAAAGACCGCGCGCCATTTCCTTGGCGACGAGATGAATGGTGGCGAGCGGCGTGCCAAGCTCATGCGCGGCGGCGGCGGCGAGGCCACCGAGCGCGGAGAGGGTTTGTTCGCGCGCCAGCACTGCCTGCACGGCGGCCAGTGCGATGTTGAGCCGCTCTTCTTCAGCGGCGACGCGCCAGGCGTAGACGCTGGTGAAACCCAGACCGATGAACACGGCGGCGGCGAGGCCGAGTTGGTAGAGTTGCGGGATGTGGAAGGCGGCGCCGTCCGGCCAAGGCAACGGCAAACGCCACACGGCGAGTGCGCCGACGCAGGCGAAGGTGAGCGCCGCAAGCATCGCGGTGACGGAGGGGCGCAGAATGGTGGCGGAAACGGCGACCGGCGCCACGAACAGAAACACGAACGGGTTCTGCAGGCCGCCGGTGAGCGCCAACAGCACGGCGAGCTGCATCACATCGTAAGCGAGCTGCGCGGCGGCTTCCCATTCGCGTGCGAGATCTTGCGAACGGCGGCGGCTGATCAGGAAGAAATTGAGCGCCACCGACACCAGGATCGCCGCGAGGGCCCAGGTGAGTGGAAAGTCGACGTTGAGCACATAGCGGACGAACAGCACTGCCACCGTTTGGCCGAACACCGCGAGCCAACGCAGCAGGATGAGCGTGCGCCCGCGCACGCGGCTGGTCGCGCTCCAGAAGCTGGGAAGCGGGGCTGGCTCGCGGTGTGTGGTCGAGGTGCTCATGGGCGCGAAAGCACCACTATCATGGGACCAAGGAGCCGCGCATCGTCGCGGCGCCCTAAACTGGGCGCCCACAGACTGGAGACGTTGCCATCCAGGAAGAGGGCGTTGTGGCAGTGCAAGCGGTTGCGGAAGAAGCGCGCGAACTTGCCGAACGAGACATCGGTTTCGCTGATGACGAAATAAGCCGTGTGCGCGTCGCTGACGCCGACGCCGTTGCGAATGAGGCGGGAGTCGCCGTCCTCGCTGAAGCGCGGATGCACAGCGCCGTCGATGACCAGCATCGGGCCGGATTGGGTGGCGAGGCGCGGTGCGCGCGGTGAAGCGGCGTAGGCGCGCGATTCCGTGACGTGCACATCGCCGTCCGCGTCCTGCCAGAAAACGCCGTTGGGCAAGAGGTGAAAGTTGCCTGTGCCGCGTCGCAGGCTGATGCGATGGCCGCGCACCCCGTCTTCCACATAGAGGCCGACGGGCGCGCCGAAGTCGTTGAACATGCCGGCGTTCATGGCGAAGCGTACGCGCTCGCGCTCGCGCTCAAGTGTCCGTGACAGATTTTCGAAGCTGCGGAGGTACGTGCGCCCGTCGCGATCGGCGAGGCGCAGTTCGTCGCGCGTGCCGTCGTAGGTGCAAACCGTGTATCGTTCGGAGTCAAAGCTCATGGCCACGCATGGCGGAGCCCGGTTCGCGGCCCATGCGGCGCATGGAAGGAGGCTAAAAAGGAAGACGAGGCAAACGGCTCGCCAGAAAATCTGCATTGTGGGTTGGGAGCTAGCACAGTGCGGCGTCAAAGCGCATGTGCGCTCCCGCCGCGTTGCTCCGCCGCGAAAGCGCTGATTAGCGTGAGCGTCCATGTCTTCGCCGCCGACACAAAAGCCGCGCCTTGACCTCACTGGCGCCATCGTGCCTGCACTAGCAGCCGCGGTGGTTGCTGGCATCGGCACGCTGTTTCTGGTGGGGCGCATGCCCGAGGCCACGTCGCCGCCGCCGGAAAACTGCATTCTGCAAGGCGCCGAGCAGGTGGGTGGGCCAATTGCGCTGGTCGACACACACGGCGATCGGGTGACGCAGGCGGATTTCCATCAGCAGCCGGCCATTCTCTATTTCGGCTACACGCACTGCCCGGATGTTTGTCCGACGACGATGTACGCGTTGGCGCAAGCGCTCGCCGCGCCCGGCGGCTACGACATTCAACCGGTGCTGATCAGTGTCGATCCACAACGCGATACGCCGCAAGTGCTTGGCGAATATGTACGCACCAATGGCTTTCCGAGCGGCTTGGAAGGGCTGACGGGTTCGGCGGCGCAAGTGCAGGCGGCGGAAGCGGCGTTCCGGGTTTACAGTCACGTCCAGCCGGTCGAGGGCGCACCGGCGGATGCTTACAATGTCGATCACACCTCGTTTCTGTACGTGATGGATGGGCAGTGGCGGACGCGGGCCATCGTCAATTCGGCGCAGGCGACGCCCGCCCAGATTGCCCAGTGCATTGCTGCCGGGTTGACGCGGCGGGATCGCACCTGAGCGCATCTTGGCGCTCGCTGTAATGTAAATTACATTAGCTTAGAGCGGCCGTTTTGTGGAACGGCGGTTCTGGCTAGGCCGTTTGGCGGGTCGCTGCAGTGCGGCGAACTCGCCTAGGGGGACGCCTTAGCTTGTTGGAAATGGGGGACGGCGCATCTTCGTGAATAGGTGCTGCGCCGCAGCAAAAGGCTGACATGCTCTACTCAATGTACGAATTGGGCCACCTTTCGGTCGCGCCCCTCCGGATCGCCGCGCTCATGCAATCGAGCATGCTGCGATCGCCGTTTAACCCGATGGCGGATACTGAAATCGCGCGCACCGCTGCCGCGGCGAGCGAATTGTTTGAAAGCGTGACACGCCGCTATCGCAAACCTGATTGGAATCTACCGACGACAAATGTTGAAGGCATGGATGTGCCGGTAACGCCGAAGAGCGTGTGGTCGTCGTCGTGGTGTTCGTTGGTGCATTTCGAGCGTGACGCTGAGGCGCTTGTTGAAGCGCGCGGTGAGCGCACGGATCCGACGGTGCTGCTGGTGGCGCCGATGTCGGGTCATTACGCGACGTTGTTGCGCTCCACCGTAGAAGCGTTTTTGCCGGAGCACGAAGTTTACGTCACCGATTGGTCGGACGCGCGCATGGTGCCGGTGTTGGCGGGCCGCTTCGATCTGCACGATTACATCGATCACCTGATGGCGATGCTGCGCGCGCTGGGGCCGGAGACGCATGTCGTGGCGGTGTGTCAGCCGGGACCGCTGGTATTGGCGGCAGTGTCGTTGATGGCGGAGGAAGACGATGCGTGCACGCCGGCGACGATGGCGTTCATGGGTTCGCCCATCGATGCGCGCTTGTCGCCGACCGCACCGAACAAGCTCGCGGAGACGCGCGACATCGACTGGTTCAAGCAGAACATGATCCATACGGTGCCGGCGCTTTACCCAGGCGCCTTCCGGCGCGTGTATCCAGGCTTTTTGCAGCTCGCGAGCTTCATGGGCATGAATTTGTCCAAGCACGTCGACGCCCATCAGCACTATTTCCAGAATCTCGTGAAGGGCGATGGCGATAGCACCGAGAAGCATCGCCAGTTCTACGACGAGTATCTCGCGGTGATGGATTTGACTGAGGAATTCTACGTGCAGACGCTGCGCGAAGTGTTCCAGGACTATTCAATCGCGCGCGGCACGTTCGAACATCACGGCAAGCTGGTGAAGCCTTCAGCGATCACCAAAACAGCTTTGCTCACTGTCGAAGGCGAGAACGACGACATTTCTGGCATCGGTCAAACTCAAGCTGCCCACGATATCTGCAGCAACATTCCCGAACACATGCGCCAGGACTACATCCAGCCGGGCGTTGGCCACTACGGCGTGTTCAGTGGCCGTCGTTTCCATTCCGAAATCTATCCGCGCATGCGCGACTTCATGCGCACGCATCAGGCGGGCGCGAAGCGCAAACCAACTCTGAAGCTGGTTTCCGGGCAATAGTGCGCGGCTTCCACATCGAGTCACACGAGCCTGCGGTGGCGCACGCTTGGGCGTTTACGCGCATCGTGAGACTCTTTCGAATGCGCTTCGATTCGCGGGCCAGAATAGATCCGCTTCAAACCGAGATCGAAACGACCGACGGACGCCGTGTTGCGGTGAAGTTGGTGGTGAACCCGCGTGCGCGGCGAGTGTCTGTCCGCATCGATCCGACACGGCGCGAGGCGATCGCCACGGCGCCGACGAAGCGGCATTTGAAACATGCAGCGCAATTCGCGGCGGAGCGCGCTGGCTGGATTGCGCACGAACTCGCGCGGCTGCCGCAAGGCGTGCTGTTGGCGCCAGGCGCTATGACGCCGTTGCGCGGCATAGCGCACAAGCTGGTCTACGAGCACGGGCGCGCGAGCCCGCGCATTGAAGCGGGCGACCCGCCGCTCCTGATTGCGCCGGCGCCGGATGTGGCCTTGTTCGAGAGCCGTCTGCTGCGCTATTTCAAGGATCAAGCGAAAGCGGATCTGACCGAGCGCGTCTACCTGCATGCGCGGACGCTGGGCGTGAAGCCGGCGCGGGTGCAGGTGAAAGAGCTGCGCTCGCGCTGGGGTTCGTGCTCAGTGGATGGGGTGCTGTCGTTTTCGTGGCGGCTTATTCTCGCGCCGCCTTATGTGCTCGATTATCTCGCTGCGCACGAAGTCTCGCACTTAAAGGAGATGAACCATTCGCGCCGGTTCTGGGCCCATGTGCAGCGCTGCATGCCGGACTTCGAACGCGGCCGCGAATATCTGCACGAACACGGCTGCGCGCTGCACGCCATCGGCTTGGCGCGCTAGCGCAGGCCCGCGGCGTCATCAGACGCCTTGATTGTCACGCGCGCCCCCGGGACGAAGATGCGCTCGAAGAGCCCGTCGCGGTCCAGGAAGAGGTGCTTTAGCGCGCCGAGGATGTGCAGGGAGATCAGCACCACGAGCGACCAGCGTCCGACGGTGTGCATGACGTCGGCGATGTCGTGGATGCCATCCATGCGCACGGCGAAGGGACTGGGGATCGAGATGAAGCCGGCGTTGATCGGGCGTGCGCGCGACCAGATCATCAGCGGGCCGGAAATGATCTGAACGGCGATCATCAGCAGCAAAAGATTGTGGGTGGCGCGCGCGATGAAGCGCAATGCACCGGATTGATCGGGTTCGACCGGCGCCTTCTGCACGTAGTGCGAGGTGATGCGCAGAACGAAGATGATGAGGAACGCGACGCCGACGGCGACGTGGACGCCCATCAACGCGCGATGCTGCGCTTGGTCGTGATTGTCTTCCGCGAACCCCGCGGCGAAGCCGGTGAACAGCATGGCGAGCACGCCAATCGCGGCGAGCCAGTGCAGCGTCAGCGCCACCCAGCCATAGGCGTTGCGATCGTTCCAAGTTTGCATAAGGCGACCTCGCGTTGCGGCTTACCGCAAACGTTTCATGTCAGCCTTGGGGTCCAACGTCGAGGGAATGATCGGTGGTGTCTTGCGGGCCTTGCGATGCAGGCGGCCCGGAGGTCAGCGCGCCGAGCGGCGCGCCCACGGCGGTGACGTTTTGCACTTCGGGTTCTGGGAGGCCGCTGTTGAAATCCCCGGCATTAGGCATGTCGAGCGACCGCGCTGGCTCGTTGCGTAGCGCGATCTGCATGAAGCGTTGCCAAATGTCAGTGGGCAGCGAGCCGCCGGTGACGCGATCCATCTCGGAGTGGTTGTCGTTACCGGCCCAAACGCCGGCGACGTAGCCCGGTGTGAAGCCGACGAACCAGGCGTCGCGATAATCGTTGGCGGTGCCGGTCTTGCCGGCGATCTGGCGGCCCGGCATGCGCGCGTGCGTGCCTGTGCCGGCTTCAACAACGCGGTTCATCATATAATCCATCAGGCGCCGAGGCCGATCGGCAATGACTTGTTCGTGGCGCTGCGGACGCCAACTCCACATCACCTCGTCAGTGCCAGCGCGGCGGATGCGGGTGATGCCATGCGGTTCGACGTTGTAGCCGCTATTGGCCATCGGCGCGTAACCGCGGACCAATTCCATCAGCGTAAGCTCTTGGGCGCCGAGACCAAGCGACGGATAATTGTGCAGCGGCGATTGCACGCCAAGCCGTCGCGCCACATCGATGACGCGCTGACCGCCGATCTCTTGCGTGAGCCGCAGCGCCACCATGTTGTAGGAATTCTGCAGCGCTTCAGTGAGCGTGACGGCGCCGTGGAAGCGATCGCCGTAGTTTCCCGGCACGTAATCGGGTTGGCCGGCAATGTGCACAACGACGGGGGCGTCTTCACGCACCGACCACGGCGTTAGGCCGTTCTCCATTGCCGCGAGATAGATGAAAAACTTGAACGATGAGCCAGGCTGCCGATGCGCTTGAGTGGTGCGGTTGAATTGCGTGATTTCGTAGTCGCGCCCGCCGATCATGGCGCGAATGCCGCCTGTGTCGTCCATTGCCAATAAGCCGGCCTCGCCGACGCGGCGCGTCTGGCCTTGTTCGTTGAGCACTGAATTCACGGCATCGTTGGCGGCGCGCTGCGCGGAGATGTCGAGGGTGGTTTCAACGACGAAGTCGTCGCGCGTGGTGCCGATAATGCGATTGAGTTCGGGATCGACCCAATCGCGATAATAGCTGAGCACACCCGCCGGATTGCGGCGACTGACGACGAGATCTTCCTGCAGCGCCGCTTGCCGCTGGGCCTGCGTGATATAGCCAAGATTGACCATCTCGACGAGCACAGTGTCGGCGCGCGCGCGGGCGGCGCCCATATCCTGCCGTGCGGGGTTCATTCGCGAAGGCGCTTTGACGAGGCCCGCGAGCATTGCCGATTGCAGCAGGGTGAGGTCGTGCGCTGGGCGATCGAAATAGCGCTCTGCAGCGGCTTCGATGCCGTAAGCCCCGGCGCCGAAATAGACGCGGCTGAGATAGAGTGCGAGAATCTCGTTCTTGGTGAACTTGGTCTCAAGCCAAATCGCCATCGCCACTTCTTGCAGCTTGCGCCGCCAAGAGCGCTCATTGCTCAAGAACAAGTTCTTGGCGAGCTGCTGAGTGATGGTGGAGCCGCCTTGCACGACGTGGCCGGCGCGCATGTTTTCGGCGCCCGCGCGCATCATGCCGCCGAGATCGACGCCGAAGTGCTGGTAGAAGCGCCGGTCTTCGATGGCGACGAAAGCTTGCGGCACATACGGCGGCAGTGAGGCGAGATCGACGGGCGGCGCGTTTTGGGCGCCTTCGCGCAAGATCACATGGCCGCCACGATCCAGAAAGGTGATGCTCTGTCCGCCGCGCGCTTCCCAGAGATCGTCGGTCGAGGGCATGTCCCAGGTGACGAAAAAGAAGAAGCCGACAACCAGCGCGACGAAACCGGCGGCAGCCCAGCCCGTCCACACGGCGGCCTCGCGCACGGAGCGTGGATGCCGCATGCCGCGCATGCGCAGCCACAGGTCGCCGCCGAAGGCGCGCGCGCTGCCCATGAAGGCGACGTATTTAGGTTCGGCGAAGGCGCGGAACTGCGCCCACTTCTCAGCCAGCGTGCGCTGGGTGCGCGCTGGCAGGGAATCATCCGGTTCGTCCGGCGGCTCATCGGGATCGCCGGCGGCGCGAAAATAATTCGGCGGCAGACTGGCAGACGACTCTTGCAAAACCAGAGGCGGCGTGGGCGCTTCGCCGCGTGCAGCGATCGGCGGCGCTGTTTCAGGCTCCGCTGCAGATTCATCCGCACCTGACCCTAGGACCGGGGACTCGGCTTCGAACTCGGTTGACGACCGCGCTTCAAGTTGCGGCGGTCTGGTTGGTGGCGTGTCGGACGGCGGCGGGTCCGCCGCCTCGTCGAACAAATGATCGTCGGGCGCGGCGTTCTCAACGTGCTGGTCGGGCGCGTCTTTCGACACGTCCGTTGGCTCGCCTTCGTTAGGCGGGCGCTGGACAGGAGGATGCTCCGGTCCGTTCGGATCGTTTTCGTCAGCCACCCCGGTTCAAACCCTCCGCGCTTCTCGTTAGCGCGATTCTGCCCCGCCACCGCCCGCGATGGGCAGGGAGGAGCTTCGATGTGGTAACGCGCCGAACTCTGCGCAGTTGCCTCTGCTTGCCTTTTTCTCGCCTGATTGTGGGCGGGGCGTGTTCGTTCCGCAACCGCAATAGGCGCCTCGTTTTCCTTGTGGCGACTGGGGCGTGCGGCCATATTGAGCGGGCAGTATCCCCCGGCGTTGTCCGTGGGCGAGGAGGAAACTGAATGAGCGACTACCACCCGCAGGCGCGCAGTGTCCCTGCTGGCCAGGCCGATATGGCGGTCGATGCTGGTCTCCGCAGCTTTATGCTCGGGATCTACAACAAGATGGCGCTGGGCCTGCTGCTATCGGCGGCGCTCGCCTACGCGTCCGTAACTGTTGAGCCGATCGCGCAATTTGTGTTCGGAACGCCGTTCTATTTTGTGGTCCTGTTCGGCCCGCTCGCGATCCTGCTCGTGTCGAGCTTCGTGATGCGCAATCCGTCGCCGATGGCGGCGAACATCGTTTATTGGTCGGTCGTGTCGCTGATGGGCATCAGCCTTGGCGCGATTCTGATGTCTTACGCGCGTGCGCCTGATGGCATCGCGACAGTCGCGAAGGCCTTTCTGACCACCGCGGTCTCGTTCGGTGCGCTCAGCTTATGGGGCTACACAACCAAACGCGATCTCACCGGCTTCGGCACGTTCTTGATGATGGGGTTGTTCGGCCTCATTGCGGCTATGCTCGTGAACGTCGGCTTTGCTGCGTTCACCGGTCATGAGATCACCGGCCTCAGCCTAGCGATTTCCGTGATTGGCGTGCTGGTCTTCGCCGGCCTCACGGCTTACGACACGCAAGCGCTCAAGTTTTCCTATTACCAACTGGGCGGCAACGCGCGCGGCATGGCCGTAGCGACGACATATGGCGCGCTTCGCCTCTATCTCGATTTTATCAACCTCTTCCTGTTCATCCTGCGCTTGATGGGTGGTCGCCGCTAAAAGCGGACGCAGCGAACACAAGAAACGCCCCGGTTTTGGCCGGGGCGTTTTTCTTGGTTCGCAGGTTGAACGGTCAGTCGGCTACAACCTGCATGCGTTTTGGCTCCAACACCGCGAGCACCCGCGCCAGATCGGCGCCGCGGCGTAACACCCTGCCATCGACGGCCCGCACGCTGTATTCGCCTTGTTTGCGCGCATTCTCGGGGCGCTTTTCGATTTGATAGAGCGGCGCTTCGCTGGCGCGGCGATAGACACTGAACAGTGCGCAATCCGGCAAAGCATCAAGCGCATAGTCGCGCCATTCACCGGCGGCGACCATGTGGCCGTAAAAACGAAACAGGCGATCCAATTCCAAGCGTTCAAAAAACACCGTGCGTGCGCTCATGCCTGTTGAACTCCTGTGGACAACAATAGTGCGCTAAATCCGTGTCCCATTACAAATTCGCATTAGTCACCTTTCGCCGCATTTTGAGCTTGCACGCGCCTAATTCGGGGACGACCTTAGTTCCGTGGCCGGTCGGAGAAAGGCTCGTTGCGGGGTATCCATCAGCCCCCCCAGCCCCCCCCGTAACGCGCTTCGGTCGGCCACACTTCACTTCCAGCAAGCCCGCGATGATCGCGGGCTTTGTCATATCTGGCGCTGAAAATCGCTTTGAAACAGCACTTTTTCAAGCAATCCAAAGCGTTGTGTTTGTGGCACAGACACTGCCACATTCGGTGAACGGCGACAGCCGATCGTCCCATGGCGATTGTGTTTACCAAGTCGAAACCCCAGGGCGAAAGCGCCGCATGTGATTCGCCGAAAAGCGCCGTCTCTGGGGATAAGTAGCGATGGTGTTTTCGTCAAAACGGTCTTAAGAGCGCGGCTTCGTTTTTAGGGGCGCACAATCCACATGCTGCTGCAGGTCGATGGCTTGCGGAAATCGTTTGGCCGCCGAGCGGCCGTCGACGGTATCGGCTTCTCATTAGATGTTGGCGAGATTGTCGGCTTCCTCGGGCCAAACGGCGCGGGCAAGACGACGACCATGCGCATGATCGCCGGCTATCTCGAGCCCGACGAAGGCGTCGCCAAGATTTTCAACATTGACGTAGCGCAAGACCGCCGTCGCGCGCAGGAGCGTCTTGGGTACTTGCCCGAAGGCGCGCCGCTTTATGGCGAGATGACGCCCTGGTCGTTCCTGCGCTTTGTCGCCGAAGCGCGCGGCATGCCGCGCGAGGCCGCACGCCACGCCGTGCGGCGCGCGGCGCAGGATGCGCGGCTCGGGGACACCATAGACCAGCCGATCGAGACGTTGTCCAAGGGCTACCGTCGGCGGGTGGGTCTGGCGTCGGCGCTGCTGCATTCGCCCCTGCTGTTGATCTTGGACGAGCCGACGGATGGTCTCGATCCTAACCAGCGCCACGCGGTGCGGGATCTGATCCGCAAGCTGGGTGAGGAACGTGGGCTGATCATTTCCACGCACAGCCTGGAAGAGGTGGATGCGGTGTGCACCCGCGCCATCATCATCGATCAGGGGCGCATCGTGGTCGACCAGACCCCGGCCGAGTTACGCGACAAGTATGGCAGCCTGGAAAAGGCGTTCGAGACGCTGACGCGCGGCGAGGAACGCCAATGAAGAAGCGTCCGGGCCTTGCCAGCATGGCGGCGATCTATCGCCGTGAGCTGCTGTCTTATGTGACCACGCCGACGGCTTACGTGTTTGTGGCGGTGTTTCTGTTCGCGATTGGCTTGTTCACGTTCCAGGTGGGCGGCTTCTTCGACCAGCGGCGCGCCGATCTTTCGGCGTTCTTCGCGTTTCATCCGTGGCTGTTCATGGTGTTTCTGCCGGCAGTCTCGATGCGGCTGTGGGCGGAAGAGACACGTTCGGGTGCAATTGAATTGCTGCTGACTTTGCCGGCGCCGACTTGGTCTTTGGTGCTGGGCAAGTACCTCGCCGCGTGGACGGTGGCCGGCGCCGCTTTGGTTCTGACGTTTCCGCTTTGGATAACGGTGAACTTTCTGGGCACGCCAGATAACGCGGCGATCTTCACGGCGTATCTATGCAGCTTCCTGATGGCTGGCGCTTACATCGCCATTGGCTCGGCGATGTCGGCGCTGACGCCGGCGCAGGTGGTGGCGTTCGTGTTGGCGGTGCTGATCTCGTTTTTGTTGACGGCGCTCGGTTTGCCGTTGGTGTCGGATTTCTTTGCAGGCGTTGTCGGCGGCGGTGTCGCGGAAACGATTTCGCACTTCTCAATCCTGTATCACTTCGACGCAGCGCAGCGCGGCGTCGTAGAATTCAGGTCGGTGTTCTACTTCCTCACGCTCATCGCACTTTGCCTCGGCTTTACCGCCGTTTCCGTCGACGCACGGCGGGGAGGCTAGGCCATGAGTGCACGCCGTTTCGCCTTCTTCGCCGCTTTGGCTTTCCTGCTGATGTTCGTGGCTGCGAACGTGGTGGGCAATTCGTGGTTCCGCGCCTGGCGGCTCGATTTGACGCAGAACCACCTCTACTCGCTGTCGCCCGGCACGCAGTACACACTCGATCATCTCGGCGACAGCGTTGAACTGAAGCTCTATTATTCGCGCGATGCGGCCACGCGCGCGCCGCAAGTGCAAGCTTATGCAGGCCGCGTGCGGGAAATGCTGCAGACGTTCGCTGCACACTCCCATGGGCATGTGCGCTTCACGGAAGTGAATGTCCGCCCGTTCACGGAGCAAGAAGACCAAGCGCAGGAAGCCGGCATTCAAGGCGTGCGGGCGGATGACAATTCCGATCCGATCTATTTCGGCCTCACCGGCGCCAACGCCATCGACGACAAGCGCACCATCCCGTTCTTCGATCCTTCGCGTGAAGCGTTTCTCGAATACGAGGTGACGCGCCTGATTTTCGAACTTGAGCACCCCGACCGCACGCGCGTGGCGCTGATTACCTCGTTGCCGCTCGATCCGGCCAGCGCTTCAAACCCGCAAGGCGGGCCGACGGGTCAATCGACGTTTGCGACCGAAATGGGCCGGTTGCTTAACGTGACGAAGCTGCCGCAGAATTTCACACAGGTTCCGGACGCCGATGTACTGGCGATCATCCATCCGTGGGCGCTGTCGCCGGCGCAACTCTATGCAGTCGACCAGTTCATTCTGCGCAAGGGCCGCGCCTTCATCGCGCTCGATCCGGCCTCGATGCAGGCGGCCTCGCAGGCCGCTAACTTCAATCCGATGTCGCCATCAGCGCCGGCGCCAAGTTCCTCGACACTGGAGCCGCTGCTCTCGCGCTGGGGCGTGGCGATGTCGCCAGACGTGGTGCTCGATCTTGAAGGCGCGCTGCCGGTGCAGGCGCAAGCGCCAAACGGACAGACCACGCAGGCGCCACAACCCCTGTTCTTTTCGGTGCCCGCTGCGCAGCTCGACCGGCAAGACCTCATGACAGCGTGGCTGAACCGCGGCGTCAATTTTGGCCTGGCCGGCAGTCTCAACATCAGCCCGCGCGACGGCCTGCAGTCGCATGCGCTGGCGCGCACCAGCGGGCGCACCATGCACATGCCGGCGGCGCAAGCGCTGATGCGACCGTCGCCGTTCGAGATTTTGCAGAACTGGCCGCCAGATGGCCGCATTGAGACGGTCGCGGCGCGGCTCTCGGGGACGCTGCAGACAGCATTTCCGGCTGGGCCGCCGGAGGGCGCCGACGCGCTCGCGCCGCGCATTGCGCGCTCGGCGCGGTCGGCGGAAGTGGTGATTGTCGCTGATACAGACTTCCTGGCCGACGATTTCTACATCGATCCGCAAAATGGCGGCGCCGCAGCTGACAACGCATCGTTTGCACTGAATGCGATCGATGTGCTCGGCGGTTCAGATGCGCTGGTGTCGCTGCGCTCTCGGGCGCCATCGATCCGGCGCATGACGACCATCGACAATATGGAGCGCGAGGCGCAGCGCTTGATCCGTCAGCGCCAAGAGCAGCTGCAGGGCGAACTGGAAGACACCCAGCAACGCTTGACGGCGCTGCAGACGCGCGGGCGCGGTTCGGGCTTCTTCTCCGGCAATCTGGGCGCGGAGCTGACGCCGGAAGAGAACGCCGAAATCGAGCGCTTTAGAGCGCAGGTGGGCGACGTCCGCAGCCAGCTGCGGGGCGTTGAGCGCGATCTGCGCAGCGGCATTAATTCGCTTGAGGCGTGGATTGTGTTCATCAATGTGTGGTTGGCGCCGATGCTCGTGGCGGCGGTGGGCCTCGTGCTGTTCTGGCGCAGGCAGCGGCGCGCCCAGGGAGCGCGGCGATGACAACCGATTTGGCGGAACGCCGCAAAGGTCAGGCGCTGAGTCTATTCGTGGCGGCTGCCGCTCTGATCGGTGTTGCGGCTGTGACTGTCGGCATCGAGACGCGCGCCTCGCATCCGGATCTGGCTTCGGGTTTGGTTGTACCGGGCTTGCACGACACCATCGGCACGGGCCGGCGGATCATTATAACCAGTTCCGACGCGAGCTATCGCATCGAGCGCGCACAGCGCGGCAATGCAAGCATCTGGGTGATGCGCGACCGCGGCGACTATCCGGTGTTGAGCGGGCGCTTGGCGGCGCTGACGCAAGGTTTGGAGCAGCTGCACTTCACGCGCCGCATGACCACTGATCCGGCAAAGTTTGAACGGCTCGGCGTCGGCGATCCGCGTCATGGCGGACATGGCGTGCTGGTGCAGATCGAAGATAGTCGCGGCGCTCTGTTGGTGAACCTTATTCTAGGGACCGTGCCGACAGCGGGTCAGAACGTTGTGTACGTGCGCCGTCCGGACGACAATCAGACTTGGGCCGCGGAAGGACCGCTGCCGCCGCTGCGCGATGTCGCCTCGTGGCTCAATCTGCGGCCGATCGATTTGCCGGTTGAACGGCTGGCGCATGTCGAGATCACACCGCCGCAGGGACGCGCCTACATCCTCGATCGCGGACAAGACGCTGCGTGGCGTTTGACGTCTCCGCCTTCGGCTGCGCCACTGCAATCGAGCGTCGCTTCAACGGCTGAACAGATCACGCAGCTGTCGCCGATCGACGTTCAGCCGGCGCCGGCGATCCAAGGCGCGTCTGTCGCACACGCGCGCGTGGTGACGACCGATGGCGTTGCGATCGATGCGGAGCTGATCCCCAGCGACAACAAAGTGTGGATCAAGCTGGTGGCGCGCGCCGTCACGCCAGGCAACACGGCGCAGGAAGCGGCGGCGCTGGCGATCAACGATCGCGCGTCAGCTTGGGCCTACGCGCTCAGCCCAATTCAGGTGAACGCGGTAACGCCGCCGTTGAGTGCATTGGCTCCAGCAGTTGCGTCGCCGCCGCCCTCAGCACCGCCGGCGGCCCCTCAATAAATCTGACGCTGCGGGTATCGCCCTGGGCGCGATGTGTATGCAGCTGAGAGAATCTGCCCGCCGGGCCTCTGCACCAGGACGGCGCATTCCGGCACACAATGATCGCGCTCAAACCAAGTGGCTTCGCCGTTCCAGGAATCGATGCGCCAAATCTGGTCGACCAGATTGTAGTGCGAGATGGCGCGGTTGACGTTCACGCCGCTGCCGACAACGGCAATCACCGGTCCAGGATCGAAGGCGATGAGCCAAATATCGGATCCGGCGCCGCGTGCGTTGGCGCCGATGGAAACGCGAATGCGATCATTACGCAGACGGGTGATAGCAAGTTCCGGCGCGGCGTCTGAGCGCGAATCGTGACGCGACTCCGTGAGCGCCGCGCGCGCGTCGTCCCAATCGGAGGCGCTGGTTTGTCGCAAGCCGTTGAAAACGAGTTGCGGTGTAAAGCGGCCGCGCACGCGCAGACCTGTTGAGTAAGCTTGCTGACGATCGCTGTAAGCGGGACGCGCGAGTGTATCGCGCCAGCCGAGATAGTCCCAGATGCCGACGGGAAAGGTGAGGGCGAGCACGCCTGGCTCACGCGAAAACATGCCCACGAGCCGGTTGGCGCGTGGGCACTGAACGCACCCCTGACTGGTGTAAAGTTCGAGCACCACTTGCGGGTGCTCACCCGTGGACGGCGTCTGTGCGCGCGCTGGCAGGGCAAACACCACCAGGCCCAGCAGCGCGGCGGCGAAAGCGCGGAAAGTCATGCTGCGGACCATGGCCGCACCGCGCCGCCGGTTCGAATCAAACCGGCGTTACGGCGCTCGCGGATGGCAGCCGTCCTCTCAGGCAGACTTGGCCAAACCCCGCAAGACATAGTGAAGAATACCGCCGTTTCTGAAGTAAAGAACCTCATTCTCGGTATCGATCCGGCATTGGACCTCGACCTCGTCAACGCGGCCATTGCTGCGACCAATGCGCAGTTTTACGCGCTGACGGGGCGTCAGTTCCCCAATTCCGGCGATGGACACGGTTTCCGCGCCGGTGAGCTGCAACTGGTCCCAGCTCATGCCGTCGATGAATTGCAGCGGCAGCACGCCCATGCCGATCAAATTTGAGCGATGGATGCGCTCGAAGCTCTCGGCGATCACGGCTCGAACGCCGAGCAGGCGCGTGCCTTTGGCGGCCCAATCGCGCGAGGAGCCGGTGCCGTATTCTTTGCCGGCGAAGACCACGAGGTCCCTGCCTTCGGCTTGGTAACGCATCGCTGCATCGTAGATAAACATGCGTTCGCCGGATGGGTGATGGATGGTGTAACCGCCCTCCACAACAGTGCCGTCAGGGTTGGTGACCATCGCGTTCTTGATGCGGATATTCGCAAAGGTGCCGCGCATCATGACTTGGTGATTGCCGCGCCGCGCGCCGTACGAGTTGAACTCGCTTTGCGGGACTTGGTGTTCGTTCAGGTACACGCCCGCGGGCGAGACCTTTTTGATCGAACCGGCGGGGCTGATGTGATCGGTGGTGATGCTGTCGCCGAACAGCGCCAGGATCGGCGCGTCAGTCACGTCCTTTAGCGGCGCGGGTTCGAGCGTCATGCCTTCGAAGTAGGGCGGGTTCTGCACGTAGGTGCTGCCCATGTCCCACTTATAGGTGCGGCCGCCGGTGACTTGGATAGCGCGCCATTTGTCGTCGCCGCGGAAGACGTCGCCGTAGCGTTCGGCGAACATTTCTGGCGTGACTGCGGCGCGAACGGTGGCTTCGATTTCCTGGTTGGTCGGCCAGATGTCGCGCAGATAGACAGGCTTGGCGTCTTTGCCCATGCCGAGCGGCTCGGTTTCTAGATTGAGGTAGACCGACCCCGCGAGCGCGTAAGCGACGACCAGCGGCGGCGAGGCGAGATAGTTGGCGCGTACGTCTTGGTTCACCCGGCCTTCGAAGTTGCGGTTGCCGGAGAGCACGGACGCGACAACCAGATCCGCGTCGGAGACGGCTTGTGAAATCGCCGGCGGCAGCGGGCCGGAATTGCCGATGCAGGTGGTGCAACCGTAGCCCACGAGATTGAAGCCGAGCGCATCGAGATCATCGTCGAGTCCAGCGCGACGCAGATAGTCGGTGACGACCTGGCTGCCGGGGGCGAGTGAGGTTTTCACCCACGGCTTCACCTTGAGGCCCTTGGCGCGTGCGTTGCGGGCGACGAGACCGGCGGCGAGCATCACCGATGGGTTCGAGGTGTTGGTGCATGACGTGATGGCAGCGATCACCACATCGCCATGGCCGACATCGTGGCCGCCGTCCGACACAGGCACGCGCTTCTTCAGTTCGCCGCCTTTGCGAAATTCGGTTTCCATTGACTTGGTGAAGCCTTCGGCGAGTGCGCCGACGAGAACGCGGTCTTGCGGACGCTTCGGACCAGCAAGTGAAGGGCGCACGTCGGAGAGCGAAAGCTCGAGCGTGTCGGTGAATTCCGGATCGGCGTCGCGCCAGAGGCCTTGCTGTTTGCAGTAGGTCTCAACGAGTTCGACGCGATCAGCGGCGCGGCCTGTGGCGCGCAGATAGTCGATGGTTTTGGCGTCGACCGGGAAGAAGCCGCAGGTCGCGCCATATTCGGGCGCCATGTTGCCGACCGTGGCGCGATCTTCGACGCTCATATTGTCGAGGCCGGGGCCGAAGAATTCCACGAACTTGCCTACCACGCCCTTCTTACGCAGCATTTGCGTGACGGTGAGCACGAGGTCGGTCGCCGTGGCGCCTTCCGGCAATTTGCCGGTGAGACGGAAGCCGATCACTTCCGGGATCAGCATCGAGATCGATTGACCCAGCATCGCTGCTTCAGCTTCGATGCCTCCGACGCCCCAGCCCAACACGCCGATGCCGTTGATCATCACGGTGTGAGAGTCGGTGCCAACGACAGTGTCGGGATAGGCGTACGTCTCGCCGTCGATTTCGCGCACCCAGACAGTTTGCCCGAGATATTCGAGATTTACTTGGTGGCAGATACCAGTGCCTGGCGGCACAACGCGGAAGTCTGCGAAGGCGCTCTGGCCCCAGCGCAGGAATTTGTAGCGCTCGCCGTTGCGCTGATATTCAAGCTCGACGTTCTTCGCGAACGAGTCCGCGTGCGCGAAATTGTCGACCATTACTGAGTGATCGATAACCAAGTCGACGGGGACGAGCGGATTGATCTTCTCGGGGTCGACGCCGAGGTTCGCCGCTGCATCGCGCATGGCGGCGAGATCCACCACCGCGGGCACGCCGGTGAAATCCTGCATCAGCACGCGAGCCGGCGAGAATTCGATCTCGACCTCGTTCTTGCCCTTGTTGATGAGCCAGGACGTCATGGCCAGGATGTCGGCCTTCTTGACCGCGACGCCGTCTTCGGCGCGCAGCAAGTTTTCCAGCAGCACTTTCAGGGAGAGCGGCAGCTTGGAGATGTCGCCGAGGCCGTTGTCGGAAGCAGCTTTGAGGTCGAAATAGACGTACGATTTTCCGCCCGCGCTTAAGGTGCGGCGAGCGTCGAATGAGTTCAAAGATGGCATGAGGATGCTCCTGAGATATCTGAGGTCAGAGATCGCAGGCGCTTTGGGGTGCGCCCCAAGGAATCAAATCCAGCGCGCGGTCAGGCTTATGTC
>JBAQGO010000091.1:0-16011 GCA_049287825.1 Vitreimonas sp. | reverse complement strand
GGGCCATCCTGCACGCCGCGCTTCTTTTGGTATTCGACGTTGTGCTTCACGGTTTCGGTGGCTATCGGCAGCGCGTCGGGCGCCATTTGTCCGAACTTCAATTCCCAGATGGGCAGCACCGTGAGGCGATCGTCACCCAGCACGCCGACATAGATTTCGCGGCCGTCAATATATTGCTCAACGATGGCCGCGGTGCCGATGCGCTCGTGCACGAATTTCACGCGTTCTTGCAGCTTTTCATCCGAATGGACGACGGAGGCTTGCGAAATGCCGAGCGAGGAATCCTCTGTAAGGCTCTTCACAATCAGCGGGAATTTCAGACGCGCGGGACGAGCAACTTTGCGGCTCATCGGATAAACGACGAACGCTGGGGTCGGCACGCGGTGATACTTGAGCAGTTTCTTCGATAGGTCTTTGCCTTGGGCAAGCACCATGCCGCGCGGATTGCAGCCGGTATACGGAACCTTCATCAGTTCGAGGAAAGCCGCGACGTGCTGGCAGTAGAGCGTCTCGCCGTGAAATTGGTCGAGCAGATTGAAGACGATGTCGGGCCGCCAGGTTTCAATTTTCTCGCGCAGCGGCGCTAAATTGTATTGCACGCCGAGCCAATGCACTTCGTGTCCGAGTTCAGTGAGCGTCGTGTGGACGGCCCACTCGGTTTTGCAGCCATAGATTTCCTGTTCGCTCAAACCTTCGAGCGATTCGGGCGGCAATTGGTCTGGACGGCAGATCGCAAGAATGCGGAGCGTCTTCATACAGCAAACCAGGCGCGACGGGAGGTGAGATAGTGCGAGTGCACCGCCTTCGAGGTCAACATGGCCGTAATGTCACGCCGCACTTTCTGGCTAGGCCCCGGAGCGCGTAAATTGAGCGCGCGGGTGCGCGCCACCATGTCGTCGAGCGCTGCGTCAAGCGCGAAAGGATATTCGCCGCTTTCGCGCGCCACGGCGCGGACAATGCGCCCCCGATTGCGCCGGATCACGGTGCTCGCAAGCGGCGCTTCGCCCTCGTCGCGCGAAAACACCCGGCGCAAATCACGATCGAAAACTGTGGGCGTATCGATCGCGTAACGTTCGCGTTTGTGGGCGTAGTGTTCTCCGAGTGTCGCACGAATCTTGTTGAGCGGATCGACCTTGACGCGCTTCTTTGGCAGCGGCTTCTTGCTGGCGATTTCCGCCATCAGCTCATCGACGTATTCGAGCTTCTTCAGCGCGCCGGGCCAATCGGCGTAGTGCTTGCGCCAATTGGCGCGCGGCGTCAGCCACACCGCAAAGGTCTCGGCGAAATCTTCGTCCGGGTGACACTGCGCGTACCAGCGGCGCAGATACTGGACGTAGTTCTTGCTCGCTGGATTGGGCTGGTAGTGTTCGGGGTAGGGCTTGGAGGCGCGGCCAAATAATTTTTGCCAGCGGCGGCGGCGATGCAAGCCGAATGCGTATTGCACGACGTGACCGGCTTCGTGGCGCAGAATGCGCATGCACTCGCGGCGCGTTGCGCCTTCCGCTTCGAGCATCATCTTGCGCTCCAGCCGCATTAAGCGCGGGTGCCCGAGGTAGAAGGGAAACGCGATGCCGGCGGTCTCCGGCGCGCTGAACCAATCCTCAGAAATCCAACCGTGCGCACGCACCTTGATGTCGCGCGCCTGCAGCTCGTCATTGAGTTTGTCCAAACAGTCTTCGAGCCAAGAGCCGGCGAATTGCAGCTTGAGCGACTTAAGCGATAGGGCGAGCAGTTCGTCGTCCGAGAACGCCGCCCAGCCCGGTTCGTCGTTTCGCGGTCGACGTGATGTGCTCCGGGCGCGCCTAGCCATTTCGTAATGCTTTACTCATGCTGTCTGCTTCGCTGCAACCAGGCGAATGCACGGGCGGTGGAAGAGTTGCATGAGGCGGGGCTGGTTGGGCCGGCTTCGGCAAAACTGTGAGACCTGGCTGCAATGAGTTGGCTCGGCTTGGAAATGAGCTAAAAGCGACGCTGATCACCGTCTGCGGAGTGGAGGGACATCGCATGTGGTTTGCCGATAAGCTTGGACCGGCGCCGAAAAACAGTCCGGAAGCCCGCGCCCACGGCTCGGCAAAGTCGGCGGCGCCCGCCAAGGGTGGCAAGGCCGCACCGCCGCCGCCGCGCGCGACCGCCACCCCCCCGCCTTCCCGGCCCGCGCCCGAGGAGCCGAAGAAGAAGAAGGGTTGGTTCTAGGCTCCCTGTAGCGCGAGAGCCTTGCGGCCTGCCCGGGCGGCGTAGGGTGGACGTCCGACTGGCGCTGAGCAGCCGCGTGTTGTGCTGAGGCTAGGGCGCGGTGGTTTGGCATCGCTAATGGTCGAGACGGGCGCCGGCGCTTGATTGGAAGTTGCGGGCGCGATCGGAAAGAGCGCCATCCTGAGGCGTTGTAGCCCTGGAGCAGGGGCTGTTCGCCGCTCATTCGAAATACGCAGGTCACAGTGATAAAGTGACCGGAAGTGTTCATCGCATTTTTAAACTGATCGGGGGTCGGCGCTGGAGCGTAGATCGCGTCGCTGTGCGAGCGCTGCACGTCTCTCGCGGGGTCGCAGCGCAGCAGCGAACTCTGACGGATCTCCGCCACATTTCGCCAGGCAGGCGGGGGCGGCGATCACAAGCTTGTTGATGCGCGTCTAAGCTGGAACAGGGCGGCATCCTGAATCTTACTACGGTATCCGCTGAAAGGTTTCGTTCAGCATTAACGCGCTAACGTGAGGGCTCGGAGAAGACCAATGCTCGAGAAGAAGATCGGCGAGCCTTGCCCGACCTGCGAAACGCCGTTGCAACGGCGCCGCTCCACGTTTCGCACCATTGTCGGCGACATCGCCTACTGCGCCCGCTGCTGCTCCTCGTTTGAACTCGTGGGCGAGGATGATCTCGTCGCGGCGCTGTTGACGCCGGAATTCGCGCCGGTCTGAGCGCGCTGCCGTAACGGCTTGCTTCGTGCCGAGGCGTGCGAGGCGTTTTCACCTGGATTTTTCTGTGGAGGCGTGGTCGTTTCCGGCCCGCTGATGGCCGACCTTGCCGCACCCACCGCAGATGCGCCGAAGCCGACCGGTGCGGCTTTTCGATTCATTTTCATCGCGTTGGCGCTCGACATGCTGGCGCTTGGGATCATTTCGCCCATTCTGCCGCGACTGATCATGCAGCTGCAGGGGGGCGACGCAGCCAGCGCTGCGCGTTGGGTTGGTTGGCTGCTGACGGTGGCGGCGATGATGCAGTTCATCTCGATGACTGCTGTTGGCGCGCTGTCGGACGGTATTGGCCGCCGCCCGGTGATGCTGCTTTCAATGTTCGGGCAGGCGGCCAATTACGTGATCATCGCGATGGCCCCCAATCTCTGGTGGCTGGTTGTCGGGCAAATCATTTCTGGCGTGACCTCGTCGTCGGTGCCGACCGCCATGTCTTACGTCGCCGACGTGACGCCGGCCGGCAGCCGCGCGAGCGCCTTTGGCAAATTGAGCGCGGCGTTCGGCATTGGTTTCATGGTGGGTCCGGCCTTGGGTGGCGTTCTCGGCGATCTCGATCCCCGCGCACCGTTTTGGGTGGCAGGCGCTCTCTCTGCGCTCAACGGGCTCTATGGTTTGTTTGTCTTGCCGGAGTCGCTGGCGCATGAGCGGCGCACCACGTTCACGGTGCGCCGGGTCAATCCGTTCTCCAGTCTCGTGCTGTTCCGCCAGCGCGCCAATGTGCGTTGGCTGGCGATCGTGAAGTTCTTGAACGACATCGCGTTCTGGTCGTTCCAGGCGGCCTTCGCGCTTTACGCAATGTATCGCTACCATTGGACCACGCGCGACATCGGCCTCACGCTCACGCTTTACGCGGTGCTGAGCGGGCTGGTGCAGGCAGGTTTGGTGGGGCGCTTCGTCAGGTTGATGGGTGAGCGCGCCGCAGTGGTGTGGGGATTGGTTTTCGGCGCGGCGGGATTTGCGGCCATCGCGCTTTCGCCCTCGGGCTATTTCTTGCTTTTGTCGCTGCCAATCGGCGTTCTGTGGGGCCTGGCGGGGCCGGCAAACCAGTCGATTATGACCAGTCGCGTGGAACCGAGCGAGCAGGGCTTGCTGCAAGGCGCGCTGGCTTCGCTCACCGGCATCGCGGGGATGATTGGGCCGGGATTGTTCACAACGGTGTTCGCGTTGTTCATCGGGCGCGAGGCTGCGTTGAATCAGCCGGGTGCGCCGTTTCTTGCGGCGGCGACGTTGGTGACGGCCTCGGCCATTGTTGCGTTCTTCGCGACTCGCGAACCGCATACGGCGCCGTGAACGGATGATTTGGACCGCGCTCATTGTTGTTGCACTTGTCGCTTTCTGGGTTTGGCTGTTCGTGTGGGGACCATTTCACGCAGTGGCTGACGATGCGATTGCGCCGGCAGCGAAGCCCGCGATCGAAGCGCGATCGGTCGAAGCTTGGCGCGCCCAGCGGGAAGAGTTGCTGAAGGCGTTTTCGCTGGAGGTGTACGGGCCTGCGCCGCCGGTGATCGCGCCGGTAGTGACGAAGCGTGAGGTAATTGCGCCGGAGCGTGCGGGCGGCGTTGTCGGGGTCGAGCAGTGGGGCGTCGAACTTGGCGCAGCGGGACGTTTCCATCTGGTGCTGGTGTTGCCGCCCGGTATGGAGCGTGCGCCGGTAATCGTCGCGCAGAACTTCGCCGGTAATCGCGCTGCGTTTCCGGGACGGCCGGAAGCTATTGCAGCGCCGCTCCTCTATGCGCCTTGGATTACGCGCGAAGCGGCGCTCGATCCACTTTTGAGCTTGGCGTTCGGGCCGTACGCGGCGGGGCCGCCGTTCGCACTGGTGCGCGAGCGCGGCTATGCGCTGGCGCTGGTTTATCCGGGAGACATTGTGCCCGATCGCAAGCGCGAGGCGCGCGGTGCGATGTCTACGTTCGCGCGGCCGCAGACGGGCGCCTTGTCGGCGTGGGCCTGGCTACACTCGCGAACGTTGGATGTGCTGGCGCAGGACACGCGGGTTGATGCTTCGCGTGCCGTGGTGTGGGGGCAATCACGAAATGGCAAGGCAGCGCTTCTGGCGGCGGCGCGCGATGAGCGCTTTGCGGCGTGTGTGGCGCTGCAGGCGGGGCGCGGCGGCGATGCGTTGACCGCGCATCGCAAAGGCGAGTCCGTGTCCGCGGCGATGCGCATTTACGGCTACTGGTTCACCAAGCGCTTCGCACGCTTTGCACATTTCGATCCGCCGGTGGATCAACATCAATTGCTGGCGTTGATCGCGCCGCGCCCAATCCTGTTGGGTCATGCACGCAATGATGCTTGGGCTGATCCGGCGGGCGGACGTGCGGCGGTTCTTGGCGCGAAGCCGGTGTTCGAGGTGTTCGGCGCTGAGCCGCCGGAGCAATACACGCGGCCGGGACGTCACGGGATTTATCTGCGCGATTGGGAAGAAACGCTGGATTTTCTCGATACGCGTTTGAGTCATTCCGGGCGAGCGGAACCCAGGGGATTGTAGAGTTTCTGCTTGTTGTCCCTGGGTTCCGGATCGCGCCTCCGGCGCGTCCGGAATGACTCTAGTGAGGCGCCCGTTCCAGGCGCGCTTCTGGAATCAGCTCCCGCATGCGGTCTCCGAAGGAGATGAGGCAGGCTTCGCTCGCGGAGAGCGGGCCGGTGGTGTAGCTGGAGCTTTGCATGCCTTGCTGCACGCCTTCGATCAGTGCGGTGTCTTCGGCGTTGACTTGGCGGTTGATGCGCCAATTCAGATAGCGCGCGGCGCGCATCTCGCGGCTTGAGCCAGAAGGCGTGTCAGGATGCACGTAGGCTATTTCGCGGATCAGCGTTTGATTGGCGCTGACCGGGATGAATTGCATGAAGTCGACTTGGTCGGGATAGATGTCGAGCGCGATGTTCGGCCAGAGCTTGTAATAGCACCAGAGGCGGCGGCGTTCGGCTGGAATGTGATCGAAGTTGGAGAGCAGCTCTTGGTATTGGCGCTCGGGCCAGTGATTGGAGGGCGCCTCGCTCACCGTGCCCCACATTTTGTCGATCCAAGGCCTGGTCTCGATGCGATAAGTGCCAGCAAGTAGGCGCGAGAGCCCTGGGTGCGCGACGGGGATGTGCATGCCGTCGGAATAATTGTCGCCGACGTTTTTCCAGTTCACGGGACGCGGACGCAGCGTGACGCGGCCGTTGGGGATGAGCTTTTCCAATTCGAAGGCGGCGAGCTCGTCGGCGTAGGGCGCTATCATCTCTTTGATGCTTGGCAGGCCGGGCGCGAGGCGCACGAAGATGAAGCCGTAGGCGATTTCCTGATCCACTGGCTGTAGGCCGAGCTTGCTGGCGTCGAGGCCTTCGAAGCCTTGCCATTTCGGCGCACCTGCGAAGGAGCCATCGAGCCTATAGCTCCAAGCGTGGTACGGGCAGACGAGGCGATGGCCGCACGAGCCGCGGGCTTCGCCGGCGATCTTGCCGGCGCGGTGGCGGCAGACATTGTGAAAGCTGCGAAGCACATTGTCCTCGCCGCGCACGGTGACGATGCGATCGCCGAGTACATCGAGGGTGAGATAGTCGCCGGTATTGGGCGCATCGTTGACGTGGCCCATAATGTGCCAGGCTTGCGCGAAAATCTTTTCGCGCTCGATCTCGAAGAAGCGCTGGTCGGTGTAGAGCCAGGCGGGGAGCGACATCGGCGTCATGCCGGCTCCCTTACAACGCGTCGCGCAAAGGGGCGAGCGGCTACGCGCGCCGCGACTTTGAACGGATAGATCAGCTGCTCAAGCGCGTTGCGGCCGACGTTTTCTTGCACGCCGAGCGGCACGTCGCAGACGCGCGGGACGTAATAAGTGCCGAAGGCTTGGTCGAACACCGAGAAGGCGGTGGCGAAATTGGAGCCGACGCCTTCGCCTTCGCGCACGTGGTGCCAGCGGTGCATGACCGGCGAAACGAGGACGCGGCCGAGTGGGCCGAACGTCCACGGCACATCCATGTGAATGAGCATGCCCCAATAGTGGCGGACCATGTTGTTGATGAAGAGCGCCCAGGGTGGGAATCCGAGCAGGGCCAGGAAGGCGGTGTCGATCAGCACGGTCGAGAGGCGATTGATCGGGTGGAAGCGGAACAGCGTCGTCCAGGTCATGCGCGTGTCGCTGTGGTGGATGGCGTGCGATGGCCACAGCGGCGGCGTGTGTTCGAGGCGGTGGCGCCAATAGCCGATGAAGTCGCCGGCGAAGACGGCGAGGAAGGCGACAAGCGGGCCGGGCAAGTGCGCCCAGACATCCGGGTGCACGAGAATGAGCCCTGCGCGCTGCATCGCTGCGCCCATCAACGCCAGCAGGATGCCGAAAGCTGGCGTCATGACGATGATGTCGAAGATGTTGAGCGAGAGGTTGGTGATGATCTCGACCCGCGCGTTGCGGGCTTTGGTGAAGGCGTCACGTCCACCCGCGACGAGCGCGATGGTTGCGAAGATGAGCGCCGCGACGACGATCTCGCCGCCTGCCTTCTGCAGCGAGGCGAGCGTGGATTGAAGGAAGAGCAGGAGGCTGTCCGTCATCGCTGCGGCAGTTTAACCAGCATTCTTTCCCAGAGTCATTCCGGACGCGCCGGAGGCGCGATCCGGAACCCAGGGCAATAAACTGCGCTCTGCGATCCCTGGGTTCCGGGTCTCGCTCCGCTCGCCCGGAATGACTCTAAGGGAGGAGATTTTTCGCCAACGCTGCCCGAAACGCGCGGTCGCGCTTGAGGGAGACTTCGCGGCTCATGGCTTCGCGGCGGGTGGGGTAGCGCTCGGCGTAGAGCATTACCCAGGCGCGCCCGCGCGTCGAGCGGGCGCCGCGGCCGGCATTGTGGGCGGTGAGGCGCTGGTCGAGATCGACGCACCAGCCGACATAAGTGCGCCGGTCATCGGCACGCACACTGCCGAGGACGTAGACGAAACCGAACTCCATCAATCGGTGCGAGGGCGGGCGCTAAGCAAGAGGCGCAGACCGAACAGCACAAGGAACAGACCGGCCAATGTTGGCAAGACAAGCGTTGTGAGGGGATTGACGACGGCAACGCTAGCGCCGGCGATAGCGCCAAACACGATCAGCGTGAGCGGCACGAGCAGACCGGCGCCAACGAGCATACAGGCGAAAGGAACGAGCGCTCGCGTCAAGCAAACCCACCGAAGTTGATGTATTTCGTGTCGAGATATTCTTCCAAACCCTCGACGCCGCCTTCCCGGCCAAGGCCGCTTTCCTTCACGCCACCGAAGGGGACGACTTCGTTGGAGAGGATGCCGTCATTGATGGAGATCATGCCGTATTGCAGGCGCTCGGCGATGCGCCAGGCGCGGTGCACGTCCTTGGTGAAGAAATAGCCGGCGAGACCGTAGGGCGTGTCGTTGGCGATGGAGACGGCTTCGTCGTCGGAGGAGAATTTGATCAGCGGCGCGACGGGTCCGAAAATTTCTTCGGTGTTGACGCGCATGTCGCGGGTGACGTTGGCGAGCACGGTGGGGGTGAAGAATTGTTTGCCCGCGGCGTTGGGTTTGCCGCCGGCGAGCGGGGCCGCGCCCGCGTCGATGGCTTCGGCGACCATGCGCTCGACCTTTTCCATCGCCTTCATGTCGATCAGCGGGCCAATGGCGACGCCGTCTTGGTCGCCCGGGCCGACTTTCAGTGCTTTCACGGCTGCGGCGAGCTTCTTCGAGAATTCGTCGTAGATTTTATCTTCAACCAGGATGCGGTTGGCGCAGACGCAGGTTTGGCCGGCGTTGCGGAATTTGCAGGCGATAGCGCCTTTCACCGCTTGGTCCATGTCGCAATCGGCGAACACGAGCAGCGGGGCGTTGCCGCCGAGCTCGAGCGAAAGGCGTTTCACGGTCGAGCCAATGCAGAGCGCGCCGAGCTTCTTGCCGACAGCGGTTGAGCCGGTGAAGGAAAACTTCTTCACCGTTGGGCTCTCGCACATGGTGCGGCCGATGGCGTCGGTGCTCTCGTGGGTGGTGACGACGTTGAACACGCCCTTCGGGATGCCGGCCTTCTCGGCGAGTTCGGCAAGCATCAAAGCGGTGAGCGGCGTTTGGTGCGGCGGCTTCAGGACGATGGTGCAGCCGGCGGCGATCGCCGGCGCGGCTTTGCGGGTGATCATCGCCATCGGGAAATTCCACGGCGTCACTGCGCAGCAAACGCCGACGGGCTGCTTGATGGTCACGTAGCGGCGCGTTGGCGTGGTGGTGGGGATGGTGCGCCCGTAAGCGCGCTTCGCTTCTTCGCCGAACCACTCGACGAAGCTGGCGCCGTACACCGCTTCGCCCTTGGCTTCGGCCAGCGGCTTGCCGCCTTCGCGGGTGATCATGGCGGCGAGCCGATCGGTGTCGGCCATCATCGCTTCGTACCAGGCGCGCATGATGGCGGCGCGTTCCTTGGCGGTCTTGGCGGCCCATGCCGGGAAGGCGGCGTCGGCGGCGGCGATGGCGTCTTCGCAATCGGACGCGCCAAGGTCGGGCATCTGCGCGATCACCTCTTGTGTGGCCGGATCGTAAACCGGGAAGCGTTTGGCGCTGCCACGCCATTCGCCATTGATGTACGCGTCGGTGCGAAACGATGAGGCCATCGTGGTTCCTTGGGTGTCAGATGTTAGACGTCAGGTATCAGATTTAGAGCGCGATTGTCTTTGGACGCGCGTGCAGTGCAGTACAGATTCTGCTAGGTGATGCCTGAGACCTGACACTGGAACCCGCCTATGAGCTGGAAAGACATCCTGGTCATCGTATCCGACGCCACGGCCGATGAGCCGGCATTGGCGTTGGGCGAAGCTTTGGCCAAGCAAAGCAACGCGCATTTGGCGGCGGCTTTTCTAACGCCGCTGCCAGACGAACCGTTGGCCTATGAGCCGACTGTGGTGGCGGGCGTCTGGGCGGAATTGCTTGGCCGTGCGCGCGCCGATGCGGAAGCAGAGCGCAAGCGGGTCGAGGAACGGCTGAAGCGCACCGGGCAGCCGTGCGAGCTGCGCACGGCTGAGGCGCTGTCGCGCGATCTCGGAAGGGTCGCGGCGGTGCATGCGCGCTATGCCGATGTCGCGGTGATGACGCGGCCGCCGGAAGGCATTGGCGCGGAGCTGCGCGAAGAGATCATTGAAGGCATCCTCTTTCACTCGGGCCGCCCGGCGCTGATCGCGCCGACCGGCTGGACCGGGACGATGATCGGCAAGCGCGTGGTGGTTGCGTGGGACGCGAGCCGCGAAGCGACGCGCGCGCTTTCGGAAGCCGACGATATTCTGGAGTTTTCTAAGAAGGTCACGGTGGTGACCATTGACGCCAAGCCGAAAATGTTCGGCCACGGCGATCAGCCGGGCGCGAATATAGCAGGGCACCTGCAGCGGCGCGGCATTCCGGCAGAAGTGCGCAATGTTGAGAGCGGCAATCGCTCTGCGGCGCTGGCGATTCTGGAAGAGGCCAAGGCGTTGGACGCGGACCTGGTGGTGATGGGTGGGTATGCGCATTCGCGGTTGCGCGAACTGGTGTTCGGCGGCGCCACGCGCGAATTACTGCGCAACGCGACGGTGCCGATCCTGATGGCACACTAGATCGCGCCGTTGAAAGCGAAGCGGGTGAACTCGCCGGAGGCGGGGTCGAATTCGATGCCGAAGGTGATGGGCCCGCCGTCGCAGATGCTGACGGCTTGGGTGCGCCAATCGAAAGGATGATTGGGATTTGTCTCTTCGATGGCGTTGCGGGCGACGCCGTTGACGTAGATCACGCGCCGGCCGCGCATCACGAAGCCGGCGTATTGGCGATAGTAGTCGGTTGCGGGTGTGGTCTCGCCGGCGTGCGCGAGATGCAGTCGCAGGATCACGCCGAGATTAGGTTCGAGGGTCTGGATGTCGGCCTCGGTCGGCATCCATTGTGCGGAAACCGGGCCGGGCGAGGGGCGGCTGCATTGACGGCTGAGCTTCAGCGCTTCCGCGCCAGTGAGGATGGTGTGCGTGGAGGGCGGAAACGGCGAGTGCGCGCGCGTCGTCGGCGCAGCCGGCGCGGAACACGCGGCGAGCAGGGCGAGCGCGGCGATCAGCCAGCGATGCATGGACGTTAACCTCCGTTTTCAACGCTAATTTTGTCGCGCATCGCGGCAAGCCCTTGTGTGCCTTTGCCGCCACACTAGATGAGAGCTAAATCACTCATGCCACATCGATCCGCCGCACTGGGGATTGATGCGGGACGCTCTTTGCGAGGTCGCTCATGGATATGGAAAAGCTCACCGAGCGCGCGCGCGGATTCGTGCAGGCCGCGCAAACCATCGCGCTGCGCGAACAGAACCAGCAACTGGAAACGCAGCACCTGTTAAAGGCGCTGTTGGACGACCGCGAAGGTCTGGCCGCTGGCCTGCTCACCAGCGCCGGCGCCAATGCGCGCCTGGCTGCGGACGAGGCGGACAAAGCGGTGCAGGCGCTGCCAAAAGTGTCCGGTGGCGGGGACCGCATGTACGCGTCGAACTCGTTTCAGCGCGCGCTCGACGCGGCGGATCAGGCAGCGACCAAGGCCGGCGATTCTTATGTGACGGCGGAGCGCATCTTGTTCGGTTTGGCGATCACGCCAGGGCCGGCGGCGGATATTCTGAAGAAAGCCGGGCTGACGCCGCAGAAGCTGGAGCAGGCGATCGCCGAGCTGCGGAAAGGACGTACGGCGCAATCTTCGAGCGCGGAAGATCAGTACGAAGCGCTGAAGAAGTATGCGCGCGATCTCACCGAGGATGCGCGCAAGGGCAAGCTCGACCCGGTGATTGGGCGCGACGAGGAAATTCGGCGCACCATTCAGGTGCTGAGCCGCCGCACCAAGAACAACCCGGTGCTGATCGGTGAGCCGGGCGTGGGCAAGACGGCGATCGCCGAAGGCTTGGCGCTTCGTATTATCAACGGCGATGTGCCGGAGAGCTTGAAGCATAAAAAGCTGCTGGCGCTCGATATGGGCGCGCTCATCGCCGGCGCGAAGTTTCGCGGCGAGTTCGAAGAGCGACTGAAGGCGGTGCTCAATGAAGTCACCGCGGCTGAAGGCGGCATTATTCTATTCATCGACGAAATGCACACGCTCGTGGGCGCTGGCAAAGGCGATGGCGCCATGGATGCGTCGAACCTGTTAAAGCCGGCTTTGGCGCGCGGCGATCTGCATTGTGTCGGTGCAACGACGTTGGATGAGTACCGCAAGCATGTCGAGAAAGACGCGGCGCTGGCGCGGCGTTTCCAGCCAGTGTTTGTGGATGAGCCGACGGTTGAGGACACGATCTCGATTCTGCGCGGCCTGAAGGACCGCTACGAACAGCATCATGGCGTGCGCATTTCAGACGCTGCGATTGTCGCTGCTGCGCAGCTCTCGCATCGCTACATCAGCGACCGCTTCTTGCCGGATAAAGCCATCGACTTGATGGACGAAGCGGCATCGCGCTTGCGCATGCAGGTGGATTCCAAGCCGGAAGAGCTAGACGAACTGGATCGGCGCACGCTGCAGCTGAAGATCGAGCTGGAAGCGCTCAAGAAGGAAAAAGACGCGGCGTCCCAGGATCGCGTCGCGAAACTGGAAACCGAAATCGGCCAGCTGGAAACGCGCTCGAAGGAGCTGACGGCGACTTGGTCGGCTGAGAAGCAGAAGCTGCAGGTGACGTCGAAGTCCAAGGAAGAGCTCGAAAAGTTGCAGACGGAGTACGAGAACGCGGTGCGCCGCGGCGATCTGGCGCGCGCATCGGAGCTGAAGTACGGGCGCATTCCGCAGCTGGAGAAGCAGATCGCTGACGCCGAGAAGGCGAGCGGTGATGGTGGCGGCCTGGTGAAGGAAGTCGTCGACGCCGAAGCGATCGCCGGCGTGGTCTCGCGCTGGACCGGCGTGCCGGTAGAGAAAATGCTCGAAGGCGAGCGCGCCAAGTTGCTGGCGATGGAAGATGCGCTGCGTGGGCGTGTGATCGGCCAGGAGCCGGCGCTGCGCGCCGTGGCGGATGCGGTGCGGCGCGCGCGCGCGGGTTTGCAGGACCCGAACCGGCCGATCGGCTCGTTCATGTTCTTGGGCCCGACGGGCGTTGGTAAAACCGAACTCACCAAGGCTCTCGCGGAATTTCTGTTCGACGACGAGCACGCGCTGACGCGTGTTGACATGTCGGAGTACATGGAGAAGCATTCGGTATCGCGCTTGATCGGCGCACCTCCGGGCTATGTTGGGTACGAAGAGGGCGGCGCACTTACCGAAGCGGTGCGGCGGCGGCCCTATCAGGTCGTGCTGTTCGACGAGATCGAGAAGGCGCATCCGGACGTGTTCAACGTCCTGCTGCAAGTGCTCGACGACGGCCGTCTCACGGACGGCCAAGGCCGCACCGTCGATTTCAAGAACACCATTCTGATCATGACCTCGAACGCCGGCGCGCAATTCTTGGCGGATCAGCCGGAAGGCGCCGATGTCGAAGATGTGCGCAAGCCGGTGATGGACGAAGTGCGCATGCGCTTCCGTCCGGAATTCTTGAACCGCATCGACGAGATCATTCTCTTCAAACGGCTTGAGAAGGCGCAGATGGGCTCCATCGTCGATATTCAGCTGAAGCGGCTCGATAAGCTGCTGGCGGCGCGCAGCATCAGCATAGAGCTGGACGCGCGTGCGAAAGCAGAGCTTGCTAAGCGCGGCTATGATCCCGCGTGGGGGGCGCGGCCGCTGAAGCGGGTAATCCAGAAGGATGTGCAGGATCCGTTGGCGCGGCTCATTCTTGAGGGCCGCATCAAGGATGGGGATAACGTGCGCGTCTCGTTCGACGGCAACGACTTCCTATTCAATGGCGCGAGCGACAAGAAGGCAGCCTGAAGTTCGTGGGAACACTAGCGGTAATGCAGGTGTTCTCCGCCCGTGCGCGGCTTTGACCTTAGATCGGCGATCGGCTTCGCCAAGCGCGAGACCAGCTTGCTCATGGCGCTGCTGGCCGTGGCGCTGGCGTTGTGGGGATTTCTGCATATCGCCGAAGAGATGGGCGAGGGCGAGACGCGGCCATTCGACATGGCAGTGTTACTCGCCATGCGCACCGGCGATCATCACGATCCCATTGGCCCGGCGTGGTTGGAGTTTGCAGCGCGCGACGTGAGCGCGCTCGGCGGCTTCACCGTGCTGACTTTGTTGACCGTGTTCGCTGGGGGATTTCTGCTGATCACCAAGAAGTACGTCGACGCGTTAGTGCTGACGGCCGCGGTGCTTGGCGCCACGGCGTTGAGCGAAAGTCTTAAGCTCGGTTATGCGCGGCCGCGCCCTGATCTGGTGGCGCATGCGGTTGAAACGCTCGGTTCAAGCTTTCCCAGCGGGCACGCAACGCTGTCGGCGGCGACCTATCTCACCATCGGCGCAATCCTGGCGCACGCGCAGGATCGGCGCCCAGTCAAAACCTACATTCATGTGACAGCCATCGTGCTGGCCCTGTTGATCGGCGTGTCGCGGGTTTATCTCGGTGTGCACTGGCCGACCGACGTGTTGGCGGGCTGGTGCATCGGCGCGGCGTGGTCGCTTGTTTGCGTCACGCTTGCAAGCTGGCTGACACGCGATCGAAGTACCACATTGGCGCCATGAGCCGCCGCGCTAGCGGCTCAATCGCTCCGCGATTTCGCTGCGTTGCGCAGAAATGGTCCGGGCGTTGCGCGTCATGTGATAGAGGCCGTCGAGGTAGCCGGTGTCCCACGCGGTCATTTCTGTGGGCCGCGGCTGCGTGTTCGAGAACAGGTTGAGAATGGTGGGATAGCTCGCCGTGTTCAGATCCGGATTAATCTGCGCGAGGCTCACGAACGCGACGTAGTCGGCAATCGCCGGCACCGATGCGCCGGCCAATAAGGTCGCGTCGACGATGACGAGCACGTAGTGAAAGTCTTGGCGCGTTGTGCGGCGCAGAAGCGTGCCGCTCGAGCGTGTGACGGGGAGGCCGCTGACTCCTTCGCCGCCCGCGCCGCCCGGCTGACCGGATGCGGCCGCAGAATTGGCGCGCGCGGACGCTCCGCCGTTCCCCTGCAGCGCTCGACCGCCATCATCTGAAAGAACTTGACCGTCGTCCATCACGGTCTGGGTGACGTGCCACCAACGAATGGGGCGTGGCGTGTTGATAAACGCCTGCAGCGCGGCTTCGCCCAAACTTGAACTCTGGACGCCGTTTGGTCCCGTGAGTAAGGCGCGGCGCTGTGCGTAGACTTGATGAGCGAACTGATTGCCGTCAGGCGTGACCACGATGGTGATGTTCGGTGAACAGCCCGGCTCGCCCGTCCGCAATCCGGCAGCGTTTGCGCGCCGGGCAATCTGATCGATGATGCGTTGCGCATTGGCGGGACTTACGCCGGACACGCCTGGGCAGATATCGTCATTCCAGCGCCCCATGACGCCGGCGGAGGGGGGCGCGATCGAAAGCGAATCCACAAAGGCGTGGGCCGCAGCCTGATTGGGCCGGCCTTGCACGATGATATCCGCATTTTGGGCAAAGGCCGCGCCAGCCAGAACTGCCCACATCGCCGTCGTCAGAATTGCTTTCATGATGCTCACCCGTCGCCCAACCAACGAGAATACGGGGATTGCGCCGCGTCTTCCCGGCGTGATGCTAGCAAACCGCGGACGCGCGGCTAGACACATCACGAATTGATTACCGTGAGAGCCTCTTCACCCGGTTTAAGCGCGCATCGGCCAGGCCCGCCCGTGTCAAAGCGGGGAAGCGGAGCCGCGCCCGAAGTCACGCAGCGGGGCCGAAGAAAGGCCTTGAGCCGGCCCCTAGGTCCGGCATTTTGATCGCGGCCGTTCGAAGAAGGCGGCGGCGATGAAGCCCAATGTGTTCCAGGAAACGGCGGCGGCGGTCGCGAAGCGCTTCGGCGTAAGCGTCAAGGCGCTGCGCGTTTACGAAGAGCTTGGCTTGCTGAAGCCGGCGCGCACGGTTGCGGGCTGGCGCATCTATCAGCAGGCGGAATTGGAGCGGCTCTCGGCTATTTTGGCGCTCAAGCAGCTTGGGCTTCCGCTCAAGCGCATTGGCGAATTGCTGCGCGGCAAGGGCGACCTTGCTGCGGCCTTGGCCTTGCAAGAAGCGGCGCTTGAGGATGCCAAGAG
>JBAQGO010000090.1:0-46903 GCA_049287825.1 Vitreimonas sp. | reverse complement strand
CCGTACAATTGCTCAGCCATGTAGAAGCCGGCATTGACGATGTTGTTGAGTTCGAAATACGGACGCAGCTCGTTCTGATCGAGATTGTAGCGGGCGCGGCGGACCTTCTCCGCGTAATAGAGATAGTCCCACGGCTCGATGGTGATGTGGGCATGCTCGCGATCGGCGATTGCCTGCTCATCGCGCACTTCTTCATGCACGCGCTGCACCGCGGGTCCCCAGACCCGCATCATGAGATCCATGGCGCGCTGCGGATCGTGCGCCATGGTGTCGTCCATGCGGTAAGCGGCGTGGGTTGGGAAACCAAGAAGGTGGGCGCGTTCAGCGCGCAGGTGAACGATGTCAGCGATGATCTGATTGGTGTCGTTGGCGTCGCCGTTGTCGCCACGATTTTTGAATTTGGTCCAGATTTGCTGCCGCAGAGCGCGGTTGGCGGAGAAGGTGAGGAACGGATCGACGCTGGAGCGCGTGTTCACCACCGCCCATTGGCCGGCGTGATTGCGCTCCTGCGCGGCTTGCGCCAGCTGATCGACGATGTTGGACGGCAAGCCGGCGAGATCGGCGCGGCGGGTGACGAAAGTCGCGGTGTTTTCATCGGCGAGCAGGCGGCGTCCGAACTCGGCGAACTTTGCTGACAATTCGGTGTTGATCTGGCCAATGCGCTGTTGCTGCTCCGGCGTGGCCGCGGCGCCAACGCGGACGAAGCGGTCGTGCGTGCGTTCGAGCAGGCGCAATTGCGCCGCGTTCAGGCCAAGCGCAGCACGGCGCTGATAGAGATCGTCGATGCGATGATAGAGCGCACGATTGAAAGTGATGGCGTTGAAGGCGGCGGTGAGGCGCGGCGACCAATCCGCTTCAAGCTGCTGAATCTGCGGATTGCTAATGTTATCGGTCATCACGCCGAACACGTTTGAAACGCGATCCAGGTGGCGGCCGGCATTTTCGAGCGCGCCGATGGTGTTGTCAAAAGTGGGCTGCGCGGGGTTGGCGGCGATCGCGTTGATTTCAGCGGCCTGCAGATCAACGCCGAGCTGCAATGCGGCGGGGATCGCCGCGGGATCTGCGTGATCGAACGGCGGAACGCCGCCGTAAGGTCCAGTCCACGGCGCCAGCAGCACGTTCTGGTTCGCCTGCGCCGTCAGACGCGTCACGTCTGCTTGCGCGGCCTGATAGGCGCCGGCCTGTGCGGCGCTTGCCGAAGTAGCGCCGCCGGTCGCGCCTGTGCTTGCGGTTTCGCAGCTGGACAAAGCAAGCACTCCGATGAGGCAGGTCGCGATCAAAGCAGATTTCATGGTGTTCCCCGTGTCGCCCGCCGAACGGGCGCGGCTACTTAGGACGGCTCATCGGCTTGCGCAAAGGCCGAGAACCGAAAGGTTGCGAGCGGCGTCGCCGATTTTGCGACCAACGCCCGTTCAGCTAGGTGCAAAATGGAAAGGAAAGCGAATCTGATCACCGGGCAGCAGCGCCAACTGTTCTGCGGTGGGCGCTGCGCGCGTGATCAGCGCTAGCGCTGATTCCCCGAAATGCCATTCGGCCGGGGATTGGCTCTCGATCCCACAATCGGACCCTCCATCGCGGAGCGTGCAAATGATGACGGCGTCTCCGCCGATGCGCCGGGCAAGCGCTTCCGGCGGATAAGCAAACCGGATGATGTCGCTTGGAGCTGGTGGCAAAGTGATCGGGCCAATGCCGTTGAATTCAGTGTTCAAAGGTTCCTGCAGAGGCGCGGCGCCAAAGTTCACCGGCAGCAGGAATGGCGTTGTGCGATGGGCGCTGATGAAATCCGCTTCTCCTTCATCGACGCGAAATGCCGGCGCGAGGGATAAGGCCGCTGCGCCAAATCCGTTGGCTACAGGCGCTTCGCGAGACTGCGCGCAAGCTAAGGTGCGATCTGTGTTGATCGTGCAAGAGAGAACGCCGCGACCGCGCGCATGCACTGCCAGAGCCGCGGGAGGATAGGCGGCGTTCACCGCATCGATATTCGGGGCGCGGTCCCACGCCGGCAAGTCTGGCGTCGGGAAATTCTGAACGAAAGCCCGAACATCCGGCGCGAGGCTCTCACGCCATGTGTCATCGTGTGGACCTAGCCTAAACGAAATCGGCACGCGCACTTGGCCGGTGGCGAGAGCTCGTCCGTTGCGCACCATGGGCTGTAGCCGGAAGGATTCAGAAATCGACAGCGCGGCTCTTCCAAAACTCCATCCGAGTGGTAGCTCGCTCTGCACCGCGCAACTGGCGCGCGTATCGAGGTTCACGGTGCAAAGCAGCACTACGCGCCCGACAACCTCCTGTTCGCGCGCCTCCGGCGGGTAGAATCGGTCAAACTCGGAGGCGGTCGGGCGCTCAATCCAAATAACGCCATGGTTTCTGGCGTCGATGTCGTCCTGGGCGCTTGCGACTCCCACAGCGCCCGCCAACACGCAGCCAGCTAACGCGCCCCACAACCACATACCCGTCCTCCTGCAGAATTCTTAGGCCGTAAGCTCGAAGGTTGAAAACTCGCGATTTCGGTACCGCCCAGATGCGGCGCCTGCTAGTGCAGAGCGGTTAGCGGAGGTGCCTCAATGCGGATCGCGGCTTTGATTTGTGTGTCTATCCTGGCTCTGGCGGCTTGCAGCCCCAGCGCACCGTCAGGCGGCAGTTCCGGTACCGCAGCCACGCCGGCGAGCGGCGGCGCCAGCGGCGGAGGTTTTCCACAGGGTGGAAGCGTCTCGTTCCGTCAAACCGCCACGATTGTTATGGGCGGCAGCTCAATACCTGAAGTTATCTATCACGACGGTGGCAAGATGCGGACGGAGATGAATGGTCCATCCGGCCAGATGATCAGCATCGTCAACAGCGACACCCACGAAGCCTTCAACATCATGCATGTCGCTGGACGCACCATGGCGACGCGCACCGATCTCTCTCAGGTGCAAACCCACGCCTCGACCACTGTGGATATCGACGCGCTCCGCGCTCAGATGCAATCGCGCGCGCATCGTCTGGGCGATTGTTCGGCGGCTGGAGAGCATGGCGGCGAATGGTCGATCGACGCGCCGGAAGGCGTGGCCACTGCAAGCGGCCCCCGCACCATGTGCGTCACCAATGACGGCATCATGATCCAGATGAAGGCGAACGGAAATCTCGTGTTTGACACCCAAAGCCTGCAACGCGGTCCCCAAGACGCTAGCCTCTTCCAGCTGCCGCCGGGCGTGCAAGCCACAACCATGCGGATGCCATCCCAGGCCTCAATGGCCGACGCTTTGGCGCGGGCCCGCGCAGCGGCGGCTGCGGCCCGGGGGCATCCCTAGAACGTGATTTAATCCACACACCCTATTCCCGTCCCAAGAGAGGCGTCTGTATTGCGCCGGCGCGACGGCGCCTGGGCCCGTTGTGCGCCGCGAAACGGCGGGCTAAGGGTCAAGACTCGCACCAAGGACGACGACCGCTAAATGGTTAATTTTGCAGAGGCAACCGCGCTGGCGCCGGATGTGGCGTCCAAGCTCATGCGCCTGCTTCCGCATGAGCTGCAGACCATGTTCGTGCAGGCCCCGAACGCGTTCATGGCCTTCGCTTCCATGGCGCTTGCGGCGGTGGTCATCGCCATCTTCTGGGTGCTCGCCGGCATGATGCGGGCCTCAAGCGCCGCACGCATCGCACTGCGGGCTCAAGCTCTGCGCCGCACCAAAGATCACCGCGCGCTGGTTTTGATCGGCGACATCGAGGGCGGTGGCTTTCTTCTCCGTCAGGAAATGAAGGAAGCCATTGAGGACAATTTCGGTTTGTTCTCGTTCGAACCGAACGTGCAGGTCGATGTCTTCCCAGTGCGTTTGAAGACGCTGGCCCCGAATGCCCATCCTGAGAGCCGTCGCCGCGTGGCGGTCGAGGCCGCCGAAGCGCTTGAGCGCTCAGCCGCCGACGTGATCGTTTGGGGCAAGCGCAATTTGCTCGGCAAACTCGATCTCAGAATTATGACGCTGCCGGGCTACGGGCGCGTCCACGAAGTGCAGGATTTGCAGCTGCAATGGCGCACCGGGCGCCCGGACGAGATTGTGCAGCGTGCGCTCGCGTTCGCGCTTGCACGTAAAGCGCGCCCGGTTCTGCATCGTCCGCAAGACTACAAGCCCGAGCGCTTGCAGCCGATTGTGGAAGCTTTGGACAAAATGGTCGATGCGCGTCCAGACTCAGTGAGCGACGGCTTGCAGCTCGATATCCTTTCCGACTTCGCGTCCGGCGCGCTCAGCCTCGGTGAACGCGGCGGTCATATCAAATGGCTCCAGAAGTCGCTCGATGCTCGCCAAAACTATCTCGACCGCGTCGATCGCACGACCGATCCTATCGCCTGGGGTTCCGCACAACAGGAAATCGGCCGCGCCCTGACGGCATTGGGTGAGCGCGAGGGCGCGCGTGACAAGCTGGAAGAGGGCGCCTCGCGTCTTCGCTTGGCGATGGACGTGCTGCGCTCGACGGATTCGCTGCAGCAAGCAGAAGTGGCGCTGCGTGCGCTGCAGCGCGCTGAGCAGACGCTGCAGCAGCGCCGCCGCGTCGGTCTTCGCTGGCCGACCTAGGGTCACGCTCACTTCTCTCTAGCGATCCTACAAAGCTGTCGTAACCTGCGCCGTCGCGCAGGGAATCACTCATGGAAAGCTCACGCCGCTCGGTGTTGCAGATGGGCGCCGCCGCGATCGCCGCCGAAGCGTTTGGTCCCACCATCGCGCACGCACTCGCCCAACCCGCCAATGTGCGCACCGGCAGCATTCGCGATGTAGAGCATGTCGTGATCCTCATGCAGGAGAACCGTTCGTTCGACCACTATTTCGGCTCGCTGCGCGGCGTGCGCGGCTTCGGTGATCCGCGGCCGCTGATGCTGCCGAACGGTGAAAGTGTCTTCCGACAGCCCGGACCACATGGCCCGATTGCGCCGTTCCATCTCGATACACGCACCACGCGTTCGGATCACAACGCCAGTCTGGATCACAATTGGAAAGGGTCGCACGAGCGCTGGAAGAATCACGACGCCTGGATTCGCGCGAAGTCGCCGATGACGATGGGCTATTTCACGCGCGATGATCTGCCGTTCTATTACGCGCTCGCCGACGCCTTTACGATTTGCGATGCCTATCATTGTTCGCTGTTCGGCCCGACATCGCCCAACCGCATGTTCCTATTCACGGGCACCAGCGGACTGAGCGCCGGCTATGATGGCCCACTCGCCGTTCGCAACGCGCTTCTTGAACTAAATTTCAGCGCCGACCCAAGCAACGATCATGCGGTGTTTCAGCCCTTCACGTGGCGCACCTACGCGGAGCGCCTGCAAGCGGCGGGGGTGAGTTGGAAGGTCTATCAAGAATATGACAATTACGGCGACAACCCTCTCGCGTATTTCGCAGCGTTTCGCGGTGAACATGCTGATGCCGCGCTGATGCAGCGCGGGCGCGGTTGGGCCGAAGGTTCGACCAAGGAAAACGCCAGCGCCTCGCGTGGCGAGCACTTAGTCGCAGCGCTTGCAAACGACGTGCGCAGCGGAACATTGCCCCAAGTGTCGTGGATCGTCGCGCCGTACATCATGTGCGAGCATCCATCAGCGGGGCCGGGCTATGGCCAATCGCTTACGGCACGTTTGCTCGCGGCGATTGTCGACAATCCAGAACTTTGGTCGAAGACCGTTTTTCTACTGAACTATGACGAGAACGACGGTCTGTTCGATCATATACCTCCACCTTTGCCTGCGGTTGGACCGGCGCTCGGTGCTTCAACCGTCAGCACCGAGGGTGAGAGCTTTGGCGGCGAGCCCGTAGGCTTGGGCCCGCGCGTGCCGATGCTGGCGATCTCGCCTTGGAGCAAAGGCGGTTTCGTCAACTCCCAAGTGTTCGACCACACGTCCGTGATCCGTTTTCTCGAACAGCGCTTTGGCGTTCAAGAGCCGAACGTTAGTCCTTGGCGACGCGCGGTATGCGGCGATCTCACAACAGTGTTCGATTTTGCGTCGCCGGATGCGGCACGTTCTGCGCTACCGGATACAGGGGGCTTCATCGCCGCTGCAGATGCGTCGCGCGCGCTGCCGCGTGTCACATTGCCCGCAACACCGAGCACTCCAGCGCAAGAGCCGGGGCAGCGTCGCGCACGCGCTTTGCCTTATGATTTGCAGGTGCAGTGCGAGACGGACTCTGCACGCAAAAGCGTCGCGCTGTCGTTTGCGAACAACGGCTCGGCTGGCGCCGTGTTCAATGTCTATGCCGCGGGTGGGGTGGCGGGCCCCTGGTTCTTCACCGTGGAAGCAGGCAGGGCATTGCGCCACGAGCTGCTCAACGCGGCGGAGACCTATGACATCAGCGTGCACGGCCCGAACGGTTTTCGCCGCTCCTATCGCGCGGGCGCAAACGCGCCGCTACTGCATGTCACAGCGACCACCGACCGTACGCAGCAGGCACTGCTGATAACGTTGCAGAACGCGGGCGCCGCCGCCGTGGCTGCAAGCGTCAACGCCAAGGCGTACAGCGACTTTCATCGCGATGTGCAAATCGCGGCGGGGCAGAGTGTGCGCGTCACTGTGCCTGCACAAGCCAGCGCCAATTGGTATGATATCGAAGTCACCAGCAGTGGCTTCTCACAACGTTTTTCTGGGCACATCGAAACAGGAGAGGCGAGCTTCAGCGATCCGCTGATTGGCGCGGTTGCGCCATCTTAGTGGCGACCAATCAAGCGAAGAGTTTTCGCGCGGCTGCTAAGCGCTCGATGCCGCGGTCCAAAGTTGCGTCGCTCTTGGCGAAGCAAAGGCGTACCAGGGGCGGCGGACTGGGCTCAGCGTAGAAGGCGGAATAAGGAATGACCGCAACACCCGCTTCTTTAACCGCGCGAATCGCGAACTCGTGATCCGAAGCGGCGATGCTGGAAGCAGCGAGATCCACGCTCAAAAAGTATGCGCCCGACGCTGGCAGCACGTTGTAGCCAGCTTGTTCGAGCCCTTTCGCAAGCCGGTTGCGCCCTCGCTCAAAACCTGCGCGTACGTCGGCGAAATGTTCGACGGGTTTGCCAAGACCGTATGCGACTGCTTTCTGCAAATTCGGCGGCGTCGTGAAAGTCAGGAATTGGTGCGCCTTGGCGAAGAGCTCCGTGAGCGGCGGCGCGGCGCAGGCAAAGCCCACTTTCCAGCCGGTCATTGAGAACATCTTGCCGGCGGAGCCAATCTTGATCGTGCGGTCCCGTAACGTATGCAGCATCGAGGCGTGCGTGCGCCCGTCGAACAGCACGTGCTCCCACACTTCGTCGCTGATGACGACCGCGTTGGCCCTCTCGGCTGTGCGCGCGACAAGGGCGAGATCTTCGGCGCTAAACACGTTCGAAGACGGATTGCCGGGCGTGCAAATGACGATGGCGCGTGTCTTCGGTGTGACCGCTGCGGCCAGCTTGGCTTCGTCGATGCGCCAATGCGGCGGCTCGAGCCGCACCACACGTGGAACGCCGCCGCCGCGCCGCACCATGGGCAGGTACGAGTCGTACATGGGTTCGAACAGTACAACCTCGTCGCCGGGATCTATCACCGCGAGCAAAGCGGCGGCGAGCGCCTCGGTGGCGCCCGACGTGATGGTGACTTCCGTCTTCCAATCCAGTGCGACGCCCTGATGCACGCGATAATGCCCCGCCACCGCCTCGCGGAGCGCCGGCAGTCCGCGCATGGGCGGATACTGGTTGGGGCCGTCGATCAGCGCTTGGGCGGCGCACTCACGCACATCGAGCGGGCCCTCGGTTTCAGGGAAGGCCTGCCCCAAATTGATCGCGCCCAGGTCTGCAGCGAAGCCTGACATGGTCTCGAAAATTGTGGGCTTGAGGCTCGCATATACGCTGTTCATGGCATTTCTTTTGGCGCCGAAGCGCCGCGCTGAATACCCGGCGCCAGCCCTTTACGACCGGCGCGCGCGCGGTCATAACCCGCCGCTCCGGACAGGTGGCCGAGTGGTTGAAGGCGCACGCCTGGAACGCGTGTGTAGGTGAAAGCCTACCGAGGGTTCGAATCCCTCTCTGTCCGCCAGTCGAGCTTGTAACCTCTTTTGCTACTTGCACATTTCACCCACTGCGGGCGGTTGTCCCACGTTTGCACCCTCGGCGAAATTTTGCGACCCGCTGAGTTGGTGCGGTCATTTCCGGTCGATCACTAAAGTCTGCTACGAGGTCGAGCAGGCGAACGACCGCTTCGGGGCAGAAAACGGCGACCCCGGCCCCAATGTCAGTTTCAGTCGCGCTTCGACCTTGAATGACAGGCGTGCTTCGCCACTCTGAAACGATAAGTGGGCCCCATAGGTCGGTCATGCGACAATGATTTCATAGGAGTGGATCAAAACGCAATGTCCACAATGGGCCAACTCGCGCCGTCACCGATTTCTCGACTGTCGGAGTTCGGCCAGCACCGGACATTCGCGCTTACACACCTGCAGCGACGGGATTTCGCCGAAGGCGGACATTGTCTCGTCGGGATGATAATGTCACCGACGATGCGGAACCTAGTGGTGGACATGCTCTACAAGGAGCTATTCGCGGCGCCTTTTCCGCGCCTCGGCGCAAGCCTAGGGTTCTTTGCTGCCTACGATGGCGATATCGCCGGATTCGCGTCTCGCGCCGCCGAAGGCGAAATAATCGACGCTTCTCTGCTTCCTGAGCCTGATGCGGAGGCCGTGGCCTTTGCGAGCAAAGTCAGGTCGTCCGTAACAAGAACAACGGATGAAGCAGAGTTTCTTCAGTACTTCGATTTGTTAGAGCGCCTTCGCAGCGCAATTTCCGCGGCGTCCGATTAGGGCCAGCACGGTCGTGCTAATTTCGAGAACGTCGGAATTCAGCCGCCAACGGGCGTTTCCCACATGCACACCGTGAGCGGCTGAATCTCGCCGATTCTGGTCACTTGCGCACTGCAATCCCCCACGATCTGCGATAGTGTAGTCGCGTCATGCTTTTCATTTCCGATATCCGTCGGCGATACCACGCCTGGCTTTTATCGATGCGGCCCCACCCCGCCAAATGCGACCACGAATGGACGGTCTATTCGACAGCCAGACATCCAAAACCTTGTTTGGAACTGCAATGCGATCGATGCGGGACGTTAGGTGCCGTTCTGGATCCCTCCAAAGAAGAGTGGACTCGCGCGTTCTCCGCTCCATCGAAAAACTATGCTTGGCGTGAACCAGCTCGCGTGACCGTAGGTGCGAGCAACGCTGGAAACACCGGCCCTTAAGAGCCGCTGCCCGCCGCACTGCGTCCTAGCGTCGATTTTGCGAAAGTCCGGGTCCAGCCGACAACCAGACCTTCGATTAAGAACACCGCGACGGCCGGATTTCGCCGGAATGCGACATTCGCTCCGTCGGCTCCGCACTCATCGCGCGGTCACTAGCTCGACGACCCCGACAACCAGGCAGCCCACCGAAAGAAAGAGATTCAGCAGCTGGATGAACAAGAACAAACGAGGTCGTCCGCGACGGTCAAAGTAGAGCGAGCCAAAGGCCACACTGCCTTTTTTGTGCTGCCACCACGCGATCAAAGTGAAGACGGCGCCCGCGCCAAGTACATAAAGCCCGTCGCTCATGCGCGAACCATATTGGCGCTGTTAGCGCTTTCCATGTCTTCCCGGGTTTCCCAGAGGGGCTGGCTGGTTCTCATTCCCGGTCTGATTTGCGGGCGAAGTATCTCGCGACAATCACCACCAGGACAGAAGCCGCGACAGCAATCGACGATGCAACGCGCCGTCTGTGGTCGTCGGACACGGCGTCGCTCTCAAGGATAAGAAAGGGAAGCGCAAACACCCAGATAATGGCTACCAGACACCCGCCCGCCACCTTGATGGTTGTGCTCTCGCTTTCGGAATCTCTCACGGATCACGCTTCTTCTTCGCATCGGGACCATAGCCCGGAGCCAACTGGTCGTCATCACGAGCGGCTGGTTCTCGCCGAGAGCGGAAGTTAGTTACGGGCGCCGCTTTCGCCGCCTGAGCAGTTCGAGTGCAAAAAGCCAAACGAATGCTATGGCCGAGAGCGCGGACGCCTTTGGAAGAAGGCTGGCCGCGATGTACGGAGCCTCGCGCATTAGAACTGAGGGTCCCAACGTGATGCCAAGGCCGATTCCGATAGACAAAGCGGCAATGCCAGCAAGCAATAGGCATTGACGGGCGAAGCGAGCGAACCACGACCACAGGCTCTCTCGATCGCGCTCGGATTGCTCCACCTTCGCATCGTTGGGCCTCATTGCGCCACCATACCTCGCCGCACGCGAGTGTCTGCAAAGGGCCAATAGCCGTCACTGCCCTCCCCCATCACGAGTGTCTGGAATGGGGTGGAAGACGGACAGTCCAGGAATTTCTGCAAGTGTCGGCTATTGGCCCGAAGCGGACATTCGCGTGCATTATCGCCGCAATCACATTCTGAGTTCTTGACGACCCTAGGATTCGACATTAGTCGAAATGTCGAATGAAACCCAAACAAACTGTCTTGGCGCTGGCGGCGCTCGCCCATGACCATCGCCTTGCGATCTATCGGCTGCTTGTGCAGGCGGGACCAGAAGGCAAGCCTGCGGGCGAGATTGCCGATTCACTAAAACTGCCGCCCTCATCCCTTTCGTTCCATCTCGCGCACCTCAATCGCGCTGGGCTTATTGCGCAACGGCGCGCAAGCCGTTCGCTCATTTACTCGGCTGACTTTGAACAGATGGACGCGCTCGTCGGCTTTCTCACAGAGAATTGCTGTGGCGGGCGCTCCTGCGAGCCAGCGTCGAAAAGCAATCTGGCGAAGAGGAAGAGAGCATAAATGCGCGCGTGGCGGTGGCTAGAGTTTGATGGCGTTTGAGGAGGGGAAAATGGCCGACAAGGGAACTAAGGAAAATCCGTACAACGTGCTGTTTCTCTGCACGGGAAACTCAGCGCGTTCGATCATGGCCGAGGCGATTATGAACCGCTTCGGCGCGCCGAAATTCAGAGCCTACAGCGCGGGCTCGCAGCCAAAAGGCGAGGTCAACCCGCACGCGATCAAGCTGTTGAAGAGCCTCAATTACAAGACGGACGAATTTCGCTCAAAGAACTGGGAAGAGTTTGCGAAGCCAGGCGCACCGGCGCTCGATTTCGTGTTCACGGTTTGCGACAACGCCGCCAACGAGGTTTGTCCGGTGTGGCCGGGCCAGCCAATGAGCGCGCATTGGGGCCTGCCTGATCCTGCCGCCGTTGAAGGCTCTGATGCAGTGATCGCACTGGCTTTCGCCGATGGCTTCCGGATGCTGCAAAACCGCATCACGATTTTCTGTGCACTACCGATGGCGAGCCTTGATCGGCTATCCCTCCAGAAGAAAATCGACGACATCGGCAAGATGCGCCGCGATCCCAACGAGACGGACGCGGCCTGACGCACAAGCGGGGTCAATAATGAACATCGGATTGGGGCGGCGCCTGCTCGCGGAGGCGCTCGGCTCTCTCATTCTGACTGGAACGGTTGTCGGCTCGGGTATTCTCGCGGCGCGGCTCGCGGCGGGAAACGATGCTGTCGCCTTGATCGGCAACACGGCAGCAACCGGCGCGATTTTGTTCGTGCTGATCACAGCACTAGGACCGATCTCCGGTGCACATTTTAATCCGGCGGTGACGTTGGTGATGGCGCTACGGCGAGAGGTGAGCATCCTCTCCGCCGCGCTCTACATGCCGTTGCAAGTCGCAGGCTGTATCCTTGGCGCCTGGCTAGCACACGCCATGTTCGCGCTGCCGATTTTACAACTCTCCACGCATGTGCGCGCTGGGGAAGCGCAAGTCCTGAGCGAGGGCGTCGCGACCTTCGCGCTGCTTTTCACTATCCTCGCGGTTTCGCGATGGCGTCCACAGTCGATTCCCGCCGCCGTGGCGCTCGCCATCACCGCTGGCTATTGGTGGACAGCTTCGACTTCGTTCGCCAATCCCGCCATCACCGTGGCGCGCGCGATGACCGATACTTTCGCAGGTGTCCGACCAACTGACGCGCCAGGGTTCATCGCGGGGCAATTCGCCGGTGCGTTGGCCGCATGGGTCATTTGCGCCATCTTGCTGCCAAATGACGCAAAGGACGAGGTGCGACTTCCAAGTTGAATGACTGCAATCGGCGAGTTTGAGCCACCAGCGCTACGTCATGGCTTGGCACGAAACCGACGCAGATTTGATGAGAGCGCAGGAGGCAGCCGATGGTTGATGCAGGAGCGATTACTGCGGTGCTCAATCAAATTCGTGATGAGCTGTCGCCGCAGTATCCGCACCACGCCAGTCTCGCCGCGAAGCTGGCGGGCGTAGTCGAACATGATTGGGCCCATGCCGCGACACACTACTGTTCAGGCGACTGGTGGGGCGGTAGTGGCTCAGTGTTCGACATATCTCCTGAGGACGCAGGGCAGCGCCGCAGGCTGGCTACGCTTTTAGTCGATCTGGTGGAGCGATTTGATCGCGAAGGGATCTATTGCGCCGCTGCAGATGCTTCCGCCAACATTCTCAGAGGTTGGCTCTCCGCCGGTGTCATCTGAATAGCCGTTACCGATTAGTGGCCGCTGTCGGCGAAACTCGGCCTGATTGCGCAGACGTCAGATGGCCGAAAGGCGCGCGAAGTCGGACATCGTGTTTAGTCGCTCAGCATTTTGGCTAGGCCCTCACGCGCGACCAGCTCAATGAGCCCACCGCGCCGAATGAAAATGCAATAATCGCCTGGGCCGTATAGGTCGCGGATATGGCTCCAAAGCCCCGGAAACGGATCGCCGATGAAGACCGCGGGCGTCACCTTACGGTCGCCCACCATCCGATAGACGTATGCTCGCAGCGTCGGATCGCGGTCGGCGAACAGCTCGATTTCCTTCTCCATAAGTCTCTCACTCTGAGAAATATGCTGCATTACCCGGCGCCGTTTGCGCTTTTTGTCCGGTTTTCGCTGGCGTGGCGCCCGCTGTGTGCCTTCAAATTCGGTTCTGTGTGCGCCCTGTGCGGCGCCTGTGCGGGCGTTTGTGCGGCGCGGTGCGGAGGCGCGGCGCTTGCTCATGGCGCTCTCGACACATCTGTTGAACCATCACGGGACTGGCGCGTCGCGTCTTCAAGCGAGCGTCGCCAACCGTCGGCGGCGTCTCTTGAAATTAGGGTGCGTCGGCCAGCCTTGAATGGTTGTAGCCGCCCCGCCTTGATTTCGAGATAAGCGAAGCTGCGTGAGACGCCATAGGCGCGGCAGAACGAGGCCACGTCGTAAGCTTGGATATCGGGACTTGTCATGATCTGCTCTTCTCCATCGATATGTCGATGGACGTGAGCAAGCCACGAGTTCGAAGCTCTGTCGAAAAATGCGCTTTGCTTCAGAAGTCAAAGAAAAAGGCGTTGTTAGTCCCGAGCGTAGCGTCGACGCTCGTTCTTGCGCAGCCGCGTCATCGTGCCGTGCGCAATGTGACGTCCCAGCACCTCAGAGGCGAGTGTCTCCGCTTCCAGGTTCGGAGCGCGCGAGAAGTAGGGGACGAGCAGGTCAAATATCTCCGGCAGCACAAATCTTTGCTGTGCGATCGCTCGCTGCACGGTCCGCGAATCCGGTGATGCCTCATCAAGCCCATCGGCCTGTCCGGCAAACGTGGCCGCTACGTCTAACAGGGCGGAAAACGGCATCAGTTGGCCAGGACCCCACGCCGGCAAGTCCTGCAAGTCACCCGGCTCGACGGGCAAGGGGGAAAAACTCATGGTTCCTACCTCCAGCCAGAAGCCACCCAATTCAGGACTCGTCTCGACCGCCGCCGCGCACACGCGGAGCCTGTCGCCGACGCGCGAGCGTCGCCGCGCCGCGTCTTCGATTGCCCAATCATGTTTTGCGAGGGCGGCGCGGCGATAGATGATTTCAATCTCATGCTCGTCGGCGCCACGTCGGCGAACCTTATCCATCACACTCCCAACTTCGACGTGTGTTTGAAGTCTGTGATAGATCGCGGCGACCTCTGCGGGGACTGAGTCAGGGAAATCCGCGTCGCCGTAGGAGGCAAGCGGGAACTCGCCGTCGAACGCTTCGATTGATTGGCGCAACGCCTCATCGCCAAGCGATTCGCGCAGCGGGACCCAGGAACGTGCTAATGGGGTCATGACGCGCCTCCAACGGCCTCGGCGGTGTTGATTGAACGTGCATCGTGCCGGACAGCGAGCGGTGTCGTTGAAGCCGGACGCGGGCAGCAATAACCCTCCCACGCCGCCATCAATTCACGCCGCTTGTCGAACAGGTCTCGTCTGCGATACGCGGCTTCGGTCTTGTCTTCGATGACGTGCGCTAACGCCATCTCCGCGACTTCGCGTGAAAAGTCGGTCGTCTCCGAGACCCAATCGCGGAACGACGAGCGAAACCCGTGCGGCGTGATCTCGCCGAATTGCATACGATCGAGCAGCACTTTGAACGCACTCTCCGACAATGGCTGGCGTTTCTTGGGTGTTGGAAATACAAGCTCGCCGCGCGTATGGGTTTGAGCTTCCGCGAGGATCGCCTTCATGCGCGCCGTCAGGGAACCCGGTGCTCGCGCTTGGATTTCATGCGTGAAGCAGGAATGCTCCAGACACCCTTGTCGAAATCAAATTCGGACCAGCACGCGCCGCGCACTTCACCAGAACGGCAAGCGGTGAGGATGAGGAATTCCAGCGCACGTGCGGCGGTGGCTTCGCGGAGACGAAGCTGTGTCACGAAGTCGGGAACGCCTTCAAACGGCAACGCCGCGTGGTGACCACGGCTGAGTTTCTGGCGCTTCGGTAACAATTGATCGAGATGGCCGCGCCAGCGCGCCGGATTTTCGCCGCTACGCAGTCCTTTCGCCTTGGCCGCATCCAGCACGCGCTCAATCCGTCCGCGTAGGCGCGAGGCGGTCTCCGGTCGTTTGCTCCATAGCGGTTTCAGGCAATCGAGCACGTCTTCAGTGGCGATGTCGGCGATCGGCCGTGTTCGGAGCGGCGCTGCGTACTTGGTGAGCGTCATTCGCCATTGCGCGGCGTGTTTGGGATTGTGAAAGCCAGACGCCAAGTCTTCGATCAGCGTGTCGGCAAAAGCGCCAAAACTTGGGCTCTCGGTATTGGACGTTCGGCGCGCGGTGAGGGGATTGATCCCCGCCGCCAAATGCGAACGTGCGATCGAGGCCAAGTCACGCGCACGCGCAAGACTGACATCGCGGGCAGAACCCAAGCCCATTTCGGTGAGCTTTCCGCGCCAGCGATAGAGAAAGGTCCAACGACGGCCGCCATTCTTGGAAATCGAAAGCCACAATCCGCCGCCATCGCCGTGGCGTTTCGGCTCACTTAGCGTCTTCGCGGCGCGTGCGCTCAACTTGTTCAGCGGTCGCGTCATCAAAGTCTCCGCCGCACCCCTTCAGCCCTAACTTGTGCCCCAACAAGGGCTCTCGATTGGCCTGAACGCGGGTGGAATTGACGAGACTGATAAGGCGATCTGCGCGAGCTAAAACAAGAGCTTACAATGAAATTTGGACGTCCCTGGACGCGCTGGGAGTACCAATCCCACTTCCTCTCTGTCCGCCACACAATCCGCGTTTGTTGGGCTGCGCGTTGGGTTTGCGCATGGATCGCGCACTACGCTGGGCAGCAACAGCCTGTTGGGCCAAGCCGCGCTGGGACGATCGGTGGAAGGGGTTTTTCTCAACGCCGAGACCGGCAATCTGGTGCTGACGCAACTGGTACAAAATCGCCGAGATCAACGGCCTGTCCGGCGGCGGCCCGCCTTCGCTGAAATCGTCTATATCCCGCGGATCACTATTGAGATGACAGCTGTCGACGCGCCGCCGCTAACAGCGCGCCCGCGTGTGCGTCGTGTTCAATGATGGCAAGCACGTCGTCGACAAGCTGATGGAAGTGAGCCTCATTTGCGACTGCCTCACCGAACTCGTCAGCCAGAAGACCCGCGATCAGCGCTTTTCGGATCTCGACCTCGGGCAATCCGTCGGCGGCTGCAAGCCGTTCGACGCGCTGGAGCGGCGTCGCGCGCGCTTTCTCGCGTTCGCTAGCGCTTGGCTTGGCGCCTTTGCGACGCTGCTTTTGAGCTCGCTCCAAATGGTTTCGGAGCAGAAGCAGCACTTGATCGGCGTTGGTGATGCGAGTCATGGCGTCAATTGGGGCGTTGGCGTTGCGTGAATTGTTGTAGGATGAGCGCGGTTTGCGAAGCAGCTTCCTCGGTGCCTGAGTGCGCCTTCTCCGCCAAGGGTCGGCACCGCTCGATGATAAGCGCCATATCGTTGTTAAGCGGCGGGTTTTCTGAATTGAGCGCGATACCTTCGCTTAAACTCACGATGACCGCGGCGAATTCGTCACGGATGAGGCAGCGCAGGCCGTCAACAAACTTGCGCAAATAGTGTCCATCGGGAAGCCCATCGAGGCGACCCCAGGTCTCAAGCGCGTTGGCGGTCTCGCCGGACGTTAACTCGAAAAAGCCCAGCTGAAAGCGCGCGATGGCATAATCGGGAGCAAGCTCAACCGCATGTTTGAGCGCTTGATGCGCTTCGATATAGCGACCTGCACCCGCGAGCATGGAGCCACGCAAGAAATGTAATCGCGCATCTTGCGGGTAGGTGGCCAGCGCTCGATCAAGTTGCTCGATCTGATCATTGGGCGCAGTGCGCATTGCCTCGAGCAGCGTTTTCAGAGTCGCATCATCGCAAAGCTGGTTCATCGTCTTGCTTCCTAGTCAGATCGGCTAAGGCGTCTGCGGATATGAGTGATGGCTGCCCGGTGCAATTGCGAAATGCGGCCTTTGCTAAGACGCAATAAGGCGGCGATTTCGGTAAAGACCACGCCATGCGTGTAATGTTGGATGATGATAGAGCGCTGTGGTTCGCCCAAAAGCGCGATCTCCGCTGCGAGCCGACGCTCGAGCTCGCGCCAGGCCTCGGTTTCATAGGGATTGTTGGGTCCCTCGGAAGCACCGACGCGTTCGGCGATGAGGCCGATGGCCAAACCAACAGCAACTTCGGCGAGATCAGCGATTGGGTCCGCGGAAATTGCGTCGCGCTCGGCTGCAAGTGATTTCAAGCGCTCGATTTCAAGGCGGCGACGAAAACTATGAGTGGCAGCGCTCTCGCTAGAGCGAGTGGCTGCGTCGGCAATAGCACCGCGAATGCGATGCTTGGCAAAACTCAAGAACGGCGCCCCCAAAAGAGGGTCGAAGCGGTCGATGGCTTCTAACAACCCGCTCATTGCCAATTGCTCGAAATCCTCTCGCTCCAGCCCTTGCGGGGGACGGCGGTGATATTCCCGCCGGGCGATTGCCTTTGCAAAGGCCAGATGGAGGTCAAACAGAAGTTCACGGCATTGCCCTTGGTCCTCAAATTTGAACCTCCGCCACAGAGAAGCTTCCACTTCGCGTGGACGGTGAACGAGCGTCAATCCCGATTGCCGCTCGGTGGTCATCGAAATCCGCCCACGACGCCTTCAATGACCAGCGCCCAACCATCGATCAAAACGAACATCAAGAGCTTAATCGGCAGCGAGATGGTCGCCGGCGGCACCATCATCATACCGAGCGCCAACAAGATGCTAGCGACGACGATTTCTATCAACAAAAATGGCAACAGGATCACAAAGCCAATTGTGAAAGAGACCCGAAGCTCGTTGAGGATGAAGGCGGGGACGAGCTTGATAATATCGACGGACTCGGCGGTGGCCGGCAGCGGCGTGTGCGAAATCTCATAGATTGTCGCAATGTCCTCACGGCGAACCTGCGCCAGCATGAATGTCTTCAGCGGCGCGCTGCCTCGTGACACCGCTGTTTCAACGTTGATGTCGCCGTTGAGCAGCGGCTGCAGCGCTTGTCCGTTAATGGCGCTAAAAGTGGGCGCCATCACGAACGCCGTTAGAAGCATTGCCAAGCTAACCAAGACCGCGTTCGGCGGTGTCTCTGGCATGCCGAAGGCGTGACGCACCATGGCCAGCACGATGGCGATGCGCACAAAGCTGGTCATGCTAATGAAGAGTGCGGGGAGCACTGACAGTGTGGTCAGCAGCAGGGCGGTGCGGATGACCTCTGGACTGGCATCGGGTGTTGCAGCATGGGTAACGGCCGCATGCGCTGGATTTGCAAAAAGTGTCGCAAGCGCAATGGCAAGGAGAGTGGTGCGCTTCATGGTCCCGGCGGCGATTGCGCTGTGTCTTCCTTGAGAACTGTCGTTCCTCCCGGAGAGACGACCACTAAGTACTCCCGATTTGCATAGGCAAAGCGGCAAACGTCAGCGTGGATGCTGATGCGTTTGCACTCTAATACTGAGACCCCGGCGCCGCTGAGATTGCGGAGCCACGGCGCAAGGGCGCCGGCGCCGCGGCCCGACTTTATGATCCGCCTCAACAGCAATGCGGTCGCCATTGCCAGTCCAATGCAGAGCACCAGGACAATGATCAGGCGGTCCAGATGCAGGTCGACGGAGCGGCCGGTCACAAGAGGTGTTGCCGAAGCGGAGGTCGCAAGCGCAGTCCCTGCGAGCGACCCGCTGAGGATTGTTCGCCACTGTCTCAGCTTGCTCATGTCGCGATCGCGGTAATGCGGACCCCAAACTTGTCACCAACCGCAACTAGCTCGCCGTGGGCGATGGCCACGCCATTGAGGCGCAGCTCAACCACTTCAGTCAGGCCTGCATCCAATGCAATGACACTACCTGCGCGCAACTCGTTGAGCGCCGCAATGGTCATTGAAGTAGCGCCCAGATAAGTTTCGAGCTTAACGTCAACGTTTTCGATCAACCGGTTATTCAGTCGTGGCGGCGGCGCGGCTGTTGGCTGATTTGCATTGTCCGCGGAAGCTGGGATGAAAGTCTCGACGCTCATGCCAGTGCTTGCCCCATCTCAGTAACCTGCAGCGTGAGCCCGATCTCCGAGCGCTGAACCAGGGCTTTTGCGTTCAAGTTCACGCAATTGTTGACGGTGAGGTGCACGCCGTCCCCGAGGGACGCGTCGAACACGACGACATCACCGGGCGCAAGTCCGTAGAGTTCGCTGAGGGCAAGTTTGGTGGCACCGACCACTGCGCCCACTGAGACTTGCTGACTTTCGACAGCCTGACTGAGCCTGCCTAATGGAACGCCGGGGCGCGCTGACTTCGCCGCTGATCGCCGGGCGCGCAGCACGAGGTCATTGGCGACAAAGACGTCGAAGGCCAAACCGCCGCCCACGAACTGAAGGGAATATTTGACATCGACTTCGACTTCCGCTCCCCGCGCCGGCCCAAGCGGAGGCTCTGACCCAAACAATTTCGCGAGGTCCTGCATGAGCGCGCTGCAGCTTCTCTCGGCGAGTTGCCGGTAAAGAGCGAGGTCAGCAACACTGAGCTTGCCACCTGCGGGGGCGCTCAGCATGTGGGACGCGAGCTTGCAGATACTGGCGTCGTCCATGGCCATAGCCAGCGTGTGCTCTTTGTTGATCCAGCATGTGAAGACTTGGGGGAGTTTGGTGATACCGGCGAGTTTGCTTGGGTTCGCGACACATCCGCGCGGATCGGGAAGCCAGCATTTGGCCCAGCTCAGCGCGCAGTCCGCCACTAGCGTTTGAACAGTGGCGTCGGCCAACGCGTTCGCAGGCAGCCAGGCGCGCGCAGCTGAACTCATCCTTGTCCCCGGATGCCGAACAATTGCTGGATCATGTCGTTGGAGATGCTCACCACTTGCGAGGAAGCCTGGAATCCGCGTTGCACCAAGATGAGATCGCCAAACTCCTTCGAGAGATCGACATTAGAGGCCTCAAGTTTGCGACCGATGACTTTACCCACGCGCAAGCTGGCGCTGGAGAGATAGTCTCGGGCCTCTCCTTGTTCGGCCGCGAAGAAACCGCCCGTCTCTTGCTGCAGTTTTTGTGGATCGCGGAACGCAGCCAGGGCGATGTCGCCAACCTGGCGCTTTTGGCCGTTGGAGTAGGCGATTTCGAGTTGACCGTCGGTGTTGACACTTACCGATGTGAGGTCTCCCGAAGCAAACCCATCGCTGTTGGCCACTCGGAGGCTGGAGGCGTCGCCTGAGCTGAACGACGTCACATTGTGAGAAAAGTCGAATGCAGCCGATCGACCCGCCGCGTCGGAAAATGTTAGCTGTGCCGTCAGCGGATCGACGATGCCGTTGATGAACCGAAGGGTCTGCTTGCCGATTTCGACGCCGCCGCCATTTTTGACGCTGAGCGACCACTCGCCGGCCGCTGCGTTGGCGTCTCGGCTGAAGGTGGCTGTCCAATTATCGACGTTGCCACTGGCGTCGTAGACCTTGATGCTCGAGAGGCTGAAGTTTGTAGCTGTTGAAGACAGATTGTCTGCGAACGTAATGGTTCTGGTTTGCTGTGGAGCAAACGTTCGGTTCGAGGCAATAGAGACGGAAGTGGGATGGCCGATGGCATCGAGAACGGCCAACTTATAATCGGTGCCAGCGAGCACAATATCGCCGTCCTTGTTGACCTCGAAGTTGCCGGTGCGTGTGAAAACTTGACCGGCATCGCGCAGCAGCACCAAGAAGCCATCACCATCAATCGCCAGATCCAAATCATTGGTGGTTTGGCGCAACTCGCCATGAGCAAAGTCGAACCTGGGTGCGTCAAGCATGACGCCTTCGCCCGCGCCTCCGGTGCCGAATAAGCCGGAAAAAGTTAGGTCGACAGATTTAAAGCCGTTTGAATTGATGTTGGTGATGTTGTTACTGATTTGGCGTAGCGCATGCGAGAAGGCATTCATGCCGCTCAAGCCGGTGAAGATTGATCCAAACAAAGCTATTGCTCCAATCCGATGCGGCTAACGCTGGTCAATGCAATGCCGCTCAGCGTGCGTCCGTCCCGCGTTTCCACGGTCAATTGTGGTTCGCCCGACTGAAACGACACCGAGGTCACTTTGCCGGTGATGAGCGCGGTGCCTGACGGAATATCCACGAAGTGGCCAAGTACGCTGGTCGCTTGATTGGTGGCCTGTGCCTGCAGGAGGCCAAGCACGCGATCGCTCATAGTTTGGGTCTGCTGAATTTGTGAGAACTGCGCCAGCTGCGAGACGAACTCGAAATTGTCCATCGGCTTCAATGGATCTTGGTAGGTCAATTGCGTTAGCACGATGCGCAGAAGATCCTCAAAGCCAAGACCGAAGGCGTTGGTGGCGGTCTGGGCCACGCTGCCGGTCTGCGTTTGCGACACATCTGCGCCCGATACGGGCGTTACCGCAGCCATTCATTCCTCCCCACTATCGGTGATGGCGTCGGCGCCATCAATCCAGATGCCTTCCGATGAAAGTCCATGCTCCGCCAACAACGCCCGAACAGAGTGACGCAGATTTTGACGCTCCGTCGCGCTCATTCTTCCGGCGCGCGCATAGACGACGCAGCCTTGTTCCAGCGCGCGTATCGCAACGAATATTGGGTTGACGTTGGCTTTATTCGCTGCAGAGCGCGAGGCAGGACGTGCTTGGCCGGCACGCTCTGAATCAGTTGCGCTTCCACGGGGCGTCGAGATGTTAGACTGTGGTGCGTAAGAAGCGATGTCTTCAGAAGTACGGATGACGGCCGAGATCGCCACAGGCGTTGGGTCGCTTGAGTTGGGTTGTTGGGATTGCATTGCAGCTTCGCGGCGCATTCCCGTCGCGAGAGCTGCTTCAGGCCCTTCGAGGCGGCGTGCTTGGTGGAGTGAAGGTGGGGCGTCCGAGGTCACCACTGCGGCCCGCTGTACCGGCGGCGCATCAGCCGGCGGCGTGAAGACGGGACGTCCTAGAACCCCATCCCTTTCAAACGGCGTCGCGTTGAACGCGCTGTCGCCAGGCTGATCTCCGGTAATAAGTGCTGGGAAAGGCTGCGTTTCAGGCGGATGCGCCTGCGGTAGTCGTTGTCGAACGGGCCGTGGCGTGTCGACGTTGCGAGGAGCGCTTGGACCGGTCACGCTCGATCACCGCAATCATAAGCAACCCGGTCTTCAAGCGCTTGCAATGCCCGCTCGTCTCGTCTGCGTCGCGCTCGTTTCCGCAGTCGCTGCAGAAGCTGCGCCACTTGCCTAAACCTTACTTGGGCTTCGCCAGCGACGTCATTGGCGAGGCGACGCTCCCGCGTTGCAGTGTCCAATTCCGCCTGGGCGGCATTGAGAGCAAATTCTTGCCGGACGGTGTTTTCCGCAAATCGCTTGATGGCGTCTTGATCTAAAAAGCTCTGGCCAAGCAGCGTAGACCACTGAACGAACATCGCCTCCTTGGCGTCACGTCGATCTTGGACATTGCTTTCGTTTTTGCGCTCTTCAGCAATGGCCGCTGCCAACGCAAATCGCCTAGCGCGTTGCTGCACGCCGCGAAGGTATGTTGCGGTTTTGGCGGCGTGGAGGCGACGATGCTCATCCATGGCTGCTAATCCTGGAGGTCACCTGCGCCAATCGCTCGAGGGTAGCTGCGAGCGAGGCGTGCTCGTCCTGGCGCTGGGCGAGGAAGGAGAGCAGGGCGGGACGCTCTCGAATAGCTTCGTCCAGCTTTGCATTGACGCCGTGCTTGTAGAGCCCGCTGTCGACGAGGACGCGCGCATCGTCGTATGTGGCGGTGAGCGCGATGGCGCGGCGCGCCGCCTTGGCGTGAGCCGGGCTTGTTAGTTTTTCTGATTGCCTGCTGATGCTGCGAATTGCGTCGATCGCGGGATAGTGCCCTTGCTCAGCCAGCGGACGCGACAGAATGACATGCCCGTCAAGGAGTGACTTCATGACCTCTACAATCGGGTCGTCCACCTCATCGGTTTCACTCAAGACGGTCATGATCGCGGTGATAGCGCCTCCTTCGGCAACCGCGCCGCAGCGCTCGGTCAGACGCGGCAATGCGCTGAAGACGTTAGGCGTATAGGCGCGCAAAGTAGGTGGTGCGCCCGCCGCCAAGCCGAGATCGCGCAGCGCCATTGCAAAGCGTGTCGCCGAATCCAAAACAAGGACAACGTGCTTGCCCGCATCACGCCAATATTCTGCGATGCAGAGCGCTTGATAGACCGCGCGCGCCCGCAGCGGTGCGCTGAGATCTGAGGTCGCGGCGACGCACGTGTATCGCGCGTTGTCGGGAGATTGGCTAAGCGTCTGCCACATCTGTTGCACTTCACGCCCGCGTTCACCGACCAAACACACGACGCAATGATCACACTGAACCTGCGTCGCCAGCTGTCGAATGAGTGTGGTTTTTCCGACCCCGCTGGCCGAGAAGATTCCAACGCGTTGACCTTGGCCCATGGTCAACAGACCGTCGAGCGCGCGAATGCCAGTTTCGAGAATGGTATTGGGCTCACGACGCTTGAGCGGCGCGATGGGCTGACCAAAGATGGGAAGGAAAGTGTCCGGCAGGAGCGTTGGCCCACCATCAATCGGCTGACCAAGCGCATCAACGGCGCGCCCGGCAAATGCATCGCCGACCGGAGCAAGAGCCTTGGATGCGCGGGCCGTGACTCGGGCGTCGGGAAGGATCGCGGCGGATTGATCGAGGGGGACAAGAACAATGCGGTCTTCATGCACCGCAACAACTTCGGCCAATATTGTGCGGCCTTCCTCTGCGCGATCGCGTGTCTCGATGTCGCAAATGTCTCCAATAGAGGCGATCGGGCCGCTCGCTTCGACACGCCCAGGGCTCACCCGGCGCACGAAGCCGTAACGAAGCACGGGCTCGACTTCACGCAGCTGCATTGCGATTGCGGCGGCGTTCATGGTCGGGACCTCAGCAAACGTCGACACTGCGCCTGCAGCTTGGTCCAATACTGCGGTAGTGAAACGTCTATGGCGCCGAGCCGCAATTCGATCCGGCAAGATCCGGCAACAATGTTGTCGTCAGTTGTTATGATCACGCTGGCGCCAAGTGCGGCTGCAAGATTGGCCAAGCGGACCTCGTCTCTGAAGTCCTCGGCACTCACAACGATGGACACAATGGTGTCACGACGCAGACCGCTTACCTGCTCGTTGATGCAGGCGGCCAACAATTCTTGATAACGCGAAGGCTCCGTTACGAGCCTCTCGATCGCGGCAAGCGCAAACACGAGTCCGAATTTGTCCGCGTCGGCGAAGTGTGCATCAAGTTTGGCGAGAGCGCTTGCGAGGCCGGATTGCAGCGTGACCAACGCGTCTTCTTCGCTGCGCTTGAAATTGGCGATGGCCTCATCGTGGCCAGCTGTGCGCGCTGCATCGATATCGGACAAACGCGTCGTCTCGGCGCCTCGAAGCGCTTCCTGCAAAGCATCGATTTCAGCCTCGAGATGCGCGATACGCCGCTCCTCCAGTGTGGGCGTCCGCGCCGGCGGCGGAGGGGCATTGAGCGATCGCACCGCCTGCGCGTGACCACCTTCAAGCTTGAGGACGTAAGTCATCGGCCTGACCTCGAATGGCTCTGCGACAGGCAGGCGTGCAAGGCGGCCTGGGTCGCAGGCGTTAGACGCGATTTGCGGGCCTCCGCGTCGGCTACTAAGCGAGTGAGGTGCTTGGCGAGCCAAGACGAATGGAGTGACCAATCGGGACCATTCGGGTCTCTCGAACCGTGCGAGCCGTGCGTACTGTCTCTCTGCTTCAACGCAAGTAGGCGCTTTCTATCTTCCTCCGATAAATGTTTTGCGATGGCGCTTTGGTCGCGGGCGCTTAGCCTAAAGAACTCACGCAAAGCCTCGGTGCGATCGCTATTGCTCATGCTGCGTCGACCCCTTCAGCGTTGAACGCCTGACGAAGTCGGTCAGCGAACTTCTCGTGCTCCTCCGAGGAAAGGGGCTTGCGACGCCGCCGGTACATGAGGGTCACTAAGGCGACGCTTGCAGCGCCGAGAGCCAAAAAAACTGCCCACATCAACAAGGACAACCCAGGCTCGCTCGGAGATGATCGCGTGCTCGAAGCGGCGTTCGCGGCGCCCGCGCCTACCGAATCCGGCCGTTGTTCTGTTGCCATATCGGAAGAAAGGCCAACACTGAAGAGCACTGTTTGCTCAAGCGAACCGTCTACCAGCCCCGCATTGTGAAGGGACGCGCGCACGCGCTCCTTTTCAAGATCGGTGAGAGCGGTTTCGCTGGCGACCTTAATGATGCGTGTGAAAATCGCAGGCTCTGCGCCAGCTGAACTTGCTGAAGCAGTGGAAACGCTTGGTGCGGCCGCCTGCTCGATTGTCACTTCAAACTGTCGGTCTGGCAGTGCTCTGCGCATCACTTGGGTGACCAGATCAATTGCTGTGCGCCGTGTTTGACCGTCCCCGCCGAGCAGCGTCGCCGAAATGTCGGTAATCTCGACACGTGGGCTCAACACTTCGCCGCGCCCATTCAGGACGACGACATCGGCGGCGGTAAGGCTAGTAACGGCCGCGGAGACGAGACGTTGGATGCCCTCGACGCGGGCGGGCGTCTCATCTTGCGGCGTGCGCATGACGAGGGTGACAGCTGCGCCCGCCGGCTGCTGTTCACCGCGAAACGGGGTGCGATCCGGAATTGAAATGTGGACGCGCGCTGAGACCACGCCGTCCATCATCATAATAGTGCGTTCGAGTTCACCTTGGATCGCGCGCTGGTAGCGGATGCGTTCAGCGAACTCGTTGAGGCCCATGTCGGACTGATCGAAAAGTTCGAACCCTTCAATCGCGTGCGGCGCGGCGCCCGCTGCGTCGGTGGTTTGGCGCGCATTGTCGAGCTGGGAGGCGGCAACAAGAATTTGTCGGCCATTTTGCGCTAGTTGATAGCGAATGCCGCGCTGGTGCAGATCCGCCGCGATTGCCGAGGCGTCGTTGGGCCGAAGATCGGAGTAGAGTACGGTGTACTCGTCGCGTAAGGCGAAGTAATACCACGCGCCCAGTCCCATTGTGAGAACGGTGAACACAACGGCTATGACGCGCCATTGAGAAAACAGTCTCGGCTTTGGGGGTTCAACGGTCTCCATCATCAGAGCTGCATCGTCATGATCTCATGGAAGGCATCGACCAGCTTGGTACGGACCTGCAACGCAAGTTCAACTGAAAGGCGCGCTTGCTCCATTGCAATGGTGACTTGATGGACAGGAACCGAGTCATCGATTGCAAATGCTCGTACGAGCGCATCGGCGTGGTTCACTTGGGTTTCGACACGATGAATGCCGTTGGTGAGCATTGCGCCAAAATTGACCTCGCTTGGCGCTTGAGCAGTAGGAGAGACTGCTAGGTTTGCGGGTGGGTGAGCGCTGATGGCGTTGATGGCGCTAATGTCGGTCATGACTGCCTCCCGATGTCGAGCGCATGCAAGTACATCTGCTGGGCTACGCTTACGGTGACGAGATTGGCTTCATAGGCGCGAGATGCCTTGATCATCAGCGTCATTTCTGCGGCATGATCCACGTTAGGATAGGTCACGAAACCACTTGCATCGGCTTGTGGATGATTGGGCTGGTAAACTTGTCGAAGTCCGTTGGACTGCGGCTCAATGTCGATGACGTGCACGCCTGTGGGCGCCAACCCGCTTGAATCGACCACGGCGCCGAAACGGGCATCGGCGCCGCTCACCAGCGTCATAGGATGATAGACGCTGCCGTCGGCGTTGCGTGTCGAATTCATGTTGGCGAGATTTTGGGCGATGACCTGCAGGCGTTGCCACTCAACATCGAGACCGGATGTGGCGATGCGAACTGCGTCCATGGTTTATCTCCCCCCCGTTAGGACTGCGCTTTCAAGGCGCATCTGTTGGCCCAGAAGGTCGAGCAGCGCCCGATAGCGCATGGCGGTTTGGGACGCAGTCGCAAGCTCAAGGTCTAGCCGCACGCCATCGCCCGCAGAGGTCGGATCAGAGATCGCGCGCGGTTCAACCGCAGTTATTGCCGCGGCGCCGCGTGAGGCTGCGTTCCGCAGGCTTTCTTCAAAACTGACGCGCACCGGGTGATAATGGGGTGTGTTCGCGTTGGCGATGTTTTGCGCGGTAAAATCATAACGCTGTGAAAGGCCATCAAGAGCTTTTTCAATGAGTGCGCTGGAGATGGGATCCAAAGCAGCCTCCTATTGTACGATGATCTCGGCGTGCAACGCGCCGGCTGATTTAATGGCCTCGAGGATGCTGATGAGCCGCCTCGTATCGACATGCACGCGCGACAGCCCTTGAACGAGATCGGCCACGGTCGTGTTCGGAAATCGCGCGGCCACATCGTTTGATGAGCGGTCGACTTCAAGGCGCGTGTTCGTGACGAGGAGGCTTCTCACATCATTGGCAAACCCGGATATGAAGGCCGGCTGCGACGCGGTGTTTTCCGACGTGACGGTGACGCGGATGTCGCCTTGCGAGATCACCACGCTGGAGATGGTGACATCGCCACCGGCGACGACCGTTCCAGTTCGCTCGTTGATAACGACCCTTGGTGTGCGATCAGGGGCGACGGTCAAGTTTTCAACCGTGGATACGAAAGTGGCGAGTGCTTCGGGCGGGTCGCTATAGTGAATACGCACTTCGTCCGCGCTACGCGCCACTGCGATTCCCGGGCCGAAGTGGCTGTTGATGGCCGACGCGACGCGGCTCGCCGTGGTGAAGTCCGGTTCGTTCAGCAAGAAGCCGATGTCGCCGTTGGGGCCGATAAGGTTGGCGTTGACGGACGCCTCCACCGTCGCGCCGTTTTCGAGCCGTGCGGTTGTTGGATAGTTGCGCTGACGTAAATTGAGTTGACTTTGAAAACTGTCACCGCCCGCAACCAGCGGGCCTTGTGCCAGCGCGTAAGGGTGGCCATCCGGTCCCAAGAGCGGCGTCATCAACAAGGCGCCGCCTGCTAGACTACGGGCATCGCCCGCTGATGAGACCGTCACCGAGATGCGGTCGCCGACATTGGCGGATGCTGGTAAGTTCGCGATAACGATTACGACAGCGACGTTACGGCTGCTTATCTCGTCTTCGGCTACGCTGGCGCCTAGACGGCTATAGACATTGTGCAGCGCCTGGCGTGTCACGGCGCTTCGTGATGAATCGCCGGAGCCTGCGAGTCCGACGACGAGGCCATATCCGATGAGCGAATTTTCACGCCACCCATCGAAGCGACCCAGCCCTTTCAGTGCGACTTCTTGGGCGCTCGCCACCGATGACGTGAATGCAAACACGAGCAGGGCTTGGACTAAGCGCTTCATCAGCCGCTGAGCCCCAAAAGGCCGAACAGCCGTTGAACAATTCCGGGGCGCGCGTTGCGTGAGACAAACCCATGGCCATCATAATTGATCTGAGCGTCAGCAATTCGCGAGGACAGCACACGATTGTCGCCGCTAATGTCGGTCGCGCGAATGCGGCCGCGGATGCGGATGAGCGTGTCTTCGCCGTTCACGTGCATCACTTGTTGCCCGCTGATGGCGAAGTCGCCATTTGGCATAACGCTCTCAATCGTCACGCTGATTTGGGTGATGAAGCTTTCGCTGCGGCTGACCTGTCCTTGGCCTGAATAGGCGCCGTTAAACGCTAGTGTTGCAGTTTCGTCGGTTGAACCTCCACGCACAGCGCCATCGATTGAGGTGGCGCGCCGCGCGGTGTTTTGTGCGCCATTGCGCGCTTCGGCGTTTTGATAAACGACGACGGTGATGATATCGCCAGCGTGGGACGCTCGCTGGTCCGAGGCGACGTTCGCCCACGGCTGATCGTGAAAGAGATTGTCGGCGCTGGCCGTGGAGGGCGCGGCAAAGAAGGCAGCGAGTAATAACAAGCGCATACTCACGGCGTCCCCCTGATTGGCGAGGAGGAGACGAATGGTACCGCAAATACGTTGCCGTCCTGATCGCGCACGAACAGAGCTCGACCACGTGAAGCCGGTTGCGCCGCCGTCACAGGCCGCTCGACTTGGGTAGCGCCCGCTGTTGCGAGGAGTGTGAGCGCGTCCCCTGTGTCTGGCATGTGTTCGGCGGATACGCTGATAGAGCCGAGATAGTCGCCGGTCCCGATGTCGGCGCCAGCCCGCGTCAGCCCATAGGTGCGATCGTAGCTGATCGGCGCAGTTGCTTCTCCGGTGCACGACGCGCGGGCGAGATCTGTGGCGCTGATCACCTCGCCCATGGGGATTGGTGTGGCAGCGGCAAAGCAGGCACGACTGTCGGCGCGCACTTGCGACGCAGGCGCCTGGAACCTCACCTCATCTGCGGCATCGTCTACAGAGAAAGCAAGAGCGGGTACGCGGCGATGAATAAGGCGTGCAAGAGCCGCGCGACGTATGCTCACGGTTCGGAGATCGCGCGGCAGACGGGCGACGACGATGTTGCGGGTTTCGGTTGTCATCGCACAATCGGCAGCGACGACGTCTCCCACGCGGACAAAACTATCGCGAAGCGAAACGTTGTGGAGTTCGGCGAGAGAACATCCTCCCGCTAAGGCCAGAGCTGCGAAGATGCCCCCCACAAACATTACGGGTCACCGTCTCAAATTGTTAGCGATGCTCATCAATTGATCAGCGGCTTGCACAACTTGCGCGCTCGCCGCGAACGCACGTTGCACCACCATCAGGCGCACCATTTCGTCGGTGATGGCGACGTTGGAATGTTCAATGGAGCCCTGAACCAAGGCGCCAACACCGTCCTCACCCGGAGTTGCGCCATCAAGGCGGGCATCGTCGGCCACGCGGTAAAGGCCCCCATCCAAACGTTCGACGGAGGAGGGATCGTCGACGCGAACAAGTCCGATTTGGCCAAGAATGGTGGGGCCAGCATTATCGGGCAATTGGGCGCTCACTTCGCCATTGGCTGAGATGGTAAGGTTTGTCGCCGCGGTTGGGACCGAAATAGAAGCCTTGAGCGGCAGCCCGCCTGAGGCCGCAAGTTGACCGTCGCCATTTACCGCGAGAGCGCCGCCGCGCCACAATAAGGTCTGTCCGTTCGGGCCCATCAGCTCGGTAAAGCCATTGCCATTGACAGCGAGATCGAGGGCACGACCCGTGTGCTCAAGCTCACCTTGCTGGTTGAGAGAGAGCGCAGCGCGAGCTGATACGCCTGCGAGCGCTGGTTCTGCGGAGAAATCAGCGCGAACGTTGTCGACATCGCTGACCTGCGACACCAACTCGGAAAACTGCACATCGGCACGCTTGAACGCGGGTGTGTTCAAATTGGTGATGTTGTTGGCGATAATATCGAGCGCCTTCTGCTCAGCGGCCAGCCCGACGCCAGCGATCTCGAATGCATTGGTCATGACGAGCGTCCGAAGGTTGAAATGGATTGGCCGATGAGTGTGTCGTAGGCTTCGACGACGCGAGCGCCGGCTTCCGCCTGTCGCATCGACGTCATGAGCTGCAGCATTTCAGTTGCGTTGTTGACGTTGGCAGTTTCGAGAAAGCCTTGGCGCAGCAAGGGTGAGGCGACTTCGTGCATGGCATCGTCGGGTGCAGTAAACAGCGTCCCGCTTTGGGCGGCCAAATGACCGGCGTCATTGGGCGCGTAGATGCCAACTCTCCCCGCCGGTGCGCCGTTTTCGAGCACCGTGCCGTCGTTTAAAATCTCAGCGCTGTCACTCTCAAGAAGAAGGTCGCCCCCGCCTGCGGCTTGAAGGGCATAGCCTTCAGCGCTCACGAGACGGTTCTGCGAATCCCGCGAAAATTGGCCATTTCGTGTATAAAAACTGTGGCCATCGGACGTCCGAAGTAGGAAGAACCCGCTACCGGAAATCCCGAGATCCAGCGGTCGTCCAGTCTGCCGTAACGCGCCTTGTGCAAAATCGGGTCGCGCGGACACTTGAACTTGTGCGCGATCATCTACCTGCGCGCCGTCAATAGCTGCATCGAAACCGACTTGTTGTTTGTAGCCGGGCGTCGAGACATTGGTGAGGTTCTGCGACGTGAGTTCGAGGTGACGCTCAGATCGCGTCATCATGACTTCGCCGAGCTCAAGTAAGCCCATGCATACGTCCCCCTCTAACCTCAGAGCTAACGTCGCATCGGCTTTTCGAACAATTCATTTCTCCAATTCAGGGTTGCAGAAGATTTGAGTCAATCAGCTAGAATTGTCGCTTGCGTTTGCTCACAAAGAGAGTCCATGCCGCGCTAGTGATTGCGCAATTGTGCGCCCACTCGCATCAAGCGGCGTGTGTAGAGCGCGCTCGATAATTGCGCGCGCGTGGTCTGCTCGACCGCCGCTTGAAAGTAACATGGCTTGCGCCAGCGCTGCAGAAAAGGACTGGGGATTCAATCGGCGCGCGGTTTGCGCCGCGCGCCGCGCGTCATCAATGCGACCTTCCATGAGGTCAAGCACCGCGAGCGAGCCATGTGTTTCGCCGAAATTGTGATCAAGGGTCATTGCAGTGTCGAAGCAGCGTCGCGCTGCGACGAGGTCGCTCGAAAAAATATAGGCCCAGCCTGCGGCGACCCAGCTGCCGATATGATCGCCGAAGGTAGCGGCGCCACGTTCGATATCTAAGGCCGCTTGTGGGTACTGGCCGGCTAGCATCTTTCCGAGCCCGGCGCCGATGACAGCGCGAGGTGAGGCCGGGTCCTTTTCGAGCGCTTGGCCAAAGAGAAGGGCCGCATCGGCGCTGCGGTCTTCACTCAGCGCGATTGTACCCAACGTGGTGAGCGCATCTGGGTTGTTCGGTGCGGCGATGGCGCACCGGCGGGCGAATTCCAAATCCTCGGAGTCGATGCCAACAATTGAGGCAGCCGCGAGCAGACCGCCATGGGTGGGATAGATTTCAACGTAGTTTTTGGCCTCGTTGAGCGCCTCATCCAGGCGCGCCAGATCGTGGAGAAGGTGCACCCGAAGCATCGCCGCTTGCGGCAGTGCGACGGCATCTTGCTCTCCCACAAGCTCCAGCGCCGCCGCCGGCTGTCGTAGCTTTGCCAAGCACCAGGCGCGATTGAACCTAAGCCCAGCGTCGTCGGCGCCGTTGTATATAAGCTCCCCAAACACCTGCGCCGCATCTTCAAAGGCGCTGGACTGCAGGAGGGCCAAGCCTCGCAGGTTGAGTTCACGAGCTGAGAGTGCTTCATGGGAGGCGTATCGATCGAGAAGATCGAGGGCCACTGCCGGTTCATTTTCCTTCAGTGCGACATCGGCTGCATCGGACAAAAGCGGCAAATTGTTGGGGTCCTGTTTAAGTAAAGTAAGCAGAGTTGCGAGGCGACTTGCGCGTGGTGTGGCATCACTGGAGTTGGACATCGGGGGATCCTAGGAGCTGATCGCGATTTGCGTGAGCGGATGTCGCGAGGCGCTGAGGCGGCGGCTGGTCTAACTTTATTACACCATGAGATCGAAGCTCGATGTTCATAGGAATTTCACTGACCGAAAGCACAGCCAGTCTCGGAACGCTTCGTCGCGTAAGCGTGCGCATCTGAGGGCGAATATCTCCGCCGCACAGCAACACCGGCTCGCGACCGTCGCGCATCATTTCGCCGGCCATGCTGCCGATCTTGCGCAGAACCTGCTCCGCAAGGCGTGGCTCCAGAGCAAAAGCGTCCCTTTTTGAGGCGCCAACCACGTTGGTCTGGATTTGATTTTCGAGGCGTGGGTCCAGGCTCATGACCGCTAAGTCGCGGTTACGCCCTCGCAGATTGTTACAGATGGCGTAGCTCATCCGCTGGCGCACCAACTCTGCTAACCCCGTCGTATCCTTTTCAGTGCGCGACAGATCCACGAGCGCTTCAACGATTGGATCAATGGCGGCGATCGATACGTGCTCGGCAAGCAGGGCTTGCAGCACTTTCTGAACATCCGACACCGTCATCAAGGTTGGGACGAGTTCTTCGACAAGGCCGGGCTGACGTGCGCGCACCTCATCCAGGAGTTTGACAATCGCAGACCGGTTGAGGAGGGCTGAAGCCTCTGTGCGCATCAGTTCACCTAAGTGGGTCAGGAACACGGTGATCGGATCGACGGTGGTGTAACCAGCTTCTCGCGCCAGTGGTGTGGCGTGCTCGTCAATCCAAGTGGCCGGCAAGCCGAATGCGGGATCGATCGCATCGACTCCATCCAGGCGCTGGCGCACGTTTTCACCGCGAATGGCGAGGACTTTGTCGGGCTCGATTTCCCCGCTCGCGTAGCGTACGCCAAACAGGCGGATCTCATACGCCTTGGGGTCGAGCTGCGGTCCGTCGACAAACTTGATCGCAGGTAGCGCCAAACCAAGCGCTCTTTCCTGTGTATCGCGCAACGCGCCTATGCGTTCCAGAATCAATGCTTCCTTCGGTCGCCAGGCAGCGCCGAGCGTCATGCCGAGCGCTATCGCTATTCCGGAAGCCAAAGTGCTGTTGTCGCTGGTTGCAATGTTCTCAGGCGTCGGTGCAACTTTTGTCGCGGCAAGTCTACGCATCTGGCGCCAACCCACGTAGCCGAGCGCGGCCAATAGCAGGATTGGCCATTTCGGCATGCCGGGCAGCAGCATCAGCAAGCTCAAAACGCCCGCAACAATGAGAATTACAGGCGGCGCCGACAGGAGCTGTCGGAACACCTCGACGCTGAGTTCTCGGTCAGCGGAGGATCGAGTCACGATGATGCCAGTGGCGATTGAAATAATAAGCGCGGGTAATTGCGTCACGATGCCGTCGCCGATGGTCAGCAGCGTAAAGCGCTGCAACGCATCGCTCCAACTCATACCCATTTGCGCTACGCCAATGATCCAACCCGCTATGATATCGATGAGCAGGATAATCACGCCGGCGATCGCGTCGCCTTTGACGAATTTGCTCGCGCCATCCATAGCGCCATAGAAAGCGCCTTCCTTCTCGAGACCCGCGCGGCGCCTAATTGCCTCTTGTTGATCGATGAGACCCATATTGAGGTCAGCATCAATGCTCATTTGCTGCCCCGGCATTGAATCGAGCGTGAAACGGGCCGCGACTTCTGACACGCGTTGCGCGCCCGAGGTCACAACCACGTATTGGACCACGACAAGGATAAAAAACACCACGAGGCCAACAACGAAATTGCCGCCGACCGCGAAGGCCCCGACCGAATTGATAACCTCGCCTGCGCCAGCGCTTGTCAGAATAAGGCGTGTGGCGGCAACGTTGAGAGAGAGCCGCAGCAGAGTGGAAATCAGCAACAAGGATGGAAAGGTGGAGAATTCCACGGGCTTGGCGACGTAAAAGGTCAGCAGAAGGATAGTGAGGCTGAGACCGAAGTTGACGATGATGGCGAGATCCAACGCCGGCGGCGGGATCGGCGAAAACAGCACGATCAGTATCAAGATCATGCCCGCCGCGAGGCCGAACTCCCTGCCGTTTCGAAACAGCGTCTCAAGCTTTGGCATGCGCGGACGCTTTCTTGGCTAGTTTGAGATAAAGGTCAGCGACCGCCCGATAGTCAGATGAACTAATTTCCTGGTTTAAATCGCTGTTGCGGAAGAGGGAGCGCGCAAGCGTCGGGTGTTCGAAAATGGCAATTGAGAGCTTGGCTGCCTCGCCTCGCAAGTAGAGCGCGAAATAATTGCGTCCCTTCGCTGTGACGGTGGGCGCCGACATCGTGGACGCCTCGTAGCGCAGAGCCACTGCGAAGTGCTCGGGGTTGACTACGACCATGTCGGAGCCGGGCAGGTTGCCGAAGGCGCGCGCCTGTTTGGCGAACTGCGCGTGCAGCTGTCTGCGTTTTTGTTTTAATCTGGGCTCACCCTCTCGCTCACGATGCTCCCGCTGCACCTCGCGTCGGCTCATGCGCATCTGCTTACGAAACTCGCCACGGACCAACACTTGGTCGAGAGCAGCAAAAGCTAGCGCTAGCAGCGCAAACGCAGAGATCAGACGAAAGCCTGCGCCAGCAAGTACGCTTGTTAGGTCGCCTGCGCCTGTGATTGCCCGGCGATAGGCCAAAAACTGGTCGGAAATCACCACATAGGTGGCGACGCCGTAGGCCGCGAGCTTTAGTACGTTCTTCACGGTCTCCTTGACCATGCGCATAGAGAAGAGCCGCTTCAGCCCTTGCGCCGGATTGAGGCGTGAAAAGTCTGGCTTTAGCGGTTGTGCGGAGAACACGACGCCGCGGAGCTGAACGATTTCGAAGAATATGACCACGACAACGATTGTTGCCGCCAACAACGCCAGCGGTTGAAGCATTGCCGCCGCGATTGGCGCGACAGACGCCACACCCTCTGGCGACCCATCACTGACGCGATGCAGCAGGCTTCGCATGGTCTCAGCCAGGGCGATCGCGACCCGAGGCCCGGCAACCAACGCAAACATTAGGAAGGCGACGGTTGTAGAGAAAAAGCCGAGGTCGATGCTGCGCGCGACAGAGCCTTTCTCGCGTCCGCGTTTTAGTTTGAACGGTGTCGCTTCCTCAGTTTTGTTTTGCTCGTTCTCGGCCATTTCAGCCGAACCCTGCGGTTAGCTGCAGGGCAGAACGAACCACCCGCAGGAAACCGGCGCCGGAAAGCGCAAAGACAAACGGTAGCGTTGCGAGCATGGCGATCGTCTTGACTTGAAAGCCAAGCACCAAGACGTTCATTTGTGGCAACGTCCGCGAGAGAAAGGCTATCGCAAGATCGATCAGGAAGAGCGTGGCGAACACTAATCCCGCGAGACCAACGCTCATCGCGAAAATGGCCGATAGGTAATTGAGCAATGCGGCGAGATCGGCATTGTTCAAAAAGCCACCGAGCGGAATGCGCTCAAGAGAGCTTGACCAAATTGCGATCAGGTCTGCTGGTCCGCTTGTCGCGAAAAAGACCGCGCCAGCTGCGTAGGCGAAGAGCGTGCCGACGAGGGGCATTTGGGTGCGCAGTGTGGGGTCGGCCAGCACTGCCAGGCCGAAGCCTACCTGAAAGTCGATGGCGCGCCCCGCCACAAGAAGTGCGGCGAAGGCGAGCTGTAAGCCTAATGAAAACGCCACGCCCAGAGCCAATTCAGATACGAAGAGCGGCGCCAGTGCAGCACCCTGCGGCAATGCGAGGACCGCTTCAGGGTGCGCAGCAGCAATCCAAAAACCAAGAGAAAGGCTCAAGGTAAGCCGGACCATCGCCGGCGCGCGCAAGAGTGTGAACGGCGGCGCAAAAGCAAAGGTTGGAGCAATGCGCAAGCTGATGAGGAAGGCGGCGATCAGGAGGTTTGCGTAGCCCCCCATCATCTATTCGCCGAGCGTGGGAATGGATTCGTAGAGACCAGTTGCAAACTGCGTGAGTTCGCCCAACATCCACCCGCCCAAAAAGATGAGCAGAACCGCAGCCGTTAGCAATTTCGGCACATAACTCAACGTGATTTCTTGGATTTGAGTGGCGACCTGCAGAACGCTAACCAGCAGCCCCACGATCAACGTACCGACGAGTATAGGCGAACCGATCAGTAGCGCGCGCCACACGAGCTCGTGCAAGAAAAACAGTGCGCGGTCCGCCCCCAAGCGTCACCTTCTGCCAACGCTCGCGCGATAATCGCGTCAGCGTTGTGTCCCCATTCCTTCGGAGAAAATCACGCCACTCACACAAGCGTCAACGTTGCTCGCCTGCTACGACGTGAAGTTGTGCACGGAGTCGCTGGCGGGGCATGTTGCGCGATGAGCGGTCATGCGCCTTTGAAAAGTCGGTAGGTAGGTTGCAGGTCCTCGTGCACTAGTGCTGGCGATCCCTTCGCCACTCGGGAAGCGAGGAGCCGACCGCGGAAGACGCGTTCCGATTCCAAACGCTCAACGGTGGTCGGCATTCCCAACGTGCCCGGCTGACGACGCGGGCTCCAGCCGCGACTGCCTCAAATCCAAGGGGTGGGAACCAAGCGGAGCTAGGGGCGTTTGGAACTTTTGCGGGGGTGTGGGCGGTCGCAACCCTCGTGAACGCAAAAAGGCGTCTCTGCATACCGTCCGCCGTGTTGCTGCTGGAGCGTGTGGGCAATGGAGATAAAGACCGATCCGGTTCGGGTTCGCCGGGAGAATGGTCACCGCATGAGCGCAGACGCCGAAGATACTGTGTCGGCGGTATCGCCGGACGACTTGCGAGATCTGCTGCAGGCGATGCAGGCAATGAAGACCGGTGATTTTTCGGTGCGCCTGCCCGGCGACGCGATAGGTCTCTACGGCAAGATTTCCGACACCTTCAACGACATCGTCGCCGCCAACCAGCGCATGGCGCAGGAATTGGAACGCGTCGGCTATGCGGTGGGTCGCGAAGGCCGCACGCGGCAACGCGTGAAGTTTTCGGGCCGCGCAGGGGCTTGGTCCGAAATGGAAGGTTCGGTCAACACACTGATCGACGACCTATTGTGGCCCACCAACGAAGTGACTCGGACCATTTCCGCTGTCGCGCAAGGCGATCTGTTGCAGACGGTTCGCCTCGACATCGACGGCCGTCCGCTGAAGGGCGAATTCCTGCGCTCGGCCAAGATCGTCAACACCATGATCCGGCAGTTGCGCGAGTTCACTTCAGAAGTGACGCGGGTGGCGCGTGAAGTCGGCACCGAAGGCAAGCTCGGCGGCCAGGCACAGGTGCGCGAAGTGACCGGCGTGTGGAAAGAGTTGACGGAGTCGGTCAACTCGATGGCCGACAACCTCACGAGCCAAGTCCGCAACATCGCCGAAGTGACCATTGCCGTGGCGAATGGCGACTTGTCCAAGAAGATTACCGTCGATGTGCGCGGTGAAATTCTGCAGCTCAAGGAAGCCATCAACACGATGGTGGATCAGCTGCGATCGTTTGCTTCGGAAGTGACGCGGGTAGCGCGTGAAGTCGGCACCGATGGCAAGCTCGGCGGCCAAGCGATCGTGCCAGGTGTTGCTGGCACCTGGAAGGATTTGACCGACTCGGTGAATGCCATGTGCGGCAATCTCACCGACCAAGTGCGCAACATCGCACAAGTTACGACGGCGGTGGCGCGCGGCGATTTGGGCCGCAAAATCACCGTCAACGTGTCGGGCGAAATTCTCGAACTCAAAGACACCATGAACACCATGGTCGACCAGTTGAACGCGTTTGCATCGGAAGTGACGCGTGTCGCCAAGGAAGTCGGGACCGAAGGCAAGCTCGGCGGCCAAGCCCAGGTGCCCGGCGTTGCCGGTACCTGGAAGGACCTCACCGACAACGTCAACTTCATGGCCTCGAACTTGACGGGCCAAGTGCGCAACATTGCTGAAGTGGCCACTGCGATCGCCGGCGGCGACCTATCGAAGAAAATCACGGTCAACGTGTCGGGCGAAATTCTCGAATTGAAAGAGACCATGAACACCATGGTCGACCAGCTGAACGCCTTCGCCGGCGAAGTGACGCGCGTTGCGCGCGAAGTCGGCACCGAGGGTCAGCTGGGTGGCCAGGCCAACGTCACCGGCGTTGCCGGAACGTGGAAGGACTTGACCGATTCCGTGAACTCAATGGCGTCGAACTTGACGGCGCAAGTCCGCAACATCGCGGACGTCTCGACCGCCATCGCCAACGGCGACTTGTCTAAGAAGATCACCGTCGACGTGAAGGGTGAAATCCTCGAGCTGAAGGAGACCATCAACACAATGGTTGACCAGCTGAACGCTTTCGCCGGCGAAGTGACGCGGGTGGCGCGCGAAGTCGGCACCGAAGGCAAGTTGGGCGGCCAAGCCGTCGTGCGCGGCGTTGCCGGCACGTGGAAGGATCTCACCGACAACGTCAACTCGATGGGTTCGAACCTCACATCGCAGGTCCGCAACATCGCCGAAGTCGCCACTGCCGTCGCCAAGGGTGACTTATCGAAGAAGATCACCGTCGATGCGTCCGGCGAAATCCTTCTGTTGAAGGAAACGCTTAACACCATGGTGGACCAGCTGAACGGCTTCGCGGCGGAAGTGACGCGCGTCGCGCGGGAAGTCGGCACTGACGGCAAGTTGGGCGGCCAAGCGCAAGTGCTCGGCGTCGGTGGTACGTGGAAGGATTTGACCGACAACGTGAACTCAATGGCCGGCAACTTGACGGGTCAGGTTCGCAACATCGCCGAAGTCGCGACGGCCATCGCCAATGGCGACTTGTCGAAGAAAATCACCGTCGACGTGCGTGGTGAGATCCTTGAGCTCAAGGAAACGCTTAACACCATGGTCGATCAGCTCAACCGCTTCGCGGGCGAAGTGACGCGTGTGGCGCGCGAAGTCGGCACCGAAGGGAAGCTCGGCGGCCAAGCGCAAGTGCCAGGCGTCGGCGGCACATGGAAGGATTTGACCGACAACGTCAACTCGATGGCCGGCAATCTCACCTCTCAGGTGCGCAACATCGCCGAAGTAACAACCGCCGTCGCGAAGGGCGACCTCTCACGCAAAGTCACGGTCGATGTGAAAGGCGAAATTCTCGAACTGAAGAACACCGTCAACACCATGGTGGACCAGCTCAATTCGTTTGCGTCGGAAGTAACGCGCGTGGCGCGTGAAGTGGGTTCGGAAGGCAAGCTCGGCGGTCAAGCACAGGTGCCGGGCGTCGCCGGCACCTGGAAGGACCTCACCGACAACGTGAACTTCATGGCCTCGAACTTGACGGGCCAAGTGCGCAACATCGCCGAAGTCGCCACCGCCATCGCCAGCGGCGATTTGTCGAAGAAAATCACTGTCGACGTGCGCGGCGAAATCCTTCTGCTGAAGGAAACGCTCAACACCATGGTCGACCAACTCAACGCGTTCGCCGGCGAAGTCACGCGCGTGGCGCGCGAAGTCGGCACTGATGGGCGTCTTGGCGGTCAAGCCGTCGTGCCAGGCGTAGGCGGCACCTGGAAGGATTTGACCGACAACGTCAACTTGCTCGCCGCCAACCTCACCACGCAAGTCCGCAACATCGCCGAAGTCACAACGGCGGTGGCGCGGGGCGACTTGACACGCAAGATCACCGTGGACGTGAAGGGCGAAATTCTCGAACTCAAGAACACCATCAACACAATGGTTGACCAACTCAACGCCTTCGCGTCGGAAGTGACGCGGGTGGCGCGCGAAGTCGGCACCGAAGGTCAGCTCGGCGGGCAAGCCACCGTGCCGGGCGTCGCCGGCACCTGGAAGGACTTGACCGACACGGTCAACGTCATGGCCGCCAACCTCACCGAACAGGTGCGCGGCATCGTGAAGGTCGTGACCGCCGTTGCCGACGGCGATCTGCAACAGAACCTCACCGTGAAGTCGAAGGGCGAAGTCGCGGCGCTTGCCGACACCATCAACAACATGACGCGCACTTTGGCGACGTTCGCCGACCAGGTGACCTCCGTCGCCCGCGAAGTCGGCGTCGAAGGCCGCCTTGGCGGCCAGGCCAACGTGCCGGGCGCCGCTGGCACGTGGAAGGACTTGACCGGCAACGTAAACTTGCTCGCCGCAAACCTTACCACGCAGGTTCGCGCAATCGCTGAAGTCGCCACCGCGGTGACCAAGGGCGACTTGACGCGCGCCATCGAAGTCGATGCGCGCGGCGAGGTCGCCGAACTCAAAGACAACATCAATACGATGATCGGCAACCTCCGCCTCACGACGGACACCAACACCGAACAAGACTGGCTGAAGACCAACCTCGCCAAGTTCACCTCAATGCTGCAGGGCCAGCGCGATCTGAGTTCGGTCGGGCGCTTGCTGCTCTCCGAACTCGCGCCGCTTGTCGACGCCCAACAGGGCGTGATCTACCAGCTCGTCCACGAAGAGGGCGCGCAATCGCTGAAATTGCTTTCGGCTTACGCGGACGATTTCGATGACGAGGCCAGTCATCCGGCGCGCCTGCAGATCGGACACGGGCTCGTCGGCCAATGCGCCGCCGATCAGCGCCGCATGCTGATTAGCGAGATTCCACACAACGTCGTGCCGATCCGCTCCGCGCTGATGGCTGCGCCGCCGCGCAACATCGTCGTCCTGCCCGTCCTGTTCGAAGGGCAAGTCAAGGCGGTGATCGAGCTGGCTGCCCTAAACGGCTTCTCGACCATGGAGATCAATTTCCTCGAACAACTCACCGCCTCGATCGGTATTGTGCTGAACTCGATCGAAGCGACGATGCAGACAGAAGGCCTGCTCACGCAATCGCAGCAGCTCGCCGGCGAATTGCAAGCGCAGCAGCGCGAGCTGCAACAAACCAACGAACAGCTTGAGCAAAAAGCTCAGCAGGTTGCCGAACGCAACGTCGAAGTTGAGCGCAAGAACCAAGAGCTGGAGCAGGCTCGACGTGCGCTTGAAGAGAAAGCGGCGGAACTGGCGCTCACATCGAAGTACAAGTCCGAGTTCTTGGCCAATATGAGCCACGAGTTGCGTACGCCGCTCAACTCGATCCTGATTCTCGGCCAACAGCTCACAGATAACCCGGACGGCAATCTCAGCGGCAAGCAGGTCGAGTTTGCGCGCACCATTCACGGCGCCGGCACCGACCTATTAAATCTTATCTCCGACATCCTCGATTTGTCGAAGATCGAATCCGGCACCGTGTCAGTCGACGCCGAAGAGATTTACTTCCAGAACATCGTCGATCGTATCGCTTTGCCGTTCCGTCACGAGTCCGAGAACCGCAATCTATCATTCGATGTGCACATCGATCCGTCGCTCGGGCGCAGCATTACAACTGACTCCAAGCGTCTGCAGCAGGTGCTGAAGAACCTGCTCTCCAACGCGTTTAAGTTTACGGAGAGGGGCGGCGTTCGCTTCGACGTGCATGCTGCCGCTGATGGCTGGAACGCCGAACATCCGGTATTGTCGCAATCACCGATGGTCGTGGCGTTCACGGTGACCGACACTGGCATCGGCATCCCGCTTGAAAAGCAACGCATCATTTTCGAAGCGTTTCAGCAGGCTGACGCATCCACGTCGCGGCGCTATGGCGGTACCGGTCTCGGTCTCGCGATCAGCCGCGAATTGGCGTCCTTGCTGGGCGGTGAGATTCAGCTGCGTTCCATCCCCGGAGAAGGCTCAAGTTTCACGCTCTATTTGCCGCTCAATTACGCCGGCGCATCGCAGCGTCCCGTCGTAGCGCCCAAAGGGCAGTCACCTGTGCAGCTGCCGCCGCGCGCGCCGGCGGCTGAGCGCGTCGCCGACGATCGCAACAACATCGGCGCCGGCGACGAAGTGTTGCTCGTGGTTGAGGATGATCCGCACTACGCCAGCGTTGTTGCGAGCGTCGCTCGCGAGAGCGGCCTGAAGGTCTTGGTTGCGCATACTGGCGGCGAAGCGCTCGAAATGGCGCGTCAATTCAAGCCGACCGCGGTCTCGCTCGACGTTTTCCTTCCGGATATGTTGGGATGGACGGTGCTGTCACGCCTGAAACAAGACCCGGCGTTGCGGCACATTCCCGTTCAGATGCTGACCTTGGATGAAGATCGTCAGCACGGTCTCGCCCGCGGCGCCTTTGACTTCATCTCAAAGCCGATTGAGGCCAACACGCTCAGCGGCGCGCTCGACCGCGTTATTGAGTTCTCGAAGCCGCGCAAGCGTCGCCTGTTGGTGGTCGAAGACGATCCCACCGAACAGATGTCTATTCGCGAACTCATCGCGCACGATGACATTGAAATCCATACCGCCGAAACCGGCGAGGAGGCGCTGCGTACGTTGCGCAATGATGCTTGGGATTGCGTTGTGCTAGATCTCAAGCTGCCGGACATGACCGGCTTCGATGTACTCGAACGCCTTCGCGAAGAGAGCGACGCACGGGACGTTCCGGTTGTCGTCTTCACCGGTAAGGAACTGTCTGCGGAGGAAGACGCGCGCCTTCACACTATGGCGCGTTCAATCGTGGTTAAGGGCGTAGAATCGCCCGAGCGGCTGCTCGACGAAACCGCGATCTTCCTGCACCGCGTTGTTTCGGACCTGCCGCCCGAGAAGCAGCGCATGCTGGAGCGGTTGCATTCCTCTGACGATGATCTAATCGGCCGCACCGTGCTGCTGGTCGATGACGACGCGCGCAACATTTTCGCGTTGTCGAGCCTTCTAGAGCGGCGTGGGATGCGCGTGCTCACTGCCACGACCGGGCGCGAAGCGATTGATCTGGTGCAGTCGTCTCCGGACATCGCGCTTGTGCTTATGGATATCATGATGCCTGAAATGGACGGTTACGAAACGATGGGCGTCATCCGTGAGAGCCCGGAGCACCGCCGGCTGCCAATCGTGGCGCTAACGGCAAAAGCGATGAAAGGGGATCGTGAGAAGTGTTTGGAGGCCGGCGCCTCGGATTACCTCGCCAAGCCGGTCAACACCGAGCAATTGCTTTCAGCGTTGCGGATGTGGCTGCACCGCTGATGCAATACCCACGACCTCCAGAAGACCGCGTCAATATCCTACTGGTGGACGACCAGCCCGCGAAGCTGATGAGCCACGAACTCATTTTGGCCGAACTTCATGAGAACGTGCTCAAAGCGTCTTCGGCGAAAGAGGCGCTTGAAATTTTGCTGAAGACGGAAGTCGCCGTCATCCTGGTCGACGTTTGCATGCCCGAGCTCGACGGCTTTGAATTGGCGCGCATGATCCGTGAGCATCCACGCTTTGAGCAGACGGCGATCATTTTCATTTCCGCCATTCATCTTTCGGAATTGGATAGTCTGAAAGGCTACGAAATGGGCGCCGTGGATTACGTTCCAGTGCCAGTCGTGCCCGGTGTGTTGCGGGCGAAGGTGCGCGTGTTCGTCGATCTCTACCGAAAGGGGCGCGAGTTAGAACGGCTCAACAACCAGCTTGAAGATCGCGTCGCCGAGCGTACGGCAGAGCTTGAAGCGGCGATGGTGCGCCAGGAATTGCTGGCCCGCGAGGTAGATCACCGCGCGCGCAACGCGTTGGCCGTCATCCAAGCCATCGTGTCGATGACGCCGCCCGCCGCCAGTCAGGAGTTCGCCGCAGCAGTGCATGGGCGCATCCAAGCTATGGCGCGAGCCCATACATTGCTGTCCCAAACGCGCTGGCGGGGCGCCGATTTGGCCCGCCTGATGGATGAGGAGCTGGAGGCGCATCGCTTCGACGATCGCGTCACTGTCGATGGCGCGGCGGTAATGATCAAACCAACGATCGCGCAAAACTTGGCGTTGGTAATTCACGAACTCGTAACCAACGCGGCGAAATACGGGGCTCTTTCCGCCAATCGCGGCAAACTGTCCGTCTCTTGGATGCTGACGGAAGAGTGGCTCACGCTGCACTGGACCGAGCAATGCGCGCGAGCAATCGCCAAACCGGAACGCAATGGGTTTGGGGCCCGAGTCATCGCCTCCAGCATCAGCACGCTCGAGGGGACCGTCGAGCACGACTGGCGCCCGACCGGTTTGCATTTCACTTTGCGTGTCCCCAGCGCTCATTTCGAACCGCCCGCTGCGCAAAGCGCTCCGCAAGTCCAGCTCGTTCGCGAGCAGGCGCACGAAGCCATTGAGCAGGTATTGATCGGGCGCAGCGTGCTTCTCGTCGAAGACGAGCCGCTCGTTGGACTCATGATGCGCGAACTGCTGTCCGATATGGGCGCGGACGTCGTTGGGCCGTTTGCCACGCTGCCCGAGGCGTTTGGCGCGCTCGCGCGGTCGTTCGACGCGGCTTTGCTCGATGTCAACCTGGGAGGAGAAGCGGTGTATCCGCTTGCCGAAGAGCTTATGCGCTTGCACGTGCCGATCATTTTTCTCACCGGCTACGAAAGCGCTAGCATCGATCCGAAATTCGCAGACGCTCCGGTGCTGACGAAGCCCATCGACGCTGCGGAATTGTCAGGGCTGCTCCGCACTTCTCTGCCCGCCGGCGTTTACGCCTAGCGACGATCCACCAGCGCCATCTGCCATTGCCGACAAATCATCCTGCGGTAGATTGAACGCGCGGGGAGAGATGCGATGTCAGATTTATCGATTGGCGAACGGCGCTTCGATTTTGGCCACGTGGTCGGCCAGACGTTCGGCTTAATTGGGCACAATTTCCTTGCTTTCATCACGCTTGCGCTAATCCTCGTCGGCGCACCGCGATTTGGCATCATGTACGTGCAAAGCACGCTCCTGAGCGAGCGGCCAGACCTGCTCAGCTGGACGCCGCTTGTGGGTGGGTTGGTGAGTTTGGTGACGACGTACATTTTGCAAGGCGCACTTACGCGTGCATCGGTGGACGATTTGTCCAAGAGGGGCGTCAGCATCGGCGCCGCACTCGGCGACGGTCTTCGCTATTTCTTTCCGCTGTTCATCGTGGCGTTGTTGGTCGGGCTCGGGACCGGCATAGGCTTGTTGTTCTTCATCATACCGGGCTTGTTCTTGATTGTGCGCTGGGCGGTCGCGGCGCCAGCGGCTTTGATCGAGCGAGAGGGACCCACGCATTCGATCGGCCGCAGCGCTGAACTCACGCAGGGCCACCGTTGGGCGGTGTTCGGCTTAGTTTTGCTATATCTAGTCTTCTTCTACGCCAGCATCATCGGGCTCAGCATGGTGCTTGCCGCGTCCGGCGACATCGGATCGACTGCAGGCGGCGTCATGACCAGGGACACGCCTGGCTACATGTACGCCGGCGCGTCGGCGGTCGTGGAGAGTTTGCTGTCGCTTGTCGCCACAGTCGGGATGGCGTCGCTCTATTTCGAACTCCGGCGCGTCAAGGACGGCGTCGGCGTCGATGAGTTGGCGAAAGTGTTTGACTAGCCGCTGTCGTGCTTGTCGCGCTTGCGGACGCCGAACAGCAATTTCTGCTCAAGCCGACGGCGCAGCGCCGCGTAGTAGGCGCGCAGGAAGTCCGAATCGAGTTCGCGGGCCGGGCGTCGCCAATCGATCTTGATACGGATTCGCTCCGCGACCAACCGCATGGCTTCAGCATCGTGGTCACGAAGCACACCTTCAAGCACCTGCAATTCCTTCACGCCGTATTTGTCGAGGTGCGCCTCCGTAAATTTGAAGGCGGCGTTTTCGGAGTGCTGCGCCATGTCCGGCAGCAAAGTGCGTTTCGGCGTCTTCAGCACCCACGTGCCTGCAACGATGTCCCCGAGGCGCAAGCGGTCGCGATTGAAGAGCGGAAAAAACACAAACACCGCACACCAGACAATCCCGCACAGCACGATGAGCGCGCCTACATCCTGAGCGCCTGTGAACAAGAACCCGATCGGCAGATAGAGCTCAAGCTCGCGCATGGCGTTGCGTGCGATGATGCGGTCGGCACTGAGCGCGCCGCCGTTGCGCGCCGCCACACGAATGCCCATCAGGCGTTTGCCCGGCGTCGCGCCGCGCGCGGAAGCCTCGAAAATCGTGAAATAGAAATTGCGAAGCAGGAAGGCGCCCAGCAGCCAAATGATGGCGACCACCTCGCCGCCGCCGCTCGCGTGCATAGCCCCGAAGGCGCCGATGACCAAGAAGGTGAGCGCGACCAAGGCGGCGACAAGGATCGCCAGATCAATGAGCAGTGCACCGGCGCGCTCGCTGGCTGTGGCCAAGCGTACGCGTAAGTCGACGCCCTCCGGCGTCACCAGCGAGCGCAGACGCGGATCGATCGGTGTGGCGATGACAGTGCTCATGGGCGCCGCCCGCGCGGAATATAGAAGTAGCTGAACCAGATCAGTGCGCTGGCGGCGGCGATCGCGTAACGCGGCGCATCCTGCACCACGAGCTGCCGCGCAAAGCCTTCCAGCATGCCAGCGACGAACAGCATGATCACAACGCCCAACATCGCCACGCCGCCTTCGCGGCCGGCGCGCTCAGCTGCTTGTAACCGCGAGAGCGAACCTGGAAACGCCACCGCCCAACCGATGCGAATGCCTGCCGCCCCCGCGAGCATGATGGCGAACAATTCGGTCACGCCGTGCACGAGAATCCACCCGGCAAACGGCGCACCGAGACCATGCGAATCAAACACCGCAAACATGGCGCCGAGCGAGCACCCATTATAGGCGATCAGCAGAATGCTCGGCAGGCAGAAGGCGATACCCAGCGCAAAAGCAAACAACGAGATCTGCGCGTTGTGCGTGAACAAGAACGCCGCGAAGACGCTCAGAGGTGCGTGCGTTTCGTTCCCTGCATAAAGGGTGGAGCGCAGCGCCTCCGTCGAGGCGGTAGGATCGCGCCCCCCAGCGAGGCTTTCTGGCACGAAAGAAAAATAGAAGGACGGGTCGGAGCGCACGAGAAAGTACGCCGCGGCCAATCCCGCAACTGTGACCAGCGCCGCCGCCAAGGTTTCGCGCCACATGGCGCGCACCGTACGTGGCCAAGTGTCAGCAAAGAAATCGAAGATGCGCTCCGCCAATGTCGTGCGCGCGCCGTACACAAAGAAGT
>JBAQGO010000089.1:0-15442 GCA_049287825.1 Vitreimonas sp. | reverse complement strand
GCGCTGAAAATTCATGACCGACAAGTCAGAGCAAACCGGCAAAGGCGTGGCGCAGGCGGTCACTAAACAGGCCGAGCAGGTAAAAAAGAGCGCCCAACATTTAGAGGCCTCCGCCGGCGCGGTCGCGAAGAGCGCCGGAGAACTAACAGAGAGCGCGGACCGGCGCACGGTGCTTGCCGCCGATCGCACCGTACTCGCGGCTGAGCGAACTTACGCCGCATGGATCCGCACTGGCCTCGTGGCCCTTGCGAGCGGCATTGGCGGACGCACTTTGCTCGAGCAGCAAATGCCGCGCTGGCTGGCGTTGAGTGCGGCGAGCATCATGATCCTATTCGCCATGTTCTGCTTTGGCGCCGCGGTGTGGCGCCAGGCACGGCGCGTGAGCGTGCCGCTTCCTGATACGCCGTCTCTGCCGCGCCCGCTGTTGCTCGGCTTCAGTGCGCTCTTGGTGGCGATTGGCGCGGCCTCTCTCATCCTCATTCTCTCGGCGCAACTCCGATGGCGCGCATGAAACGGCGTTGCCAACGCTCATGACACTGCCACAAGGACTGGCCTTTGGTCTGTTGGCGGCGACCATCGCATGCTTCATCTGGGGCAAACTGCGATATGATCTGATCGCGCTTGCGGCTTTAGTGGTGGGCGCATTGATCGGCGTCATCCCGGTCAATCAAATGTTTGCGGGCTTCTCTAACGAGCTGATCTGGATCATCGCCTCGGCGCTACTGCTCAGCGCAGCAATCGCGCGTTCGGGTCTGATCGAACGTTTTTTGTCGCCGCTCCTAGCGTTGCTCAAATCCCCGAAGTTGGTCATTCCAGTCTTCACCGCCATCGTCATGGCCCTCTCCATGTTCACTAAGAACATTGGCGCCTTGGCCATCGTGATGCCAATCGCCATTCAACACGCGCGCAAGACCGAGACGCCGGTGTCGCGCTTGCTGATGCCGATGGCGTTCGCGTCGTTGTTGGGCGGATTGGTCACCTTGGTCGGCACCTCACCCAACATCGTCGTCTCGAGCGTGCGGGCCAATTTGCTTGGGCATCCTTTTCAGATGTTCGATTTCGCACCGGTTGGCTTGGGCGTGTGCTTGGTCGGGTTCATCTTCCTTGCGATCGCACCCAATTTCATTCACGTCGACCGTACGCCTGCGCCCGGCCTTGATGCAGCGCTCGCCGATACGCGCTACACCACCGAGTTTTCGGTGGAGCCAGACACCCCCGCCGATGGCGTAAGCCTTGCCGATATCGGCGAAGACACGCTCGGGGACACCAATATCTTGACCGTCGTCCGCGGCGACGCACGCACCAAACCAACGTCCCAAACGATTCTCGCGGCCGGTGATGGCTTGATGGTGGAGGGTGAGCAAGAGGCGCTCGATCGCTTGGCGGCGGCGCTGAAGCTGAAGCTCGCGGGCGAACGCCACCGCAATGAATCCGAAGCCGGTGACAAGGTAAGCTCGATTGAAGGCGTGGTTCGGCAAGGCTCGCCCCTCGTCGGCAGAAGTGCAGCCGAAGCGCGCCTGCACGAGAATTATGGTTTGAGCCTTTTAGCGGTCGCGCGCGAGGGCAAGCGCTTTGCCCAGGAACTGCGCGCGCTCAAGCTCAAGGCGGGCGATGTGTTGATCCTGAAGGCGCCCGAGGAAGACATCGGCGAAGCCTTCGCCGATCTACAAATCCTGCCCCTATCGGATCGCGCTGTTCAGCTTGGTCAAAAGCGCTTTGGCTTTGCGCCGTTGTTGGCGCTGGCGGCGGCGGTGCTCGCAGTCGGCTTCGGCGTGGCCCCGGTCGCGCTTGCGTTTCCAGCGGCCGCCGTTGCTGTGCTGCTGCTGCGAACTATGAGCATGAGTGAGGCTTATCAAGCGGTCGAAGGACCGATGCTGGTGCTGTTGGCCGCGTTGATCCCAATCAGTGAATCGATCTCGCATACCGGCGGCGATGTGCTGATCGCTGGAGTGCTTTCGCATCTCTTGGGTCCGATGCCGCCCTTCGTCGCTGTCGGCGCGTTGATCTTGACTGGCATGGCGGTGACGCCGTTCTTGAACAACGCTGCAACCGTGCTGATCGTCGCGCCGATTGCGGCAGCCATTGCCCATGCGCTGCATCTCAATCCAGACGCCTTCTTGATGGCTGTGGCGATCGGCGCGGCGTGTGATTTCCTCACGCCCATTGGCCATCAGTGCAACACGCTGGTGATGGGGCCCGGCGGCTATCGCTTCTCTGACTATTGGAAGCTGGGCTTGCCGCTCTCGGCCTTGGTGCTCATCACCGCAACACCGCTCATCGTGTGGTTCTGGCCGGTGGCGGCGTGAACGCAGCGACCGCGTCGTGATTGAATACGTTTGACGCGCGTCTTCAACTGGCGCGGGCAACGCCAATGATCGCACCGCTGGCGCAGTGTCGTGTCCTTGGTCGCCCATCCTAGTTATTTGAGGCATTCTCGCGCCCTTGCATCAGCTGCCGCGTCGTGACGAGGCTAGCTGCGCTGGCGATGCGGCGCTGCAACGCGCTTGCGTTTGTGGAACTTGGCGCTCTATCTCTTGTTCGTCTGACATGAAGTTCCAAAATGGCGCGGTAGCGGTCGTGACCGGCGGCGAGTCCGGTATAGGTGCTGCGTGCGCCAAGGCCCTCGGCGGCGGAGACGTGCGCGTCGTTCTCACTTATTTCCACGACGTAGCCGCCGCCGACGCCGTCTGCGCCGCCATTCACGCCTCTGGCGGCGACGCCTTCGCCGTGCAGACCGACATCACCTCGGAGAGCGATGTCGAGCGGCTTTTTTTCACTACCGAACGACGCTTCGCCGCGGCGTCGCTGCTGGTCAATTCGGCCGGGCTCAATATGAGCGGCGTCCCGCTCCAGAACATGGACCTGACGCAGTTCGACCGGGTGGTTCGGGCCGATCTTTATGGCCCGTTCCTGACCTGCCGGCGATTCGTGCGAGGTCTGGCAGCGCTCAACCAGCGCGGGCGCATCGTCAACATGTCTTCCATTCACGAGCGTGCGCCGCGCGCCGGCGGCGTCGATTATGATTCCGCCAAAGGCGGTCTTGCACAAATGACGAGAACCCTGGCGCTCGAACTTGCGCCCCTCGGCATCGCCGTCAACGGCATCGCGCCCGGCATGATTTTGACACCGATGAACGCCCATGCGGTCGCCGACGCCGAGTATCGCGCCAAGCTCGAAGCAGCCATTCCTTGGGGACGGGCGGGACGCGCCGAGGAAGTGGCCGAACTTGCGCTCTTCCTGCTGTCGGAAAACGCCGACTACATCACCGGTACGACCGTGACCATAGACGGCGCGCTCAGCCTCACCGTGGCGCAAGGCGCATGACATGACAGCCTACGCCATCGAGCAGCTCGACCAGCTTGAACTCAGCGATGATCGCGCGATCCTCGGCATGGATATGATGAGCCCCTATGTCTGGCGCGAAGGCGATGCTTATCGCTTGCTGTTTCGCGCGGTGCAGCGCCCGTTCACGACGAAATGCCCGACTGGGCTCATTTATTGCGGACGCTCGAAAGACGGGCTCGACTTCGAGATCGAAGACGGCGCTGTGATCGCGCCGGGACCAGCGCCGGAAGACGCCGGCGGCTGTGAAGATCCCACCTTAGTGCGCAACGACAAGGCAGGCGACTATCGCGTCTACTATACCGGCGTCGACGCCGCGCGCGCGCAAGGCTCGCTTCTCGTCGCCGAAGGCCCCGACGTTCGCCATCTCAAGAAACGCGCGGTGATGTTGAAGGCGCCGCCAGGCGCGGGCAACATCAAGGAAGCGACTTTGGTGCAAACCGCATCCGGCGACTGGCGCCTCTTCTTCGAATATGCGGCGCATAATCTTTCACGCATCGGCGTCGCCAGCGGTCCATGCATGGACGGGCCATGGACGATCATCGCCGATCCCTTCAGCGTGCGTGAGCGTTCCTGGGACAATTCGCACCTGTCGACCGGCCCGATCGCATTTTATCCCGGGCAAGACCCGGTAATGTTTTACAATGGCGCCACTCTTGATGCGCGTTGGCGTATCGGCTGGGTTTCGTTCGACCGCGACTTCACCAGAGTAACAGGGCGCGGGCTTGAGCCATTGCTCGTGCCCCCGCCAGCGCGCGACCGCGCAGCAACAGACATCGCCTTTGCCGCATCCTCGATTGTAGAAAACCACGCGATCAGCCTTTATTACTCGCTCGAGGACCGCACGCTGCACCGCGCCATTGTAAGCGTGTATGATCACATCTGAGATGCTCGAGCGCTCTGAGCATCCGCAAGAGCAAAACTGGGTGCGCATCACCTCGGGCCAAATGAGCGCCTCGGTCGATCCGCTGGCGCGCAACTATCTTCACTTCATGACGCTAACAATGAGGAATTCTTGCGGGACGGCGATCCACAGATCTGGAGCGGGCGCCCACCCCTCCTTTTCCCGATCTGCGCGCTCGCGCAAAATCAATATCGCCTCGGCGAAAAGACTTATGTGCTGGCCAAGCACGGCTTTGCCCGGCATGCACATTTTCGAGGCGCCTGGAGTGGAGCACGTCACTCCCACGTTTCGGCTTGAACGCAAACGCGGAGACGCGCGCCGTTTACCAGATCGATGTTTGCGCATGAATGGAAGTGCCGCGCGCGAGGCGCACGGCGACGCCGAATTCGAGCGCGAATTCCGCTGCGCGTCGCAGCTCGGCTTCCGGAGGCAGCATCGCCATGAGATCGCGTCCTGTCTCTGAGTAGAACAAGATGTTGCGTGCGATGCGGATGGTAACTGATCGTGCCTGCGACAGAACTCCGCGCAAAACGTCCTGGAGGCGGCTTCAATGGACTCTAGCATCCGCCTGCTTAGAAGCGGGGTGCTAGTCGCACATCGCGTTGTTTATACGATTCTTTTGCGGCCTCGCAAAGTTGATGCCCGTTCTTTGCCCAACGCCGATTCTCTCATCTCGCAAGACTATGCCCTTGTTTGCGGAACGTTCTTGGCACCCTCAGGCATCGTTGGGCAGAACCTGGGCCACCAGCGGCAACCAGAATTGGGGCATCCCCGTGGGCTAGAAGACGGCATGCCTCGTGGGCATCAGTGCGCCGCTGCATCAGGATGGTCTCACGCTTGCCCTGCGAGGCTATTGTGGATGGTCGTCGCCGCAATAGCTGCTTGGCCAAACGCGGAGGCAATTTGATCGAGGCCTTGAAGCACATCGCCCGCGCCATAGAGGCCTGCAACATTGGTGCGCTGGTGCGCGTCCACCATTAGCCCGCCCTCATCGCTAACGGCGGCGCCGAGCGCGGCGCCCAACGCGGTTTGAGGCGAGCGCCCAAGACATGGATAGATTGTGTCCAAGAGCAAAGGCGGTCGATCGTGAGAGACTATCTCAACGCCGCCCTCAACGAGCCGCACATCAAGGGCGGCGGCGAGCACCGCTATGCCATGACGTTCAGCCGCGGCGACTTCTTGTTCACCAAGTTCAGCGGAAACGCTGGCCGGGACATAGAATACCCGCTCGGAATAGGCTCTGAGAAATTTTGCCTCGCTTAGAGCCGACCGGGCGCCAGCGAGGACGCCGATCTTCTGGCCTTGGGCCTCAAAGCCATCGCAAATCGGGCAATACCGGATCCGTCCGTCCGCTAGACCGACGTCGAGATGATCGATGCGCGGTTCGCACAAGGTCGTCCCCGTCGCCAACAAAACCGTTCGCGCAGCAACAACGCCGAGAGTTGTCTCCAATCGAAAGCCGTCACGACACGGCGTCAGCGCGCTTGCGACGCCGCTCTGCAGCGTCGCGCCGTTAATTTCGGCCTGTTCTCGCAGTCGCCTGTAAAGATCGAGACCAACGATGCCATCGGGAAAGCCTGGCGTGTTGTGGGTGCGCGGAATGCGACGTAAACGGCTCGCTCCGCCGTCCATTACAATGAACGACCGCCGGAAGCGCGCCAGATACGTCGCCGCGGTCAGTCCAGCAGCGCCGCCGCCGACAATCACGCAGTCCATGAGATCGGCAGAAACTTTTGACGCCATTTCACGCCTCAGCAACCGACCAGCGAAGATCGAGCGCGGCATCACCGGCAACCTGGTAGTCGCGATAAGTCTTTGCCCGACCACGCGCCGACACAACGACCTCGTCTGCGAGTCGGCGCAGCCTGATGCGTGGCAGTGGCCGACGTCCTAAGGGAATGACGCGCAGGCGTCCCTTCAGTTCAGGGGGACCGAGAAGCTGAACAGCGATTTCTCCGGCGCTCACTTCGACAACGGACGCGGGGTAGTCGGAGAACAGCATGAATGGCGCATGCTTGAAGCGGTGAAAGGCGCGCGTCTCGAAGGTGAAGACGCCACCGCAACCATAGATCTCCTGGCCAACCTGTCCCGCTGGCTGGCCGTCGCCATAGAGGTCTTCCAGCGGAAACGACAGAGTGCAATCGATGTGCCCGTTGCGCACCTTGTCCGACAGGATTTCGTGCGGCAGCGCGTCCGGGTAAAAGAACCACGCGCGATCCAGGGCGTAGCGGTTATATTCGCACAGCAGCGTGCGCACGGCCGGGGAGAGATCGCTCCCGCCTACCCGCAACAATTCATCGAACGCGGCGAAAGATTCAAAGCACTCATAGGCGGCCATGTAGGGTCCATCGTGCAGACAGGTCGCGCCCAGGAAATTGCGATAATAGCGGGCGTTGTCGATCTCCGATTCCCACATTTCGCAATTGTGCAAAAAGCCCGCGATGAAGACCTGAGCGTGGTCGAGAAAGAATTGATCGCGTTCGGTCTTCCAGAGCTTGACGCAGGCGACCGCGCCCCAAGCTGTCAAGTTGGTCTGATAGACGAGTTCGAAGCGCATTTCGCGCAAGGCGCGGATTGCCGTCTTTGCCTCGTGTAAGAACTTCTCGTCCGCTGTGAGTGCGTAGGCCTGCAGCATTACGTATGCGTAGATGCCTCCGACATCGGTTTGGCCAAGTCCCTTGCAGCGTCCAAAACTTTCGTCCGAGCGGGATGGTGGGCGCGGTATCTTCAATGCGTTCGCGCGCCAAATGCTTCCATTTGCGCCCCAGCGCGCGACGCATTGTGAACGTCACAGTCTCGGGGGGCTTCATGGGGTTTTCATCGTCATCGTCGGCGCTAAGCGCCTGTTCATAGCCGGAAACCAGTTCTTCGAGCATGTGCGCGGTGGTGATGCCGGGCAGATCCGAACCGCGCGCCGCCATCGCCAGGGACAAACCCAAGCGCATGAGATCGTGCGCGGGATTGCCGATAACGGTCTGATCTAGGTCGCGGATGCCAATCTCGACGTCGCCTTCCGCGCTGGCGAGGGGCCCAAGATTGCCTAGATGGCAGTCGCCGCAGATCCACACCGAGGGTCCTGCCGGCAGCGCATGTCCGGCAGTCGTTTCCAGCCACTCGTAAAACTTGACGGTATTGCCGCGCACATAGGCATGCGCGGAGCGCGCCATTTTCTGGTTTCGCCGTTCAACAAGAATGGCGGCGCGTTCGCTCTGTGAGGGTGACCGGTCCTGCTTCACGTCTTCCTCTCTCTTGGACCGCGAGTATGACATGGGCTTGCGCTTTGTTCGGCGCGCGAAGCCTCGCATTGCTCATTGGGTTGAGCAAACAGAGCCACGCCCTCAAGATCATGAGGCCTCGGTTAACGCCTCAATGTGGCGCCGAGCGCGGTAATTGACGAACGGATGTAGAAGAACCGGAACGGATTGGCCCCGCAAGTCTTAGATTCAAAAGGCCAAACATGCGAATTCTAGTTGTTGAAGACGTCCGATTATCGCACTTGCCGCGGAAGAGACTCTAACCCGCGCCAGGCACGCGGTGATTGGACCGTTTCACACCGCTGAGGCCGCGCTGGCGGGTGCAGCCCATGCGCAAGCCGATCTAGCCGTCGTCGATATCAACCTATCAGGACACCATGAAGGCTTGGGCGTCGCGCGCACGCTGCAGCAGCGTCACGGCCTAGCAAGCGTGTTCGCAACTGGTCAGGCTGATATTGCGCGCGCCAATCGCGACGCCGCGACGGGCGTTTTAGCGAAACCCCATACCGACGATATCGAGGCCAATGCCCTTGGCTGGGCCGTGAGGTCCTTGGCGCTGCATAGAGTTCGCGAATAGGTGCCCGCGAATTGCCCGGCGAGATCGCGCGTTCGGAGCACCACGGCCCTCCCCTCGCAATGTCGCGTCAACGCGCCTCACTGGCGCGTCGCCTCAGATTGCAGCAGGTCGCGTCAGTAAGGAAAAGCCGAGGCCACCTGGCCACGTCGCCTCACGGCTTCTTCCGCCAACGCACCTCAGGCTGAGGATGCCGTAACCCCCGCGCAACAAACAATTTTTCGAACTCTGGATTCCGTTCGATGAGTCGCCTCATCGTATCGAAGGCAAATGTGCGGGTCTCCGGGCCCACTTTCGCGTTGCACGCTGGTGACGATCACGTGTGTTCGATCACGTGTACGCCGGCGCGCAGAGAAAAGCCGGATGTCGTCATGGTCGACATCAATCTGGCGGGCGCCAACGAAGCTGTCGGCATCGTAGATGAACAGTCTTGAACCCACTCTTCTCGGCGGCGAGCTGTTGGGGTCGAAACGAAGACAAAACCGATCGCGGTTCGTCGATGTCCGCAGGCAGCATGACAACCAGGTCTTCAGACGTCACGCACCGGCCTCATTGCTTTGTCGGCATTGTTGGGCGCCCTACTTCTACACTTGATCGCGATCCCGTGAGGGTGCCCTCACCGCGGAACGTCCGCCGCATGAATTGCGCCCTCAGGCGCCGGTGTGATCTTCAATTTGTTCGACTTCGTTTCCCGTGGTTTCGCATACGGAAAGCCGCCGCCCCGCGCGCCGTTGCTCGGATAACGGTCGCCCAAATAGCGCAACGTGAGCTTGGCCGGCGTGGCGTCGGTCCTCGTGGAGAGCTTGACGATCGGCGTCTTGGTCTCAGCAATACCGTGCAACGCCGTCCACTCGACCGGCCAATGTAGTACTTCGGCTACGAGATCGAGTTGCGCCGACAAACCCGCCTTGACCCCGATCGCTGCGAACGACGAAGCAGCGGCCCGCGACGCTTCGCATGCATGCGAACATGCGAGGTGAGACGTTGGTCGGATGCCCAAGGGCTCCCAAAACAAGTTGCATTCAGGATTGCAGACGAGATCGATGCGTGGTGCGGCCGCGTCAGAGACGCCCATCTCCCTTGCGCGTGGCCAAGTCGGATCCAGCCAACCTTCTTCCACTACGACGCGATGAAAGAAGGTGCGGCAGCACGCTGGATAGCCCAAGCATTGCCCCACAGTTTCGTCGTCTCCACGCATCCAAGCCGCGCGAAGTTTCGAAACCTCGCGGCGAGGTCCGATCGCCACCCGGTGAACCAAGCCTGCGCGCGAAGCGCGCGGATTCGACGCCAACGATACGGCGCGAACGCCGTGTCGCGTCAGAAACGGCTCTAGCGAATCGAGCTCGTCTTGCGCCAGCCATTGGATGGCGCACGCCCGCACGCCCTCGACGACAGTTAGGCGTTCGATTTCGCGCCAGGCCGCGGCCATCGTGAAAAGGCGCGGTTCCCACACCGCCCGCAGTCTGTCGTCGACCCAAGCCACGCGCATGAATTTGGGCAGCACGAAATCAAGACGTTGCCCAGGCGAAGGATCATGCAGGGGCATCGGCATGATCTTCAGCCCTCGGCCAACAAGCCGGACAATGACGGATTTTGACCCCGGCGCCAGGCCTCGACGACACGATGTTCGAGCGCCTCACGCTTCGGGCCGGACAGCGATATCGGCGATTTGCCCTCTTCAACGAGACGCGTCTCGAACTCCTCGAAAAGCGCCTTCCAGACGTCGCAATATTCGGTGCGATTGCGCCAATCTCCGTCGATCGCAGTTCCAGGACATTGCCCCTTGCACATCAAGAAGAACCGGCATTCCGCGCAGCCGCCATAATCTTGCGGCGTATGATACAAGGCGACATAGCGCTCATATCCCTCTGCGTCCGACTTTGAAAAATCGATTCCATCCTTATTCGTCCGCCCGCAATTGCTGCGCTGACCGCTTCCCTCCACGCCTCGCACCGCCGCGGTCGTATAAGGATCACATGCGGTCCAAACGCAGGTCGCTGATTTGTCTTCGCACATCAAAAGACGGCTCAGCTCCTTAAACAAATCGAACCTCAATTGTCGAAAGTGTCCTTCTTCCTCTGCAAGACGAAGATAGGCATCGATGTTTTCCTGCGTCGTCAGCGCGTACTTTCGACGGATTGTCGCGTCTTCGACTTCCAGAATGTGTAACCGCACGGAGGCAACACCCATCTGGTCGAGACGATGCATCCATTCAATCAGGATCGGCAGCCGATCCCTGTCCGCGTTGGCGCGATGAAGCGTAACGATCAAGCTTGGCTTCAGACCCTCCTTGCAAAGAAGCTCGATCGCCGCCTCGGTCTTGGCGGTTGCACTTCGTGTGGCTTCGAGGCTGCCCGCCCAACGGATGTCATTGAGATCACCCGGCCCGTCGATCGAAACACCGACATAGACCTTGTACTGCTTGAACATGCGAATGTGGTCGCTCTTGATGAGCGAGCCATTGGTCTGGACGGTGTTGGAGCCGTATTTCTCCAAACCCCACGTCCACAATAGTTCAAGGTCCCTGCGTGGCAGCAACAGCGGCTCGCCGCCGAACAGCGTGAAAGGTCCGCCCTCTTTCTCGATGGCGGCCTTCATCGCCTCGATGTCGTAGCGCTGGTTCACGCCGACATCGCGCTGAGGGTTCTGATAACAATACTCGCAGCGAATATTGCAGCGCACGCCGAGAGGCCGAAGCTCAACGGTCATAAAGAGGCGCTCACATCGATGTTGACACTACCGTTCCGTAAGCGCAACGATACCATTGGTTGTGTGGGATTGGAACCATGCTTCCTGAGCGAGGCTGAACATGGCCTACGTGATCATAGGACTGACCCTAGCTTTGGTCGGCGGCGGCATTGTCTTTGCCATCAAGACCTATGGACTTCTGAACGATCGAGATAAGCCAACACCTCTGCGCAGCAGAGACGAGATTTCGCATATCGACGCCGCTTGGAACGTGGGCGGACGAAGCTCGCAGAGGCGCGGATTGCTTCAGCGCATGGCGCTTAGCGTCCTGGGTGCAGCGGTCGTCCAACAAGCGACGACGCGAAATTCAGCAGCGCAGAACGGCCACATTGACGTGCCGGGACCGGGCGGCTCGTACGCCGACATTCCTGCGCATCATTACGATCATCCCCGTCCGCATTCGGATAACCCGCATTCGGACCATCCTCATTCGGATCATCCCCACTCGGACCATCCGCACTCGGACCATCCCCATTCCGATCACCCACCGCACAACGACACCCCGCACCAGGACTCTCCCCATGGCGACTCCCGCTGACACCCGTCTTCTCAGCGGCGAAGTGGCTATCGAATGAAAAGGATCGAGACGCTGGTTTCGTCGTTCGGTGTCTTGCTCGACGGAGGGATTTTCGTTGATGACGACCGCAACTCGGCCTCTTCCAGACGTTGACGGATCGAGCGTGCGCGTAAGCACCGAAGGCACGATCGATTGGACGCGACTGGCCGAACCTCAAGAGGACGAATACGACAGCCACATCATTCTACAGTTGGCTTCGACGACAACTTCGCCCGGTCGGCCTCACCCCTATAGACGACACCTCGCAGGCGACGCGCCCACCGTATTCGATGGGAACGTCGCGATCCGACACGTCTACGATGTCTTGCCGGAATACGCCCCGGTGCGCGCGCGCTGGCCCGACGCACCTACCGATCATCCCAATATCGCGCTGGCGGCAGAATACATCCGTCTGTGGCCAGCCGCGTTCAAGCAATGCGGCCGTCTGCTGGAAGCGATCCATCCCGCCCTCGACCCGCAATTTTCTTTCGACCCCAAGGAAATCCACGGTGGCTCCTCAAGCAATTCGTCCGAGGCGTTGTTTGGTACATTGTGGGCGACCATCCACTGTCCAGTCGGCTTTGCCCAAGCCATCGTCCACGAAATGGCGCACCAGAAACTGCGCGCCTTGGGGGTCTCGCTCGAAACGGCAACATCCATCGTCGGAAACGATCCCAACGATCTCTATGTCAGCCCCGTCATCAAGCACCGCTTGCGGCCGATGCCGGCAGTTCTGCACGCCCAATATTCCTTCATTCACGTGACCGCACTCGACATTCTGGTCTTCAAAGCCGAACGCGATCCCAGGAGACAAGACGTGCTCGGCGGCGTACTCGCCAAAAACTTGGTGCGCATCGAAGAAGGATACGAAACACTCGGCAAGCATTTCAAACCGATCGGCGACGGCTGGGCATTCATGGCCGGACTTTCCGATTGGACCGAAAGGACAATTGCCGCGGGACGATCGGCTCTTGGAGGCCGGCATGTGATTGCGGCTACTTCGTCTGGGTTGGACCCGACTGCGTCACAAGCACGCGCCGCCACGTCCAACCGGATGCCGAACATCGACACGCGCCTCAACACGATCAAAGCCGCCGGACGCGACGTCGAAGTCTTGCTGACGCTCATCGCGCCCCGCGTCGTGCTTCTGGGCAACGTGCTGAGCCACGAGGAATGCGATGCGCTAGTCGAACACTGTGCATCTCGCATGTCGCAATCGTTAGTGGCGGCAGGTGCGGCGGGCGTCGTGGGGGCCCACGAAAACCGAACTAGCCACGGCGCCAATCTTCGACGCGCCGAAACCGAACTCGTCGGGCGCATCGAAGCGCGCTTAGAAGCCTTGGCTAGTTGGCCCCACGAATGCAGCGAAGGCTTGCAGGTTGTGCGCTATCATGTCGGCCAAGAATATCGCGCGCACTTCGATTGGATGAACCCCGACCTGGAGGGTGGACGCAAGCACATGCGCGCCGGGGGCCAAAGGCTTGCGACGTTTGTCCTTTACTTGAGCGAAGTGGAAGCCGGCGGCGGCACCTCGTTCCCCGCCATCGGTCTTGAGGTGAAACCTCGCAAGGGTGCGGCCCTCTTCTTTCTCAACACCGACAGTCGATACGTCGGCGACTATCTGACCCGCCACGCAGGATTGCCCGTCGTCAAAGGCGTAAAGTTCGTCGCCAACAAATGGCTTCGACAAGGAGATTGCGCGCTCGATCCGGCGCGCGACGCCTCGCTCAGCGCAGCCGACACGACCGCGACAATGGGAGCCCTCACATGATCGTCTTGTATTCGATTTTGGCGCTTGCCGTCGTGTTCTTCGCCGCGATGATCTGCGTCTACCTCTATGCAAAATCGCTCCGCGGAAGTGAGGCGGGTAGAAACGAGCGCTGGCAACGAGCTGTGCTCGACGATTTCGGAGACGCGGCTGTGTGGCAAATGGGAGGACGCGCCAACGAGCTGAGCGAACAAGGCTCGCCCGGCGCGGGCGAACTCACCAGGAGAGGCGTCTTGCCGCCCATCGTCATGGCGCCGATGCTGAGAGGCGCAATCGCGAGCACGGCCGCCGGCGTTCTGGGTGTTTTGTCCGGTCGCGGGGCCGATGCGCAAACCGACAATTCCCCCACCTACGGAGGCGTCACGCTTCGACCGGGCGACGTGATCGATTTCCTCGGCGGCGTCGTGACAACTCTCGATTTTCAACGCTACGGACATGCCGCACTCTATATGGGCGTCGATCCCAGCACCGGACAGAGAACTTTTCTCGATTTCTCCACGACCAAGGGCGGCATCGTCGAACACATTTTCGGAAGCTCACGACCCTTCTACGGCAGAATACTCAACGAGAATGATTTTCTCCGTTGGAATCTCCAATCGCACACCTCCTTCGACGTGTTTCGCCTGCGCGGCTCGCCTGCCATCGATCAACGCATAATGTTTCGCGAGGCGAGACGAATTTCGAACGACAGGTCTTGGGGCTTCTCCGGATCGGTGTGTTCGAGCGTGATTTCCGAGGTGCTTACTAGCGCCACCGGCATAACGATACATGGGTTTAGTCCAGACAATTTGTCGACGGGACAATTCGAGCGACACCCTTCGCTGGCTCAAGGCCAACACATAGACATCGCCGGCGCAATCCGAGACCTGCAGCCTGCTCACTACGACGTACCTCGCCGGCCCCATCTCGACAGTCCTCACCGCGATATTGCTCACGGCGACAGTCGCTGAGAGGTGCCCTGGCTTCTCCTAAGGTCGTGACATGGACGATGTCGCACTCTTCCGAGACAACGGCTTCTCGTCTGCGGGAGCTATGGCCTCGGCACATAAGCCTCTCGTCGCCGCCGCCTCGCAATTGCTGCGCGGCAGAACGGGAAGCGTCTTGGACCTTGGCTGCGGAAACGGACGCCTCGTCGCAACCATCGCGCGCCTGCATCCAGGACTTATCCCCGTGGGTGTTGAAATCGATCCCCTGAGAGCAGATCGAGGATGCGACGTACTCAATCGCGCGAGCGGACAATTGTATTGCGCCGACATCTTCTCCTCGGCTTCGCCTTGGTTCGAGGGCGAGCGGCATCAGCTCACCATTCTCATGGTCGGGCGCCTGCTCGAAGCCGACGAGCGAGCAAGACGCTCGCTCGTCCACCGCCTCCGATCGGCGGCGCATTTCGTTCTCCTCTATGTTTATGCCGACTGGCTGGGAAGATCGGAGGAGATCGAACGTGTATTGGGCGACCTATTTCCAGATGCAACGAGGGAGGGCGCCTGCGACACCGGAATGATGACCCGAATCTGGATCGCGAATTCGGCCTCGGCGCCAGGGCCGATTGACTGATCTCTGGCCGATTTCCGATAGATCTCCGATTTGAGCGGCTGACTACCCAATTCTCGTTGCGCCACGCTCTCCCTTACATGGTGGGAGGTCACCATCATTGGCCCCGACGATCGACGTTCCCTTGGACATCAACGAAGACATCAAAGTCGTGACCGCCGGCACGCCGGGTGTTGGGCGTTCGTGAGACGAATTAAATAGGGGCCGTTTGCGAACACCAAGGCGTTGACGCTGCGGCGGCAAGGTCATGTTGAACGTGATGGTGACGCTGCTCTGGCGGCGCTCCGGGAAGGCATGGCGTCCGCGCAAAACGCCGTAGCGCACGAGGGACTGAGTCGTCTGGAAGAATGCAGAACACTACGCCTGCTTCAACGCCGCTTACCCACGTCGACGTCCGAGGCGGCCAACAAACAAAATCGAGCGAAGATCCGCGGAAAGGATCGCTGCTCAGCGCCTGACTGAAACTCTAATCGTCCGCGCGTGCTCGACTGCGCGCCTTCGAGCTCCGCGCGTTTGGTTTCTACCCGACCGGGCTTGCCCGGAGCTCAAGGGCCGAAAATGTAGCACGCAGTACGCCTCTACAGCGCACGCTTTGGTTGACAGTTTCACACTTTTAGATTTTATTCACAAATGCTCTCGGATCCCGATCCGCGAGTTCTGCTTACGGTCTTGAACGCCTTGGTTCGACACTTTTGTCGTGAGGGAGACCAACATGGCGCGACGCATTTCCAAAGCCAAAAAGACT
>JBAQGO010000088.1:0-39510 GCA_049287825.1 Vitreimonas sp. | reverse complement strand
TTGATCCAGGTTGTGCTGATCGATCTCGCGTTGGCCGCGGACAACGCCGTTGCTGTGGGCCTCGCGGCTTCCGCCCTTCCTGCTGAACAGCGCCGGCGCGCCATTTTTTGGGGCGTGCTTTGCGCGCTGGTTCTGCGAATTATCTTCGCGCTGGTCACGGTTCAGTTGCTGCAGATCAGGGGCATTCTGCTGTTCGGCGGCTTGCTGCTGTTCTGGGTCGCCTGGCGAATGGCCAAGGACCTCGGCAAGCAGGATGAAGCCGAGAAGGGCGAGGGAGCAAAAAAGGCGACAACCGGCTTCGCACGCGCCATTTTCACGATCATCATCGCGGATGTGTCGATGTCACTCGACAACGTGCTCGCTGTCGCTGGCGTCTCACGTCACAACCCTACGATCATGACGTTCGGCCTCGTGCTGTCCGTCATCCTCATGGGTCTTGCCGCCAACATGATCGCGATGATTATCCAGAAGCATCGTTGGGTCGCCTGGGTCGGCGTGATCGTCATCATCTTGGCGGGCGCTCAAATGATTTGGGAAGATTTGCACCGCTTCTTTCCGCAGCAGATTCCAGCTTTACCGCACATGATGCCAACCGATCCGTCGCCCGCGCATTAGCCTTCAAGCGCTGCGCCCAACTGGTCACGCAAGAATTTGCGGGGCACTTCCTCGACCTCGCCGGGCGCCAGCGTGCCGAGCTGGAACGGGCCGTACGACACGCGGATCAGTCGGTTCACCTTGAGTCCCAACGCCTCAAGCACGCGCCGCACTTCGCGGTTCTTGCCTTCTGTAAGTGTCAGCGTGATCCAGGTGTTGGCGCCTTGTCCACGCTCTAGCGTCGCCTCGATGCCACGATAGTTCACGCCCTCGATGCTGATGCCATCTTTCAGCTGATCCAACTCCGCTTGCGTGACGCGTCCGAAGGCGCGGGCGCGATAGCGGCGATGCCAGGCGTTGGCCGGCAGTTCGAGACGGCGCGCCAAGCCGCCGTCATTGGTCAGCAGCAGCAGGCCTTCGGACGTGAGGTCGAGACGGCCCACGGAAATCACGCGTGGCAGCTCCGGCGGCAGGTGCTCGAACACGGTGTTGCGGCCGGCGGGATCGCGGTGTGTCGTTACCAAGCCGGACGGTTTGTGGTACCGCCAGACCCGCGTCTGCGGCGCGGCGCCTACTGGGCGGCCGTCCACGGTGAGCTTGTCGCTTTCGCCGACCTTTACCGCGGGCGTGTCCAGCGTCTTGCCGTTGAGCTTTACGCGCCCTTCGGCGATCAGCTTCTCCGCATCGCGGCGCGAACACACACCCGCGCGCGCGAGCACCTTGGCAACGCGCTCGCCATCTGGGTTAGAAGGCGGCTGAGAAGGGGGAGAAGAGGATCGGGCCATGTTTGCGGTGATTTATCGCTGGCGCGTCATACCAGGGCTGGAAGCGCAATTCGAGGAGGGTTGGCGCGCCGGCACTGAGCGCATTGCCGCGGAGTTCGGCGGCTGGGGCTCGTGTCTTCACCGCGCCGAGGACGGCGCCTTTATCGCCTATGCGCAATGGCCGGACAAAGCGACGTGGGAGAAGGCGATGACCACGCGCATGCATCATTCAGACGACGAAGCGCGGCAAAAGTATCGAGACGCCATTGAGCCCGGCTCGTTCGAGACCTTGTTCGCGATGCCGGTGGTTTCCGACATGCTCCAGCATCACACATGAGCGACGACGCCCACATGGCGCGCGCCTTGGCGCTTGCAGCGGCTGCGGCCGACGCAGGCGAGGCGCCGATTGGCTGCGTGATCGTGGATAAGGATGGCCAGATCGTCGCTGAAGGCGCCAATGCGCCGATCTCATCACATGATCCCACCGCGCATGCTGAGATCGTGGCTTTGCGTGCGGCGGCCGCCAAGCTCGGCAACTACCGGCTCAAGTCCGATCTCACGCTCTACGTCACGCTCGAACCCTGCGCCATGTGCGCCGGCGCCATCAGTCACGCGCGCGTGGCGCGGCTGGTCTATGGCGCGAGCGACACGAAAGGTGGCGCGGTCGAGAGCGGCCCGCGCGTATTCGAACAGCCAACCACGCACTGGAAACCCAGCGTAACCAGCGGCGTTCGCGCCGAGGAAAGTGCGACGCTGCTCCGAGATTTCTTTCGCGCCCGCCGGCAAGGATCGTCATGACGCTTGAAGCTCCACAAACACTTTATTTCGACAACCTGCGCGTCGGCATGCGCGAGACTTACTCTAAGCTCGTGACCTCGGAGGACGTGGTCGCCTTCGCAGAGGTCAGTGGCGATCGCAATCCGATCCATCTCTCCGATGAGTTTGCAGGCAAGACGCCGTTCAAGACCCGCATCGCGCACGGTATCTACACGGCGAGCCTGATCTCCGCGGTGATCGGCACGCGGTTGCCTGGCCCTGGCGCCATCTACTTGACTCAGTCGCTCAAGTTTCTGGCGCCAGTTCGTATCGGCGACACCGTCGACGCCACGGTGGAAGTCGCCGAACTCAGCGACAAGGGCCGGCGCGCTACGCTCGCCTGCCAATGCAAAGTCGGCGACACTGTTGTCATGGAAGGCGAGGCGATGGTGAAGGTCCCAGCGCGGCCGGCTTCAGAGACCGCGTAGCAGCGATCGCGCGGCGGAGGCGTCTTCCGCAATCTGGCGCGCGAGGATTTCCGCGGTTTCGAACTTCGCCTCGTCACGCAAGAACGCGATCAGTTCGACCTCGATGGTCTTGCCGTAGAGATTAGCGTCGAAGTCGAAGATGTGCGCCTCAAGCACCGGTTCGGGCAGCGCGCCGACCGTCGGGTTGACGCCGACGCTGGCGACACCATCGAATAGCCGGCCATCGATGGCCACACGCACCGCGTACACGCCGAGCCGTGGCCGCAAATAATCACCGAGCGCCACATTGGCTGTCGCAAAGCCGAACTCGCGTCCGCGCTGAAAGCCGCGTTGCACGATGCCTTCTATGGCCCATGGCCGCCCTAGAAGCGCGGCTGCGCGATCCGGGGCGCCCGCCGTAACGGCTTCCCGGATGGCGGACGAGGAAATTTTGGCGCCATCGCCCACTGGCGATACGGCATCAACGCTGAATCCCAACGCCGCCCCAAAGCGCGTCAGGCTCTCCGCGTCTCCCATCCGGCCGCGGCCGAAGCGAAAATCGGCGCCGACACTGACATGCACCACACCCAAACGCTCGGCGAGGACGCCGCGGGCAAACTCTTCATCGCTGAGCTGCGACAGCGCGCGGTCAAATCCGATCTCGTAGAGCTGCTGTGCGCCCAAAGCTGCCAGCGTCTGCGCGCGCTGTTCGCTTGTTTGCAAACGGAAGGGCTGCGCGTCGGGTTGAAAGATCCGCCGCGGGTGCGGCTCGAACACCGCAACGCCCAGGCCCACGCCTTTAGTCGCTGCCGCGGCGCGCGCGGAGGCGATCACAGCTTGGTGTCCGAGATGAACGCCGTCGAAGTTCCCAAGCGCGATTGCAGCGCCGCGTGAACTCGCGTCAATCTCTTCGCCGGCCGCGTGACGCTTCATTCGTTCACAACACCTTACTGCATCGTGGCGAAATGCGCGCCATCTGTTGCCAAAGCGTGAGCGGATGCAATTTGCACGCGCCCGCGTTCATGCATGCTTAAAGCCTGTTTTACCGAAAATTCTCAGGTCTTTGCTATCCGTATCATCCAGAACACGGCGCAATTTACCGCCGGTTACGTCTTGCTGCTGGGTCGCCGCACCCCGATCCAGCAGCAGGCCGTCACCTCGAAAGCGCCGGACGGGATGGGGAGAGAACGCTTATGGCTGTGTCGAAATCAGCGCCAATTCTGATCGTGGACGATTACAACACCATGATCCGCATCTTGCGCAATTTGCTTCGCCAGCTCGGGTTTTCTAACATCGATGAAGCCTCCGATGGCCGCACCGCTCTCGCGAAAATGAAAACCAAGGACTACGCGCTGGTCATCTCTGACTGGGGCATGGAGCCGATGACGGGTGTCGAGCTCCTGGAGCAAGTGCGGGCCGACGATCGCATGCGCGCCACGCCGTTCCTGATGGTCGCCAACGACAATGATGGCGAACTCGGCGCCGATTGCATCGTCAAACCGTTCAACGCCCAAGCCTTGAAGACGAAGCTCGTCTCGGTCCTCGGCGCCTTTTGATCTTCTTTCGCCGGGGCTGATCGACGGTGCGATGCGCGCTCACGGGCACGGCTGGCCCGTCGAACAGTCGACCGCGATGGCCATGTTTATCGAGATAAGCTTCGCCAGCGCTTGCAAGAGCGAAGTGTCAGCGTCGTGGACGAGGCAGATGTCAAAGCCCCACACTGGGCGGTGCCGGATTTGGGTCATATAGTTCAGGAGATTGGTGACAGCGGCGCCGTCGGCCAGGTCGATCAGGCCATAGAAACGGCCAGGGTCGTCCCACACGAACGCCCGGCGATAGCCAGCGTTCACCACACGATTGAAGAAGACCTGGCTGCGTTCAGCTGCCGCGCGCACCTCGTCAGGCTGATTGCTCGTGATCTCCATCTCGAAATAAATAGGGAATGTCGGAGCCGGCCGCGCTTCCAGGCAGGCCTCGATGATTGCCAAGTCAAAACCGTCGGTGTCGATCTTCAGTAGCGCGACCTCGCTGAACTCAGCAAGGAGGCTTCCGATAGAAACCACGCTACTGCTCTCCGAGAATGGCTTGTCAATCGGTCTGGCGGTACCGCCCCAGTGAAGCAAGGCGTGACCCGGATCGTCAGGTTGCGCCGCAACGAATGCGTGGCGGATCTCGGCGCGATCCTTGAAGTGGCGATCGATATTGGCCCGAAGGTACTCGGCGAAGAAGTCGGACGCCTCCACGCAGATAATTTTGAGATCACTGTTGCTGGCGATGATCGCGAGCGTGTCGCCGACGTTCGCGCCGATATCGATGGCGACGCCCTGTCGGCCCAACTGGGTAAGCGCCGCAGCGATGATCCCCAAACCGCCGTCGCGATAGGGCTGGTAGATGTTGCTGTTGGGCGTGTGGTAGGCGATCAGCGGATGCTTTGACGGCACCATGAGGTCGTAGCCGCAGAAGCGAAAACTGACCGGAACCTGCCCAGCGAAGCGTTGATCCTGATACATCCGTGGCTCCCGACAGCGCGCGAGCGCCCACCTATCATAACGCCGATATCCGAGACTTGCATGGATCAAGCGCGGATCGCGATCGAGCAGATGATCGCCGTGTCGTGCTGTGGTCGCGGTGATTTGTGTAAAGCGAGTGAGAGCCAGCGGGAAGAGCGCGACCTCCGCCACAGGCGAGGAGCAAACGTTAGTTCAGACTACCGTCTGGCCGCCATCGATCACAAACGTCTGTCCCGTCGTGAACGCGCCCGCGGGCGCCGCCAAGAACACAGCCATTCCGGCAATCTCATCTGGTTCGCCGATGCGCCGCAGCGGTGCACGCTCAGTTGAGCGCTTCAAGATTTCCGGATTGTCCCACAGCGCCTTGGCGAAATCGGTTTTGATCAGCCCCGGCGCGATGGTGTTGACGCGCACGTTGTCGGGCCCGAACTCGGCGGCGAGATTGCGCGTCAGCTGCATGTCTGCTGCTTTCGAGATGGCGTAGGCGCCGAGCACCTCGGTGCCGCGTAGGCCGCCGATCGATGAAATGATGGTAATCGAACCGGATTTGCGCGCTCGCATCTCCGGCGCAACCATCTGAATGAGCCAATGGTTCGAGACGATATTGTTCTGCAGGATCTTGTTGAACTGCTCATCGCTCATATTGCCCATCGGCCCGAAATACGGGTTCGAGGCCGCATTGCAGACGAGACTGTCGATCTGGCCGAAGCGCTCGCGCGTTTGATCCACCAGATTTTGCAGCGCATCCTTCGCCGCGATGTTGGCGGTGATGGTCACGGCCGCCTTGCGGCCGACAGCCGCGTTGATCTCTGCCACTGCTGCCTCGCACGCGTCGACCTTGCGCGAGGAAACCACCACGTTGGCGCCGTGCTCGGCCATCCTATGCGCGATGGCCTTGCCGATGCCCCGCGAGGAACCGGTGACGATGGCGGTTTTGCCGGTCAGATCGAACAGATTGGCCATCGCGTATGCTCCTGCTAGGAGGCACCCTAAGCGCGGCTGCGCGTTTCGGTCCAGGCTAACGTTAGAGGAAGCGGAATGGTGCGGACGGGCCTGGCGATCGCGGCGCTGATCTTGGTGCTGGCGGGGTGCCAACGCGCCGATCCGCTGGCGCGTGCGCGAACTGACTGCGCCAATGACGCATTGCCCGCCACGGCGCAAGCCAGCGCCTGCAGCGCGCTGATCGAAGGCGGCAACCTCGCCGGCGCCGACCGCGCGAATGCACTCGCCAATAGCGGCGGCGCGCACGCGCGTGCGGGAGACACCCGCAGTGCATTGCAGGATTTTGCAGCCGCGCTGGCGGTGGACGATTCCAACAGCCGCGCGCTCGAGGGCCGCGCCAATATTTTGATCCGCAGCGGCCAGTTCGATGCAGCAGAGCCGCTGGTGGAACGGCTTGTCGCCGGTGGCGCCGGCGCGCGTGCGCATCTCATGCAAGGCGAGATCGCAGCCGGGCGCGGAGATTATCAGGCTGCTGTGGAAGCGTTCGATGCGGCGCTCTCTGAGGATGGCCACAACGCGGTCGCGCTTGCCGGCCGTGCGCGCATGAAGGTAGCGTTGGAGGACAATGACGGCGCGATGGCCGATTTCGACAGCGCCATCGACATCGATCCCCGCCTCGCCGACGCCCGCGCTGGCCGTTGTTGGCTGGCGCTCCGCCTCAATCGCGATCCGGCAAACGACGGTCGCGCCAGGGAAGATTCAGAGGCGGCGGTGAACGCAGCGCCGCGCGACTTCAATGCGCAGACTTGCCTCGGCATTCTACAATTGCGCGCCCATCAGTGGGATGGCGCCAAGACGTCATTCGACGCCGCGGTCGCCATCCGCCCTGGCGATCCGTTGGCGTTGTTCGGACGCGGCGTCGCGCGGCGGCGGGGCGGCGATGGCGCGGGTCTCACCGACATGAACCAGGCGCGCGACTTCGATCACCACATCGGCGAGCGTTTCGATCAGTTGGGGGTGGTGACGTACTGAGTATCAAAAGTAGAGTCATCCCGGGCGAGCGGAGCGAGACCCGGAAGCCAGGGAATCGTAGAGCGCAGCTCGTTGCCCCCTGGGTTCCGGATGACGCTTCGCGTCTCCGGAATGACTCTGTGTAATCTACTGCAACTCCGTCATCACGTACTTGGCGCTGACCTTCTCGGCGCCGAGCGTTTGCTCGACTTTCGCTGGATCAAGAGCGCCGTTCGTCCACAACGATTCACCGTGGATGCCGGCGGCGATGAAGAGGCAATCGAGCCCTTGTGCGTTCGCGCCCGCGACGTCAGTGCCCGGTCCATCGCCGATGCAGAGGATGCGCGCCCTTTCGATGGCCCGCTCCGCGAGCGTCTCAAGCTCGCGAAAGGCGAGCGCGTAAATCGGCGCATGCGGCTTGCCGGCCAACACGACGCGCCCACCGATCGCCTCGTAGTCGCGCGCAATCGCGCCGGCGCACCAGATCAGCTTGTCGCCATAGCGGACAACGATGTCCGGATTGGCGCAGAGCAACTCCAAATCGCGGACGCGCGCCTGTTGCAGCATCTCGGCGTAGTCGGCGGGCGTTTCATCATCTTTGTTGAGGCCGGAAATGGCGACGAAGGTCGCGTTTGCCAGCGATGCTTGCGCGAGACCTAACCCTTCCCACAGTACATGATCGTGTGGGGGGCCAATCTTATACATCGGCCCTGGCGCGCGCGCCGCGAGTTCAGCCTGGATGGCGTCGCCGGAGGTGACGATGACATCCCACGCCGATGGCGGCACGCCGATGCGATCGAATTGGCCGGGAATCGGCCCGCGCGGCTTGGGGATGTTGGTGAGCATGACGATGTGCTTGCCCGCGGCGCGGAACCGGGTAAGCGCCGCGCAAGCGTCCGGAAAGGCTGTGCGACCGTTGTGGACGACGCCCCAGACATCGCAGAACACGGCGTCGTAGCGCTCGGCGATGTCGTCCAACGAGGCAATGACGTTCAAGATTTCGACTCCATGGCCGCCACGATGTGCGCTACAGCAGCATCTGTCTGCTCGGGCCCGTCGTTCGCTCGCGATATAAGCACCAAATCCGCTTTGTCCCGCTGCGGCGCCACGAACTGTTCGTGCATGGGGCGCACTGTTGCAAAGAATTGCGCCATGACGGCGCGCGGCGCCCGTCCGCGGCTCTCCACATCGCGGATCATGCGGCGGCCTAGGCGCAGCGCTTCGTCCGCCTCGACATAAATCGAGAAATCGAACACTGCGCGCAAAGCGTCGTCCGCCAGCAAGTGAATGCCTTCGACGATGAGAACATCCGCGCGCGCAATGCGCTCGATGTCCATCCGTCTCCGATGCGTGGTTAGATCATAGAGCGGTTTGTCGAAGGCCTGGCTTCCTTTCGCCAGCGACAGATGCTCGCGCAGCAGGGCATGCTCCTTAGCTGCGGGCGTGTCGAAATTGAACGTCGCCGCGTCGAAATTCGGAATCGTTGACGCGCAGCGATAATAGTCGTCCTCCGCGATCACGATGGCGCCTTTGCCTAGCCGTCGCGCCAGCGCTTGCGCGATGGTCGTTTTGCCTGCGCCAGAACCTCCAGTGATCGCGATGATGCGCGTCATGCGGCGTCGAACTTCTTGACCAGCGTTTTCGGCGCCTGGATGCGCCAGGCCCGTTCAAGGCGGCCGCGCGCTTCTTTCTTCGTCATCTTGCCGGGCCGCGCCAGGATCGCGGGATAGCCTTTGTAATGATCGGTGATGTAGTAAATTTGCGGCGCCATCTCGATCAGGAAGTCTTGCTCCTCGGCGCTGGCCAGCCGCAGCACGAACGCCTTTTCCTTGGTGTTGTGTCCGGCCATGTACTTCCCGCGCACCTTCAGCGAAGGGCGGCCGTACGAGCTGGATTCCTCCACCTCCGGCAGCTCACGCGCAATGGCGACGAACTCTTCCCATTTCATAATCACCGATCCCCGGGGCGACGCGCAGCGGCGAGCCCGGGGTCCATAACCGCAAATGTTCGATTGTGCGAGCGCTGGACGCTGCAGTGTTAATGGCCCCCGGACTTGCCTTCGGCAAATCCGGGGATGTGTGAGCGCTACGCCACCCGGCCTTGCCGCATCATGAACTCGCGCGGCGGCGCGGTCTCTTCCATGAGGCTCTCTTTGATGGCGCGCGGCGCCCCGAACAGATGGCCCTGGGCGTACGGCACGTCGAGGTCGAGCACTTCGAGCACGGCGTCTTCGCTCTCGATGCGCTCGGCGATGATGTCCACGCCGTAGCGTTGGAACACCGCCGCGATATCCGCCGCTGCAATTTCCCGGGTAATCGCTGAACGCGGGCGCACCCCGTCGCGCACGATCTGATCCACCAGCACGCGCGCCGGGATTTTGGCATAGCGCACGCCCGAGCGCTCCAAATCGGGCAGATCGATTTCAGCCGTCGTGACTTTGTCGATCGAGAAGCGGAAGCCGAGATCGACGAGCTTCGCCATGGCGCGCGCTTCGGTTGAGGTGCGGTTTTCGTATGCCGCTTGTGGAATTTCGAAGATGACGCTGCCGGCGAGATCGCGGTTCTCGCGCATGAAGTCGACGAATTGCGGGAAGAAGTGCTCATCCGCCAACGCCGCCGGCGAAAGATTGCAGAAGATGCCGACACGGCGATCCTGCTTCATTAGCTTGCGCACGATCTGCACGCAGCGGAACAATAGCACATTGTCGATGGTCGACATCAGACCCGCTTGCTCAGCGGCTGGGATAAATTCCTGCGGTAGGATGAGGCGGCCGGTCGCGTCCTTCAGACGCGTGAAGCCTTCGTAGAACACCGTCTTGCGCTGTGGCAGCTGCACAATCGGTTGCAAATGCAGCTCGACGCGGTTCTCGAGCAACGCTTCGCGCACTAGGTCCATCGGCCCGCGCGTGATTGGGTGCATCGGCGTGACGTTCGGTGTGCCTTGAATGCTTTGCAGGCGCGCGTCCATCGCCGCGCCCAGCTTGTCGACAATCTGATCAATCAGCTTCAGCTCTGTGCCAGCGCTCGACTGCATCTCGATTTGCTGCGGCGCCGGGGTGCCAAACGCCATCGAGGTTTCGATCTGCTCAAGACGCGTCTGCATCGCATCGATGTCAGCGGTCACTTCACGATGCGCCGCGCGCAGGCGCTCCATGTCGCCCTTGATGCGCTTTTCGGCGCCGCCAATGCGGCCCGCGGCGAAGCTCGCGGACAATCCGGCGTGCGTCACTGCGCATGCGGAGAACAATCCCAAGCCGCCCATGAACGACGCTGCCGCGTCCTGTCCGCCGATCTGGTTGAGCGCGAGGCCCACAGTCAGCGAAATCAGCGCGTAAGCGATGTAGAGAAGCGCGTGCGTGAAGAACGGCATGGTTGAACCCGAATCTAAGGTCTCCCATGTCACGCGGGGGCCGGTTGCCGGAGTATTAATTGCTCGGCAGGAATTGCCGCGCGCAACCGAAACGATCAGGAAAACCCAACGAGCCGCGCCTCCAGCCCAGCCTTCATCGCTGGCCATTCCTCTCGCAAAACGGAATACCAGGCGTTGTCGCGCCAGGTGCCGTCCCGGCGGCGCATGGCGTGCCGGTGCAGGCCTTCGAACGTCGCGCCGGATTTCAGCATTGCGGCCCGCGAGCGCAAATTGATGGCGTCGGTCTTCTGATCGACGCGCTCGGCGCCGCTGTCGAAGGCGTGTCCAAACAGCAAGAGCTTCGCCGCCGGATTGATCGCCGTCCCGCGCGCGTCGGTCACATACCAAGTGCCGCCGATTTCGACGCCGTCGTGCTCGGGCCGGATGTTCAGATAGCAGGATTGTCCAACGATGCGTCCGCCCGGCTCGATCAGCGCGTGCGGCATCCAGCGGCCCTGCGCCTGCTCCTCGCGGATCCAGGCGAAATAAGCGTCGAAGCCCTTGTCGATGTTGAACGGCTGCAGCGTCCAGATGGTGGGATCGGCGCCCGCAACCTTCAAACCTTCGTAATGCCGCGCCTCCATCGGCTCGAGCCGCACGAAGTCGTTCTCCAATACCCTAGCGGTAAGCTGCATGCGGATTGCCCCCGAAACGAGGGCGCTTTAGCGTGCGCGCCAACACCTCGCCAGCCGCCCGGAGATCAACATGTATTTCGAACATAGCGACAAGACGAAAGCATGGATCGATCGCATCGAGCGCTTCATGGGCGACTACATCGTCCCGGCCGTGCCCACTTATGAGGCGCAGCAGAAGGAAGGCGGCCGCTGGAAGGTGATCCAGGTGGTTGAGGATCTGAAGAAGAAGGCCAAGGCCGAAGGCCTGTGGAATTTCTTCATGCCGCCCTCGAGCGGGCATCCGAAGGTCGACGACACCTTCAAGTTCGAAGGCGAGCAGCTGACCAATCTTGAATACGCGCCGCTGGCCGAGATCATGGGCCGCGTCGGCTTTGCCTCTGAGTGCTTCAATTGCTCGGCGCCCGACACCGGCAACATGGAAGTGCTGGAGCGCTACGGCACCGCCGCGCACAAGGATCGCTGGCTGCGCCCGCTCATGAACGGCGAGATCCGTTCGGCGTTTCTAATGACCGAACCGGCGGTGGCCTCATCCGACGCCACCAACATCCAGTGCGAGATCAAACGCGACGGCAATGATTACGTCATCAATGGCCGCAAATGGTGGTCGTCGGGCGCCGGCGACCCGCGCTGCAAAGTCGCGATCCTGATGGGCAAGACCAATCCGGATAACCCCAAGCACAGTCAGCAAAGCCAGGTGCTGGTGCCGCTCGACGCCAAAGGCGTGAACATCCTGCGTCCGCTCACCGTGTTCGGCTACGATGACGCCCCGCACGGCCATATGGAAATCGAACTCAAAGACGTGCGCGTGCCGGTCGAAAATATTCTGCTCGGCGAGGGCCGCGGCTTCGAGATCGCGCAGGGCCGCTTGGGCCCGGGCCGCATCCACCATTGCATGCGCACCATCGGCGCCGCTGAGCAGGCGCTTGCAGCACTTTGCAAGCGCATTACCACGCGCGTGGCCTTTGGCAAGACCATCGCCGAACACTCAGTGTGGGAGCAGCGCATCGCCGAAGCGCGCGCCGACATCGAGATGAACCGGCTGCTGTGCCTGAAGGCCGCCTACATCATGGACATCGCGGGCAATAAGGTCGCCAAGAACGAGATCGCCATGATCAAGCTCACCGCGCCGCGCATGGCCCTGAAGATCATCGACGACGCGATTCAAGCGCACGGCGGCGCCGGCGTCTGCCAAGACTTCGGTCTTGCTAAATCTTACGCCGGCATTCGCACGCTGCGCCTCGCCGATGGTCCCGACGAAGTGCACGCCCGCTCGATCGCGCTCAACGAACTTGCGAAGTACGGCTGGACCGGCCGCCGCAAGAAGGACGAGGGCGAGAGCCTTCCCGGCATGCGCTAATGATTGCAGAAGGCTGGAGTTTAGCGCTCGTGGCGTGGTGCCTGAGCGCGCTGGCGCTTGCGTTCGGCGCCTACATGGGACTCTACGCGCTGATCAAACCGCGTTGGGTGCAGAAGCTGGTGCGGCTGCAACCGGACGAGCAGGGTGGCGGCTTCGCCGAATTCCGCGCGACCTATGGCGGCATTTTCTTCGCTACACACATCGTCGCTTTGGCATTCACCGCGCGTTGGATTTTGGCCGGTGGCGCCTTGATCGGCGTTGTCGCCACGGGCGCCTGCGCGGTGATCTCAGCGTTGTGGGGCGGTCTTGCGTTCGGACGCCTTATCGCTATGTGGCGCGACGGCGTTCGCACGGGCTTCAACGTGTTCTCGACCTGCTTCGAAGCCGTCATGGCGCTCGCCACTGCCGGACCGTGGCTGCTTTGGCTGTTCAGTTAGCGCGGCCCCATAAACACCACAGCCGCACCCGCCGCGATGAGCGCAAAACCAAGGAAGTGGTTCCAGCCCAACTGCTCCTTCAGAACCAGCCACGAAAAGCCAACGAACACCACCAGCGTGATCACTTCCTGCATGGTCTTGAGTTGTGCGGTCGAATAGACGGCGCTGCCAAAGCGATTGGCCGGCACGGCCAAACAATACTCAACAAAGGCGATGCCCCACGACACCACAATCGCAATTAGCAACGGTGTCGATTTGAATTTGAGGTGCCCGTACCAGGCCGTCGTCATGAAGATGTTTGAAGCGATGAGCATCAAGATCGGCGCGACTTGCGGCGACGTGAGAGACGGCATGGGAACTCCGATGAATAAAATCATCGCCACCGTACTCGTCCTCCCCCGTTAGGGGGAGGTGGCGCGGCAACGCCGCCACGGAGGGGTGAGCGCCAATACTTGCAACCCGGCGCCGCCCTCTCAGTCATCACGCTTGCGCGTGACGACAGCTCTCCCTAACGGGAGAGCACGAGTTCGGTCGTGGCTCAGAAATCGTTGATGCTCATATCCGCTCGCCACGGCCACGCCTGTTGCCGCAGACCGCAGGTTCCCGGATCGAACACGTCGCGCGTGACGACGACCGTGTTGGTCGGCGTTTCTTCAATGCGCACTTCGCGGACGGCGAAAGGCAGCTTCTCGTCAGCAATGAACGCCGAGAGCTTCAACCAGAAGCACGCCGCCAGCGCTTCGGTCGTCGGATCGCCTTGGAACGTCATGATTTGCTTCAAGCGAGACGGCTCGTTCTCGCGGAAAAACGCGATCAGCGGATCGTTCTCACCCAGATGCAATGTGTGATCAACGCATTCGTCGATCCACGCATGCCAACGACGCTTCACTTGCTCGAAGGGCGCAGCGGAGTTGGTGTCGGAAAATGTGAACCGCGTCAGCGGATCCAGCCGCACCGTTACGAACTCGTTGTGACCGTGCGGGATCGCGCATTTGGGCGAGTGTGTCGCCAGCAGGCGATGCGCCATCGCATAGCGGCGCGTGAATTCCAGAGCAGCCATATCGTCCTCGGGCGCTCCCGCAGCACAGACGGGCGCCTGCCCGGGCCTTTAAGCGCCGCCCGTGCCGCGCGCAATGCTCAAAACCAGCCGCGCCACTTGGCGATCCAAAGCAGGCCCAAAGGCGCGAGGATCATCATCAAAAACCCAACCCACGGCCCCCAAGGCTCGTGAAACCAGGTCATGCCGACGAAATTCATGCCGAAAATTGAGGCGATCAACGTCGGCGGCACGAACGCGATGGTGGCCAAAGACAGCGCTTTCAGCGTGTCCGATTGCGTCGACCCGATCAGCCCCAACGCCGCATCTTGTAGATACGAGACACGGTTCAGCATCGTCTCCGCTAGGCGCTCCAACTCATCGACGTCGCGTTCCAGCGCTGCGACTTTGGCTTCGTTGATGCCGTGCTTTTTGCAGACGGAATGCGTATAGGCGAGCAGACGTTGCAAGCTGGAGAGGCTGTCCGCGGACAGTGCGATCATGGTCCCGATACGTCCCAGCGATCGCAAGCTCTCCCGCAAATCCGGCGCCGGATCGCTCTCAAACACCGTCATCGCCGCTTCGTGTGAGTTCTGCTGCGCCTCGCTCAGCAAATCTGCCAGCCGTTCAGCTGCGCCCTCGAGCAGAGCCAGCAACACGTCCGCGCCCGTCTTCGCCGACCCAATGCGGGCCGAAGCACGGCCTTGGCCGACATCGAACGCCCGCGGCCGGATTTGCCGCACAGTGGCAAGCTTGTCGCCAACCAGAATGAACGTGACTGGCCCCGACACGAACGGCCCTTCGTCGCGTCGTCCCAAGAGCGTCGCTGTCAGATAAAGCTCGCCGTCCTCCTCGTAGAAGCGCGCCGACTCTTCCACCGCTGCCCGCTCCGCCGGTGTCGGCACATTGATGCCGAGGATGGCTTCGACGCCGTCCTCTTCCTCAGCTGTTGGCGATTCCAGATCGAACCAAAGCGCATTTGGATCATCCGGCGAGGCAGCGGTAGCGCCGCCCTTGGAGAGGATGCGAAGCATGGCGCGGGTTTGCCACGCGTCGCCGAATGGCGCTAGTCGGCGCGCACCGTGTTTCCGCGCGCCATAACGAAGCGCACATGTTCCAGTGTGCTGACGTCAGCCAGCGGATCGCCATCCACCGCAACGATGTCTGCCGAATAGCCGGGCGCCACGCGGCCGATGGTGGTGTTGAGCTGCAAATGGTCGGCGGCGTCGACCGTCGCCATCTGGATCGCTTCCAGCGGCGTGAGGCCCGCGCCCACCAGCAACACGAACTCATGCGCATTCATGCCGTGCGGCGAAACGCCCGTATCGGTGCCGAAGGCCATACGCACGTGCGCGGCATGCGCGCGCCGCACCATGGCTTGCAGCGCCGGGCCAACCATTCGCGCCTTCGCGGTTTGCGCCGGTGTCAACACGCCGCCGCGTTCGGCGAGCTGCGTCACCCACCAGCCGGCCATCATGGTCGGCACGAGGTAGCGGTTGCCTTGATGGAAGAGGCGGAATGATTCCGCGTCCGAGTAGGTGCCGTGCTCGATGGAATCCACACCAGCGCGCAGCGCGGCGTTGATGCCATCGACACCGTGAGCATGCGCCGTGACTCGCCGTCCCATTGCGTGCGCGGCGTCGACAATCGCGCGCAATTCTTCGTCGCTGAATTGCTGACCAACGCCAGCGGCCGTGTTGGACAACACACCGCCCGTTGAGGTGATCTTGATCAGATCGGCGCCAGCCTGAATTTGACGCCGCACCGAACGGCGGCATGCATCAGCGCCGGAGCACGCCGCCGGGTTGCGGAGCGCGTCGACAATCTCTGGCGCGTAGCCGTTGGCGTCGGCGTGACCGCCGTCAGGCGTCACGATCCAGCCCGAGCCCATGATGCGTGGTCCAGGGAAGCGGTTTTCCGCGATGGCGCGGCGCAAGCCGAAGACCGCATCGTTGGGCCCGCCGACATCGGCCACTGTCGTGAAGCCTGCCATCACCGTCTTGCGTGCATTTTCCACGCCGCGCAGAGCCGCGTCAGTGATGGTGAGCTGCACTTCGTCGAGCAATTGCGTCGGCCCGAGTTCGCTCGTGAGGTGGACATGGCAATCGGTGAAGCCGGGCAGCACGAAGCGATTGGTTTCATCCACGACAGTCGCGCCTTCGCGTGTGACGTAACCGGCTTCGATGCCGACGATGCGCCCATCGGCGCCGACCAGAATGGATTGCTGCGATAGAACCCGTCCGGTCGCTGGATCGGCGAGCAAGCGGCCAGCGTGAATGACCGTCGTCACTTGCGCGGCGGGCGTTGGTGGCGCAGCCAGCGGCATTTGCGCTAAGCTCGAAGACGCGAGCAAAAGCGCGGCGCTCACGGCGCCAGCGAATGCGATTGCGCGATGTAACATAATAGAACCCCCAAACGAACGTGCGGCAGCGACTTTCAATGCGTCGCGCGCGCCGTCAACTCATTACGCGCCGTTGGAGGCGATCACGAAGACGCGGTGGAAGGGGAAAAAGGTCCGCCCGTCCGCTTCCGGCGGGTAGGCGCGCCGCAACCGCGCAGCCAAATTGGCCTCAAAGCCCGTGCGTTCGTCAGCGCTCAAGCGTGCGAAATAAGGGCGAAGCGCGCTGCCGGAAATCCACTTCAGCACCGGGTCTTGGCCCTCGAGAATGTGTAGATATGCGGTCGACCAGGCATCGAGCGTCGCGCCCAACGGCGCCAGCGCGCTTGCGTAATCCTGTGCGACGAGCAGCAGCGGCTGAAACGCGCCACGCAGTTTTTCCGCCCATGGCCCATCTTGCGCCGCCGCGCGCATTTCAACGTGGCTCGGCTTGTCGAAATTCTGCGGCACTTGCAGCGCCAAAGCGCCGCCCGGCGCCAGCGATTGGAAAAGGCGCGAGGCAACGCCGAGCGGATCAGCCGCCCAATGCAATGCCGCATTCGTGTAGATCAGGTCTGGCGCCTCGCGCGGCGTCCAAGTCTCGAAATCGCCGCCCTCGAAGCGCGCATTCACCCTCGCGCCGCGCGCTTGCTGCAGCATTGCCTCGTCGGAGTCGACGCCAATAATGTCCGCGTTCGGATAGCGCGATGCGATCAGCGCAGTTGAGTTTCCTGGTCCACACCCAAGATCGACGATGCGCTTCGGCGCGCTTAGTGGCACGCGCGCCAGCAAATCCGCGGCCGCACGTGTGCGCTCGCCGCCAAACTTCAGATAGACGTCCGGATCCCAGCCGCTCACGCCAAGCCGGCCTTCTGAGCGTAATGATACGCCGCCGCCGCCAGCGGGCGGATGCGCGCGATCATCTGCGTCGCATGCGCGCTCGCCGCCGTACCGTCGCGCACGCGACCGGCGATGCCTTGCAGAATGCCGGCAAGACGGAACGCGTTGTACGAGAAGTACCAGTCGAGCTCAGGAATGCCATCGCGCCCGGTCTTCTCGCAATAGATCGCGACGACTTCCTCAAGCGTCGGAATACCGAGCGGCTTCAGATCCATGCCGCCAAGGCCGGCGCGGCCATCGCTCGGCATCACCCAGCTCATCAAATAGTAGGTGAAATCGCCGAGCGGATCGCCAAGCGTCGATAATTCCCAATCCAGAACCGCGATCACCCGCGGCTCGGTTTCGTGCAGGATCAGATTGTCGAGTCGATAATCGCCATGCACGATCGAAGTGCGCTCGCCGGGCGGGATGGTTTTCGGCAGCCACTCGATGAGCTTGTTCATCTCATCGATGTTTTCAGTTTCGCTGAGTTTGTATTGCTTCGACCAGCGATCGATCTGCCGCGCAAAATAATTGCCGGCCTTGCCGTAATCGCCGAGACCGATCTTTTCGTAATCGGTCATGTGCAGCTTCGCGAGCGTGGCGATCTTGTTCTCGTAAATGGCTCGCCGCTCATCCTTTGGGAGATCAGGCAACTTGCCGTCCCAGAGCACCCGGCCCTCGACCATGTCCATCACGTAGAACATCGCGCCGATAACGCCGTCGTCGCTGCACAACGCGTATTGGCGCGCCACCGGAAAACCGGTGGGATACAGCGCCGACATTACGCGAAACTCGCGGTCCACCGCATGTGCGCTCGGCAGCAGTTTTCCTGACGGCTTCTTGCGCAGAACGTACTTCTTCGACGGTGTGACCAGCTGATACGTCGGGTTTGACTGCCCGCCCTTGAACTGATTGACGCTCAGCGGTCCGCGAAATCCCTCCACGTTGGCCCCAAGCCATGTCGTCAGCGCCGCTTCATCGAGCTTGTGGCGCTCTTCGACCGGCTTCACGCCTTTGAACTGCGCGTGGGGATCGTCCGTCATGGCTAGCACTTAGAGACGGCTGGCGACAAAGCGCAAGCTTACTTCGCCAGCGCGCGCCAGCCGATGTCGCTGCGGCAGAAACCGCCTGGCCAATTGATCAAGCGCGCCGACGTATAGGCGCGCGCCACCGCGTCTTTCAGCGTGTCGCCGATTGCCGTTACGTTGAGCACGCGCCCGCCGGCCGCGCGCAGCAGGCCATCGCTGTCGCGCTTGGTGCCGGCGTGAAAGATTTCTACACCTTCGACATTGCCGGCATCGTCAAGGCCGCGGATCACGGAGCCGGTCAGCGGCTCGTCCGGATAACCCTGCGCAGCATAAACTACGGTCACCGCGGGGCGCGCATCCCATTGCAGCGGTGTGCTGGTCAACGTTCCCTGCGCGGCGGCGAGCAGCACCGGCGCCAAATCACTTTGCAATCGCCGCATCAGCGTTTGGCACTCGGGATCGCCGAAGCGCACGTTGAACTCGATCAGCTTTGGACCCTCCGGCGTGATCATCAGGCCTGCGAACAGCACGCCGACAAACGCGCGGCCCTCGGCTTTCATGCCGCGCAACGTCGGCAGGATGATGCGCTCCATGGTTTGATCGCGCATCGTGTCGGTAAATACCGGCGCAGGCGAATAGGCGCCCATGCCGCCAGTGTTCGGTCCTTTGTCGCCATCATAGGCGCGCTTGTGATCCTGCGCGGCGTCCATCGGGATAGCGGTGTCGCCGTCGCAAATGGCGAAGAAGCTCGCTTCTTCGCCAGGCATAAAATCCTCGATGACAATGCGTTGTCCGGCCGTGCCGAACTTGCGCAGGAACAGGATCTCATCGATCGCCGCATCCGCCTCGCGGCGTGTTTCGGCGATGACCACGCCTTTGCCCGCCGCCAAGCCGTCAGCCTTGATCACGAAGGGCGGCTCGCGATCGCCGAGATAGGCTTTTGCGCGTATCGCGTCGTCAAACACTTTGTAGTCGGCGGTTGGGATCGAATGCCGCGCGCAAAAATCTTTGGTGAAGGCTTTGGAGGCTTCCAATTCCGCGGCGGCCTTGCTCGGGCCGAAGCAGGGGACGCCGAGCTGTGCCAGCGCGTCCGCTAGGCCTGCGGCCGCAGCGGCTTCCGGCCCGATCACCACCAAACCCACTTGTTCGCGGGCCGCGAAGGCGGCGAGTTCGGCGGCGTTGTCGGCTTTGATCGACACGCAGCGTCCGAGCGCTTCCAAGCCGGGATTGCCTGGCGCCGAGATCAATTCGGACACGAGTGGGCTTTGTTTCAGCTTCCAGCCCAAAGCGTGCTCGCGCCCGCCCGACCCGACGATGAGGAGTTTCATGGCATGCCGCCTTCGCGCTTCGCCGCGCGCGCGTCAAGCGTCACGACTTCGCGTCCTTGGCCCAGCGCTTCGCCAGCTTTAGCGCCTCGGCATTTTCGCCGGGCGCCGTTGAGGAGGGCGGCGCGGTCATTTTGAAGACGTGCCCGTTCGGGTCTTCGAAGAAAATCGCGCGCCGTTCACCGTGCTCTTCTTCCCAGTGCTTGACCTTAGCCTTGGTGAACTTCACCCGCCAGATATCCAGCGCGCCAGTTTCGGCGATAGCGATGTAGCGCGAGTCTTTCGGCAGTGTGCTCGCTGGCCCTCTCTTCGCGCCCTTCAAATACACGAGCCCGAGTTCGCGCTGATCGCTCAACGCGAACACCATCATTTGCCAACGATGGCCGCCCCAGTCGTCGCCGTCATAGGCGTCGACCAGTTTTAAGCCCAAAAAATCGCGATAGAACGCGAGGCTTTTTTTGACGTGCCATATCGGAACCACAACGTGGTCGAGGCGCAGCAAAGCGGGAATCCTTTCGCGCCGATGTTCGGGGCAAAGACCCTGCGCTTCAAGCTCAAGCTTGGGTCACGACACGGTCAATATAGGCCTGCGCCACAGGATGATAACCAGCCCGCGCCGCGGAATAAACCTGACGCGCGAAAACCGGTCCCCAAGCGCCCTGAGCCATCAGCGCCCGATACAAAGGCGCGAGATACTTCACGCGCCCTTGCCGCGTCAGGAAATCCCGCACGGCCGGCTCGCTCGCATGATAATCGTTTCGGATTGCGTATTTCAGCCAATCGAACAGCACCTCGTCGTTTCGAACTGCGTTCAAATGCAGCGTGTGTTCAAGGTCGTCCAAGCGCGCCTGCGTTATCGTGCGCGGCAATGTTTGCAGGAAGCGCTGCCGCTCCAATGTGCCCCACGACGACCACGGAAGAGCACTCGCCGCGCCGCCTGCATTAAACGCATTCACCGCCGCCGCGACGCGGTCGAACGCTGCTGCGTGCGGCTCTACAGCATTGGATGGCAAGCCAGGCTGATAGACCCATTGATCCAGCATTAAGCGTTGCTCAAGCGCTGCATCGCCGCGAACAACGTGTGTTCGGAAGTCCGCGAGGAAACGCTCCGCGGTAATCGGCTGGAACGCGTGGCGGTCGAAGTACGAGCGCAAATACGTATCAATCTGCGTGCGCCCGATGATGCCTTCGATCGTGCGCAGGAAGAGCGAGGCCTTGCCGTAGTCGATCGCCGAGCTGCCGCCATCGGGATCAAAGCCGGGGAGTTTGTGCAGCCGCGTCGCGTCGGGCTGCAACGTGTGCAATGCTGTTTGAATCGACACCCAATCCAGCGTGTACGCCATCGCCACTTGCTCAGTACCGTAAAGCGCCTCCGAGATGCGGCCTTCGATGTAGGTGGTGAAACCTTCGTTCATCCATGCATCGGCCCAAACCGCGTTGGTCACCAGATTGCCCGACCACGAATGCGCCAGCTCGTGGGCGATCACGTTCACCAAGCTCTTGTCGCCGGCGATGATGGTGGGTGTTGCGAATGTCAGCCGCGGGTTTTCCATGCCGCCGTAGGGGAACGAGGGCGGCAGCACCAGCACATCGTACCGGCCCCAGCGATACGGCCCGTAAAGTGTCTCCGCCACGCGCACCATGCGCTCCATGTCCGAGAATTCGCGTGCCGCTGCGTCCACGACGCTGGGCTCAGACCACACGCCGGTGCGCGGTCCCGTCGAGCGGAACGCCAGATCGCCGACCGCAATCGCCATCAGATAAGTCGGCACCGGGTGGACCATGCGGAAGCGGTACGCGCGCATGCCGGCATCCGCGGCTTCGCCATCCGGCGTCAGCATTTCCGCGCTCATCACCGTTTTCAGTTCAGCCGGCACGACAATCCGCGCTTCCCAGCTTTGGCGAATGCCTGGGCTGTCCTGCGTGGGCACCCAACTGCGCGTCAGAATGCTTTCGCCCTGGCTGAACAGGTAGGGCTTGCCGCTCGCCGTTTGCTGCGCCGACAGCCACTGCAAGGCGCCGGCTTCCGGCGAGGTCTCATAGGCAATCGTCAGTGTGCGCACATCCGGCGTGATGGCGATGGTCAGCGGCGCGCCATGTTCAGGATGGACCGCGCCGATCGTGTGCGTCGTCGGCCCATGCTCGGTGCGCACCGATTGGATCGTCAGCTTGTCGCAATCGAGCACAACCTCGCGCGCATCAGCCGCGGCTTCGATCGAGAGCGTTGCCGTACCGTGCAGCACCTTGCGCTGAAAGTCGGCGGTCAGATCGAGCGCCACATGCGTGACGTGCGCGACCGCCGGTTGCGCGTACGAGTCTGGATCGGGCACAGGCGCCGGATAGGGCTCCGGCGCCTCGCCCGGCGCAACCGTTGTGCAAGCCGACAGCAAAGGCGCCGCTAGCGCCGATTGCAGCAAAGTCCGTCGTTTCAGCATGCGCACCCCAACACTCTCCGCGCCACAAAGCGCAGATTGGCCGGGGCATTCAAGGCTGTTCGTCTAGTCTTCTTTGGGCTTCATCACACCCGAGAACGTGATCACAGCCAAAGCCGTCAAAATTGCACCAAGGATGGCGTAAATCGCCTGCGCCCAGCGCCAGAGCGCTGCGCCTTCGAACAAGCGCCAATCGCTGTTCGGCAACTCGATACCTGCCGGCAGGTCGGCGCGTGCCGTGCGGCCAGGTGCGCAGCGGCTTTCTTGGCCGAGGTCGATTACCGGCAGAGCGACGTCGATCGCATAGAGCGCCGGTTCAACGGCGTTGTTGCATGCCGTGCCATCCGGCCGCACCAGCGCGCCTTGTGCATTCATCGCCACCGCGCCCGCGATGCCGATCGCCAGAAACAACACCAAAGCCCGTGCAATGCGGATCGGCGCCAAGCCGTATCCGGCAACCACGCCGAACAGCGAAGACAGCACCCAAGTCATCGGTCCAGAGGAGCTGCGCAACGTGCGCAAGTCTTGCTGCGCCAGCAAAATCCGACGCGCCTCGTCGCGCCGTCCAGCGCGTGCGTACACTTCAGCCGCCCGCGCAAACGGTTGCGGCGAGAAGCGCCCACCGTCAGTGCGCGCTCGCTTCAGCCAGTGCAGCCGGTCTCGCCAACGTTCGCTCGCATTCTCAATGCGCTCGTAGGCGAAGCCCTCCAGATCGAGTGCCGCGCCATCGACGCCCCAGCCACTCTTCAGATCATCATCGAGCGTTGCGCAACGCGCGCCGGAAAGATCGATGCGCGCATCTGCTTGCATCACCAGCGACCGCGCCTGCACAGGCCCATCGATCTTGGCGTCTGCCAGCGATAGCACCGGGCCTTTGTGCCCATCTGGGCCAGCGCCACGCAGTTCCAGATTGAGCCACGTGAACGCGCCATCGATTTTGGCGCGATCAAACTTGGCGCCGCCTTCGATCACCGTCTTCTGACCGTGCGGCGCGTAGCCATCGTCATCGATCTTGATGGTCAGATTGCCGCCAACGCGTGCGTTCGGCGCCCGGATTGCCCACGCGCCGGCATTGATGAAGCGCCCGCCGCCGAAGGCGAGGTATCCCTCAATGCGCGCGTCAGGCAGGAACACTTCGCCTTTCACATTGGCGCCCTGTAGCAACGCCGCGCCGCCAACACTGATGCTCGGCGCATCGATGGCTCGTCCATAGCTGTTCGCCGCCGTGCGATGGGTGATCTCCGAACCGCGCAGATCCAAATTGCGCCCGATGCGCGCGTTCTGCAGCATCACCTGGCCGGAGGTCTTGATCCCATCGGCGTAGATCTGTCCGCCCACTTCAATGCTCGACAGCGTCAAGGCCACACCCAGATCGTTGCGGAATTGCGCTGCACTTAAGTCCACGTCGCGCGCAATCCGCGCACTGGCAAAACGCACTTCGCCTTCCGCCTTGAATTTTCCGCGAAAGATCACCGCACCAATCTCGGCGCCGTCCGCGTTCAGCGCTTGGCCGCTGGCGCTATCGCTACGGTTCAAAAGCTGCGCACCTTCGCCGCTCAACGTACCGCCGATACGCGCATTGTTGAGCCACACGCAGCCGAACGATTCAAAGCCGCCGTCGATGAACACATTGCCGGCGATCTCAGCGCTTTGCAGCATCAGCGCGTCGTCATCGCTCTCGACAGCCCGCGCGAACTTGGCGCCCCGTGCCAGCACGTCGCCATCGACGCGCAGCCCGCGCAGCTTCGCCGTCAGGGTCTCGTGGCCATCACCGCCGAGCGGGGCGACCTCGCACAAATCCACTTCGCCGCCGATTTCGGTTTCCACAGCGATCAGCCGCGCGAGTTTCGAACCGCGCAGCGAGAGCCGCGCCAGCCGCGCATGGCTTAAATCCACAGCGTCCGGGATATCGCACTCAACCAAAGCCAGCGCCGGCAGGCCGATCCCGCCAGCCCCTGAACAATCGGTAAGATCGAGCGCGCCTTCGATGCGCGCACCCTTGATCCGCACGCCCGGGGTTCGTACCGCCCAACCCTCATCCAGCCCAAGCATCAGCTTGCGGATAAAGCCCGCGCGCACCGCCGGTTTGGTCCCGCCGGGGCCTGCCATTGGCGTGAAATCAGCCACTTCGCCGGCGCGGGTGCGCTCCACCACGAAATGCTCGTGTGGCGAAAGATCGTTCGCGTCGAACGCCATAATGTCCCCCGGCCCCCACAGCCAGCGGCGCAATTAAGCATTCCCCACGCAGGCGCGCGAGTCGCCTTATATGAAAGAGATGACAGACGCCGCCCAATCTTCCGCGCCTGCCGCTGCCAACACCAACTTGCCGGAGCTTTCGGTCAGCGAGTTGGCGCAGGCGGTCAAGCGTACTGTGGAGACCAATTTCGACCGCGTGCGGGTGCGCGGCGAGTTGGGCCGCGTCATGCTGGCCAAGTCCGGCCACCTCTATGTGGATTTGAAAGACGCCAACGCCTCGATCAACACGGTGATGTTTCGCACCGAGGTGCAGAAGCTGACGTTCAAGCCGGAAGAGGGCTTGGAAGTGATCGCCGAAGGCCGGCTCTCGACCTTTCCCGGCCGCTCGCAATACCAACTCATCTGCGACCGCATGGCGCCGGCCGGCGTTGGCGCGCTTTTGGCGCAACTCGAAAAGCTGAAAGCACGGCTGCAAGCGGAAGGTTTGTTCGCGCCGTCGCGCAAAAAGCCGATCCCATATCTGCCGCGCACCATCGGTGTCGTCACTTCGCCGACCGGCGCGGTCATTCGCGACATTCTGCATCGCTTGGGTGAACGTTTCCCGCGCCGCGTGATCTTGTGGCCGGTGCTCGTGCAGGGTCCGGAAGCGGCCGGACAGGTCGCGCGCGCTATAAAGGGCTTCAACGCCATTCAAGGGGCCAACCGGCCCGACGTGCTCATTGTCGCCCGCGGCGGCGGCTCGATCGAAGATCTCTGGGCGTTCAACGAAGAGATTGTCGTCCGCGCCACCGCTGAGAGCGAAATCCCGCTGATCAGCGCTGTCGGTCACGAAACCGATACAACGTTGATCGACTTCGCCTCCGATCTCCGCGCGCCAACGCCGACAGGCGCTGCCGAAAAAGCCGTGCCGGTGCGCAGCGAATTGATCGAACGCGTCGGCGTTCTCGATGGGCGTTTGAAGGGTGGCCTCGTGCGCGGCCTCGAAAAGCGCCGCGTCGAACTCCGAGCCGCCGCAGCGAAGCTGCCGCGTCTCGAAACGCTCTTTCAAATCCCGCAACAACGCTTCGATCGCGCCGCTGAACGTCTCAACGCGGCGCTGGTCGCCAATACGCGCACAGCGCAATCCAACCTCGACCGCGTCGCCGCGCGCCTGCGTCCCGAAGCGCTCGGCCAAGACATCGCGCGCCGCCGCGAAAACCTGACGCGCACCACCGCGCGCTTGCGTCCCGCCATCGCCCGCAATCTCGAAGCGCACCGCAAGCATCTCGACGCCAGCGCCCGCATGCTGGAATCGCTGTCACACAAAAGCGTGCTCGCGCGCGGCTTTGTCATGGTGCATCGCGACGATGGCGTTCTCGTGCGAGCCGCCAAGGATTTGAACGCCGGCGATGTCGTGCAGCTCACGTTCGGCGATGGCGACAAGCACGCTGTGATCGATCCGCAAGATGTGCCCGCCGCTGAGCCCGCCAAGCCGCGCGGCAAAACCAAGCCACCGGGCAATCAAGGCGATCTCTTCTAGTGACCGTGATTGTCCGTCCTGCGCTCGCGTCGGAGCAATCGTGCATTGAAGGCTTGATGCAGTTCTACATTTACGACTGGTCGGAAATGGAGATGCCCGACTCCGCGGCTTTCGGCTTCAACGCAGAGGGGCTCTTCGAGCCGTACCCCGGTCTCTCCGATTTTTGGGAAAAGCCAGATCATTGGGCCTATCTGATCGAAGCCAACGGCCAAATCGCCGGCTTTGCGCTGCTCAACACCCACTCGCATCTCACCGGCGATCGCATCGAACGCAACATGGCGGAGTTCTTCGTGGCGCGAAAAAATCGGCGTCGCGGCGTGGCGCTCGAAGCCGTGCATCAGATTCTGCGCCTGCATCCCGGCCAATGGGAGATCGCCATCGCCGAACGCAACATCGCCGCCAAGCTGTTCTGGCCGAAGGCTATCGAAAGCGCGCCCGGCGTCAGCGACCTGTATCTCACGGAAGGCGACGGCGACCATTGGCGCGGACCGATCTGGTGTTTTCGTCGCGCGTAACCAATTCCCAGCAAAGCAAAGCGCCTCAGCACGTGCTAAGATGACCGCTGTGATTACACCCACTATTTTTGTCGATGCTGACGCCTGCCCAGTCAAGGAAGAGGTGTACAGAGTCGCGCGGCGCTCTGGTTGTCCGGTGCAAGTCGTGGCGAACTCCTTCATTCGGGTGCCGTCTGGCGTGCAACTCACTGTTGTCGACGCCGGACCAGATGTAGCTGACGATTGGATTGCCGAGCGCGTTCAACCCGGCGACATCGTCATCACCAACGACATCCCGCTCGCCAGCCGCGCGCTGAAAGCCGGCGGTTTCGCGCTCGGCGCCAATGGCAAATCCTTCACCACGTCCTCGATTGGCGCCGCCCTGGCGCAGCGCGAGCTGATGGAGCACATGCGTTCGTTCGGTGAAATCACCGGCGGTCCGAAGCCCTTCACGCAAGCCGATCGTTCCCGCTTCCTCTCCGCACTCGACGCTGCTGTGCAGAAAGCAAAGGCCAAGCGCTAAGGCGCGGGCTTCCGTGCCGTCAGCCCACTCGCCAGGCGCGACTTACGGGTCTAGCTTTTCGGCATGGCGCTGTTGAATGACCACGAACTGGCCGAGCGCATTTTCGCGCACATCGCCAATCGCAGCACAGATCTCGGCGACGAGACCTGGCGTGAGCCGGTGCGCAACTACACCGATCCTGAACGCCTCGATGCCGAACTCGCACTGATGCGCCGCACACCGACGCCGTTTTGCCCATCCGCTTCGTTGCCCGAGTCTGGCTCATACATCGCACGCGAAGCAGCAGGTCGGCCGATCGTCGTTGTGCGCGACGAATCGGGCCGCGTGCGCGCGTTTCAAAACGTCTGCCGCCACCGCGGCATGCGTGTCGCCGCTGACTCCGGTTGCACCAAGGGCTTTGTTTGCGCCTATCACGGCTGGAGCTATGGCCTCGACGGTAGCTTGCGCTTCGTGCCGCACGAGCAGGAAGGCTTCCCCGACCTCGACAAGTCCAAGCTCGGCCTCAAAGCCCTGCACGCGCAAGAGCACGGCGGCCTTGTCTTTGTCACCCAAGAGGGCGCGCCCTCCGCCTCAGCGCTCGCGGACATTCCCGATCTCATCGCGCCGGATCAGCGCGTGTACTCAAGCGGGTCGCGCGCACAGCCCTCGAACTGGAAAATCGCGCTCGAAGGTTTTCTCGAAGGCTATCACATCCGCACCACGCATCCGGAAAGCTTCCTGCCGTACGGCTTCGACAATCTGAACGTCATCGAGACCTTCGGACGCAACGCGCGCGTGATTTTTCCGTTCAAGCGCATCGAAAAACTGAAGGCAGTGCCGCCCGAAGAGCGCCGCATCACCGGCTACGTCACGCTGGTCTATCATCTCTTCCCGAACGCGCTTGTGATCGTACTCTCGAATCACACCATCCTGCTGGTGCTCGAACCCAACGGCGTCGGCGAAACCAATGTAACTGCCTACGCCATGACTAACGCAAAGCGCGGCGAGGAAGACCCGGTCGCTGCCGCCAAGCGCGACGCGGAATTCGTGTCCAACACCGGCGCAGGCGAAGACCGCGCCATGGTCTGCGCCATTCAGCGTGGCATGGCGGGCGATGCCAACGAAGCCTTCACCTTCGGCCGTTTCGAAAGCGCGATTGTGCACCTGCACAAGAACTTAAGTGAAGCGCTCGACCCGCAGTGAGTACTGGCCTGGCTGCGGCGGCGTGCTATTTCCGTCAGGGAACAGGAATCGCCATGCTTGAGCGCTTCATTGAAGACTGCATCGCCGCGCGCGCGGAAGCCGATCCGCAAGCGGCCGTGACCGAAGTGTTAGCGCGCGCCGTGTCGAATCCCAGCGCCGTTCTTGCGGCGCTTGGCGAGCCGGCGAAAGCCGAACTCAACGTCATCCACCGCTCGCCCACGCTGACAATTTTCGCCGCAACCTGGACGCCGCGTATGAACGTGATGCCGCACAATCACCTGATGTGGGTGTCGATCGGCATCTACACCGGACGCGAAGACAACATTCTCTGGAAGCGCGGATCAGGCGGCCGCATCGGCTCGTGCGGCGCCAAAGCATTGTTCGAAAAAGACGTCGTGGCCTTGCCAGCCGACGCGATCCATTCCGTCACCAACCCGCTTAGCCGCTTCACGGGCGGCATCCATGTCTATGGCGGCGACTTCTTCGCGCGCCCGCGCAGCCAGTGGGATGCCGAAACGCTTGAAGAGACGCCAGCGGACGGCGCGACAATGAGCGCCTTTTTTGAGAACGAGAACGAGCGGTATCGCGCTGGCCGGCCCGTCTAGGGCGGCCTTCACAATTCGGAACCAATTTCCCTTGTAGAGTGTTAACGTCGGTCGCTGGGCCCGCGATGTCGCGCGGGTTGGGGAACGTCATGGCAGACGTACTCTTTGTTTTTGTTCGGGAAGACGCCGCGCGCGCGCAGGCGCTCGCAGCGTTGTTCGCCGCCGCCGACCACGAGATTGGCGACGGACCCATCGACAACGCCGCCCTCGAATTATGCGGCGCGGGCGTAGTGCTGTGGTCGCGCGCCGCTGTCGCTTCGAAATCGTTCCTCGCCGCCGCACAGCGTGTGCTCGATGCCGGAAAAGGCGTGGTCGCCAGCCTGGGCCAGCCGCCGCCAGCCTGGGTGGTCGGCAACGCTCCTATTTTCGATCTTTCGCGCTGGACTGGGGATGGCGATGACGAGATCCTGGATCCAATGTTCATGGCGGTCGACTACCGCGTGAACACCAACCGCGACGAGCTTGCCAGCGATCAGCCGCTCGAAGGCAATCTTACAGGTTGGATCGCGGATTTGCCGACCTCGCCCTCGGGCCTCGATGAGCCCAAGCCTGAGATTGCCTCACCGCAGGAAATCCTGCCGCTCGAGGAAATTCGGCGCAAACGCGGATAGCGGTCCGATATTTGGCCCTGAACCGCCCTCGCCGGTGGAGATGCGGCGATATCGGCGCTAAGAGATTCTGATGAACAAGCACGACCCCGGCGGCCCCGAAGCCAAAATCCATTTTGGCGACAACGAGGTCACCATCCTGAAGCAGGGTCTCTATGTCCGTTGCGCCGTCAGCGGTGAGCGCATTCCGCTGGACGAGCTGCGCTATTGGAACGTCGAACTCCAGGAAGCTTATCGCGGGCCGGAAGAAGCCACCAAGCGTTGGCGTGAACTGAACGAGCCGAAATCGTGAGGGCGCTGCTCGCCACTTTGCTCCTCGCCGCATGCGCCGCAGGCGAAGCGCCCGCGCAGCCGGAAGCACCGCCCGCGGCGACGACAACGCCCGCTACGACCACACCTGTCAGCGCGCCATCTCCGGCGCCAACCTCGCTCACGCTGCATTGCGCAGGCGCGTTCACGCAGGGAGGTGTCGGCCTCTGCCGCACGCTTCCCGGGGCTGCGATCTACGTTGATGGCGTCGCCAGCGGTGAGGCCGACGCACAAGGCTGGGCTGTGATTGGCTTCAACCGCGATCACGGCGCGGAAGGGCGCGTCGAAGCACGCAGTTCAGGGCGCAGCGTCACGCAAGACGTCGCCGTCGCGCCGCGCGAGTTCGACATTCAGCGCGTTAATGGTTTGCCGCAAGACACCGTCACGCCAACTGATCCAGCACTGCTCGAACGCATTCACCGCGAGGCGGAATTGAAGGCGCAAGGCTTCACCAGCGTGGCCCCGCTCGAAGGCTGGCTCGAAGGCTTCATCATCCCGGTCGAGGGCGGCGTCGTCACCGGCCATTGGGGCAATCAGCGCGTTCTGAACGGCACGCCCTCAACCCCGCACTTCGGCTACGACATCGCAGCCCCCGTCGGCACGCCGATCCGCGCGCCCGCATCCGGTGTCGTGACGCTCGCTGAACCGGACATGCATTACGAAGGCGGCCTCATCTTCATCGATCACGGCGAGGGCCTCATCACCATGTACCTGCACATGAGCCGCCTCGACGTGCATGTCGGCGATCATGTCACCCAGGGCCAAGTCATCGGCGCCGTCGGCGCCCGCGGCCGCGCCACCGGCCCGCACCTCTGCTGGCGCATGAAATGGCGCGATCGGCAACTCGACCCGAGTGTCGCGCTGACTGCGTTGAACGAAGCGCGCACGCAACTTGTGAGCGCGCGCTAGCTACATCACACCCGCGTCGCGCCACGCCGACTTCGGCCAGCGGCGGTGGGCCCAGAACCATTGCTCCGGCGCTTCGAGCACGCGCTGCTCCATGAAGTTGTTTACGCGCGTCACGCCATCGAGCACCGCCGCATCGCCGGGCCGATCATAATCGAGCGGGATCGGTTCGTACGCCGTCGCCAAGAAGCGCTTTGAATCGATGCGCCGCCCAGTGATCGGGATCAGCGGCACCTTGAACCGCAGCGCTAGCCGCACCGGCCCATCCGCGGTCATGCATTCATGACCAAAGAACGGCACCGAGAGCCCCGCATTGTACTTCTGGTCGTTCATGAGCGCGACGCCCCGCCCCTTCATCAGCGAGCGCAGCAGCCCCATGCCGCCTTCCTGTCCCTTCGCCGCCTGCAGCTCCAAACCGAACTTGCGCCGCGTCTCGACGATGTAATTATCGATGATCGGATTGTTCGCCGGCCGATAGGTGAAGTGGCAGGTGGGATCGGTCTGCGCCAGGCAGAGCGAGGTGATTTCCCAGTTCGAGAAATGCCCGCCGATAAACACCGCGCCTTTGCCAAGCGTCGCTTCGATACGCTCACGGCCCTTGAACTCGACATCGCCGTTCTGATACTTGCGCAAGAACGCATCCATGTTCGGAAATTCACCTGACATGCGCCCAACTTCGCGCCACGCCGCCGCGCGCAGATCGCGGTGCCATTTCTCGTTCTCGTTGGGAAAGCACATGCGGATGTTGCGCAGCGAGGTTTTGTGCGCGCTGGTGAGCGAACCGATCGCCGGCACCACCGCCGCGCCGAGCCTCGCGGCGTTCTCCACGCCGAGCAGCCGCAACCCGCCCGCGAAGCCGTACCAAGCGGCCGCTTCCAGGCGGAAATAGAAATTGACCGGCTTCGACTTGGCCATGCGCGCTCTTACATGCGGGCGCGGATCGGCGCGAGCAAGGCGTCGAGCGCCGCTTCGTCCTCGAAACGCGCCGTCACTGGCAAAACCGTTACGCGCGCGCGCCATTCCGGCGTCAGCCGGGCTGCGTCTTTTTCCGTGGTGATGAGCGTGGCGCCGCGTTCCGCTGCGAGACGGGTGAGGAATTCGAGATTGTCGTCGGAATAGGGGTGATGGTCCGGATACGGAACCATATCCTCCAGCTCTGCAGCCAGCGCCGTCAGCGTGTCGAAGAACTTCTCGGGCCGCGCCAACCCTGCGAACGCCACATACTTTCCCGGCGGCGGCGCAACCGCCTCAAGCCGAGCGTGGAAAATTGGCTTGGTGAAATCCTTCAGCCACTCGCTCTCAGCGGCGCCGTCGTCGCCGCCTAGCGCGTCGAGCATGACGATCGCGTTCGCGCGCTGCAACCCATCTCGCAGTCGCTCGCGCAACGGCCCCGCCGGAAAAACCTTGCCGTTGCCGATGCCGAACGCCGGGTCGACGACAATAATCGAAAGATCCTTACCGAGCGTCGGGTTCTGAAAGCCATCATCCATGATGATGGCGTGCGCACCATTGTTCGCCGCCGCCAGCGCCCCCGCCACGCGATCGCGCGCAATCCACGCCGGCCCGTCCGCCGCGTGCAGCAGCGGCTCATCGCCCACTTCCTGCGCGCTCATCTCCGGCGTCACGCGCAGCGGCCCCGGTAGATTGCCGCCGTACCCGCGCGACAGCGTGTGCGTTGTGTCTCCCAGCTTCGCGCGCAGCGCCCGCGTGATCGGCGTTTTGCCCGCACCGCCGACCGTGAAGTTGCCGACGCAGATCACGGGCACCGGCGCGTGCCGCGGTATGGTTGTCGTGATCCGCCGCGCCGCCGCCCACGAATAAACCCACGACACGGGTGTCAGCAGCGCCCGCAGCAACACCACGCTGTCGCGTCCACTCACGTCCGCTTTCCAAAACTCAGGCGGGCGCATGCGCTGCACTCATCTCCGCCAGCTTCGCCACCGTTGCGTCGAAGGCTTCCGCGCCCTGCGCCGCAAACGCGCGCGCCGCGTTCACCTGCGTCTCGCAACCGGCCGTGCCATTCCAAAGCGAAGCAACTGCCGCCGCCAGCGTAGGCGGATCACTCACACGACGCGCACCGCCCGCCGCGAACAACGCATCAAACACATCCTGAAAGCTCTCGACGTACGGACCCGTCAAAATCGCCGACCCAATCTTCGCCGGTTCAATCGGATTGTGCCCCTTCAACGTGGGCAACAAGCTCCCCGCCACCAACGCCACTGGCGCTGCGCCGTAGAGCAGGCCGAGCTCGCCCATCGTGTCCGCAACATAAACCGGCGCATCGCCAATCGCCTGACCCGCACTCCGTCGTGGCGCACCGTTCGCCAGCGCCGAAACGGCAGCGCCACGTTCCGGATGGCGCGGCGCCAGGATCAGCAGCGCATTCGGCGCCTGCTTCCTCAGTTCAGCGTGCGCCGCTAGTGCAATCTCGTCTTCCCCCACATGCGTCGACGCCGCGAGCCAAACCGGCCGCCCGCTGATCTCCGCGGCCAGCGCATCGCGGGCCGTCGCATCCGCGCTCGGCGCCGGCGCCGCCAGTTTCAAGTTTCCCAGCGACGCCACCGGCGCATCGCGCAAACGCGACAGCGCATCGGCGGTCCGCGCGTCCGCAGCCGAGATCCAGTCGAACGGCGCCAGCAAAATATTCGCCGCCGCCGGCCACGCCTGCCAGCGCGACAGAGTCTTCGGACTCATCCGCGCATTCACCAGCGCCAGCGGCACACCCGCGGCTTTCGCCTCCAGGATCAAGTTCGGCCAAAGCTCGCTTTCAACGAACACGCCATCGTCCGGGCGCCAATACGCCAAGAACTTCCGCACAGCATCGCGCCGATCCACCGGCGCATACGCATGCACCGTGCGCGGCGGCGCACGCTTCGCGGCAAGCTCCGCCGATGTTCGCGTCCCTGTCGTCAGCAAGAACGACAATGCGCCATCCTTCGCCGCCAGCGTTTCAATCAGCGCAATCGCTACGCCAGATTCGCCCACGCTCGCCGCATGAAACCACATCAACCGCCCAGGCGGCCGCGCTTGTGCGTACTCGCCAAAGCGTTCACTCAAGCGCGCCGCATCTTCCTTGCCGGCGCGCGCACGCGCATCGAGCCACGGCCGCGCCAACGGGCCGAGCGCGACGGTCGTCGCGCGATACAAAGTCAATGCCGGTGAAAACGTCACAAAGCCGCCGCCAGCGGTTCAGCATCCGCCGCAGGTTCATCGCGCGCTGGCGCCGGCTCAATCACCGCCACGCCCGCGATGCGATCGGCCTCCGCGCAAATCCGGTTCATCTCCGTCTCAAGTTTCAGCCGGATCACGTCCATCGCCGCCGCGTCGGCGTCGTCAGGCACCGGAATAGGGTCGCCCCAAATCAACGCGCCGCGTCCGAACGGCAGAGGCAAAATGAATTTGTCCCAGCTGTCGAAGACGTAGCGGTTCGAGGTCGACCAGGTGATCGGCACCAGCGACGCGCCGGCAATCTTCGCCAACTGCACCGGGCCACGCTTGGCGCGCATGCGCGGCCCGCGCGGCCCGTCTGGCGTCATGCCCATAGCGCCGCCCCCATCGAGGTGCCGCGCCATTTCCCGGAGCGCTTCCACGCCGCCTTTCTGCTGGCCGCGCTTGGCCGCCGAACCGCGCACCACTTCCGCGCCCACCGTCCGTGACACCCACGCCACGAGCCCGCCTTCGCGGGAGCGCGAAATCAGAAATTTGGCTGGTTTGGTTCCAGGACCGAACTTCCAGAGCTTGTGAACCAGCGTGAAGCGGCCATGCCAGATGCAGGCGAGGTGCTTGTCCTGGCTGTTGAAGAAGTGCTCCATCGCCTCGGGATTGACCCTGCGCCAGCGCGTGGTGACCCCCACGAACAGCATGTAAAAGCCGATCGCGCGCCCGACGATGTACTGAAAAACCGGGTTACCGAGGAGGGATTTCACAGGTTGTCCGCTGGTGCGCCCGCTTTTCCCGGCGCCGGAAGCCCCTTTATAGGGTGTGCGCGGCTTTTCACGCTAGAACTCGACCGCACGCAAGGCATGCCCCAGATCAACCCCGCCACCTCGTCCGAATTCGACCTCGCCACCAAGGACGGCCGCCGGCGCGCGCGGCGCGACTTGGTGTGGACCGATCACGGCTTTCTGCGGGCGGCGTTCTCGAATTTCCACTGGATCGAGCCGGGCAAGATGGCCCGCGCCAACCAACCCTCGCCGCAAGACATTCGCCGCTACGGCGCGATGGGCATCAAGACCATCCTCAATCTGCGCGGCAAAGCCGACACCGGTTATTACGTGCTTGAAAAGCAGGCCTGCGAACAGAACGGCATGGTGCTCGTCGATCAGCGCATGCATTCGCGCCAACCGCCGAGCCGCGAGCAAGTGCTCGTTGCGAAGCATCTCTTCGAGACAATCGAATACCCCGCACTCATGCATTGCAAATCAGGCGCAGATCGCGCCGGCGCCATGGCCGTGCTTTATGCGCACTTCGGCATGGGACTGCCGATCGAGCAAGCGATGGAGCAATTGTCGTTCAAGTACTTGCACGTGAAGCAGGGCAAGACCGGGATGATCGATTTCTTTTTCCAGACCTACCTCGATCAGACAAAGGAGAGCGGCAAGCCGTTCCTGCAATGGGTCGAGGAAGACTACGACCAGAAGGCGGTGACGGCCGGCTTTCACGCGCAATGGTGGGCAAACCTTTTGGTGGATCGCATACTGCGGCGCGAATGAAGGAGCGGCGCTCCGAAGAGCCCCGCTCCTGTGTCAGTTCGATTTGCCCTTTTCCGGATAGGCGGCGCTGTCGTCATCCTCGATAATCACTTCCGGCGTGTTGCCGTAATAGCGGTTTCTTACGTTGGGATGATCAAGATCGTTGACCGCTGTTTCCGTCGAATCGTTCACGCAGCCGTGCACTGAGCCATTTTCTTGCATCGTGCGCGGGCCGCTTCGGTCACCGCACACAACGCGTGAAGCGTTGTCTATGCGGCGCAGCATGGTGTCGGCGCCAGCGCGGCTATCGAGATTTAAGTCGCCATACGGCACGACGCGCTGGTTTAGCTGCGTTGTGCTGGCAGTGTCTTGCTGAGCGAAGGCAGGGGCCGCGGCGCAAAGCGACAAAGCGGCGATCGCGCCCAAAATAATGCGTGACATGGAGATCTCCAACAAACCCCACCGTCGCGACAAAAACTCGCGCGCCCGGATAGGGTTCCGGACGCGCGCGGGTGGTGAACTTGGGATGCCGGAGTTCCGCCTCAGCGCGGAACCGAATCTTATCTCAGCGTGCCGTTGAAATAGTCGCGCAGGCATTCATGCTGACGCTGCCATATCCGCATCGCCATACGGCTTTGGTTGCTGTCGACGCCGCACGCCGCGCGCGCGTCGCGATCGAGGCGAAAGCGCATCGCAAATGCGTGGTCCGGATTGACGTTGGCGCTGGCCGTTTGGTTTGGCTCGTCTGCCGCCACGGCGACTGCACCGGACGCAAACACGACCAGCGTCGCGATGGCCATCAAGACTGAACGGTTCATGGGTTGAACTCCACGATTTCGAAGCCCCAGCGTTTTCACGGGCAGCCGGCTTTATCCAGCCGGTTTTGCCTCGCTCACGTGAAATTGTAGCCGGCTCAGGCGAGCGTAAAGGCCGTTCTCGGCGATCAGGCCGTCGTGTTTCCCCATTTCGACAATTTTGCCCTGATCGAACACCAAAATCCGATCCGCATCCCGAACGGTCGCGAGCCGGTGGGCGATCACCAGCACGGTGCGCCCCTTGGCGAGGCGCTTCAAAGCATCCTGCACTTTCGCCTCGCTCTCGGCGTCCAGTGCGCTGGTCGCTTCATCGAGCAAGAGAATTGGCGCGTTACGCAGAAAGGCGCGCGCCAGAGCCACGCGCTGCCGCTCGCCTCCAGAGAGATTGCCGCCGCGATCGCCAACAATGGTGTCGTAGCCCTGCGGCAGCGCTGTGATGAAGTCGTGCGCGGCGGCGTTCTTGGCGGCTTCCTCGATTTCCGCATGCGTCGCGCCTTCGCGACCGAGCGCGATGTTGGCGCGTATCGTGTCGTTGAACAGCGCCGCTTCCTGCGCCACCAGCGCCATGCTCGCGCGCAGCGAGGCGAGCGTCACATCGCGGACGTCCTGCCCGTCAATCCGCACCGCGCCACCGCTCACGTCGTAGAGGCGCGGCAAGAGATTGAAGACCGTGGACTTGCCGGCGCCAGACGGGCCGACCAGCGCCACCGTCTCGCCGGGTTGAACTGTGAAGCTGACACCCGCCAGAGCAGGCGTATCTTCATAAGCAAACGACACGTTCTCGAACGCCACTTCGCCGCGCGACACGCTGATAGCTTTCGCGCGCGGCTTCTCAACAATCGTCTCCGGTTCGTCGATTAGCCCGTAGACACGATCCAGCGCCGAAGTCGCTTCGTTCAGAATTGTGTTGAACTGCCCCATGGCGCGCGCCGCCGGCGTCGCTGTCGCGAAGGCGCCGATCATCCCCATGAGATCGCCGAAGGTCATTTGGTGGGCCGTGATCCGCGCGCCGGCAATTGCCAGCACCACCGCCAACGCTACGCCGCCGATAATCTCAAGCAATGGCACTGGATGCGCACGGTTGCGCGCCAGCTTCAGCTGCGCCTTGCGCCGCGCTTCGAACGTTTGCTGCGAGCGCTCGGTTTCGTGCTGCTCCAGATTGTAGGTTTTGACGAACCGCATCGCGCCGAAGGTCTCGGCCAGCAGCCCCGTCAGCGTACTGACTTGCAGCTGCGCCGCGTGCGTCCGCCGCCGCGCGCTTTCCGCGATGCGCTGCATCGGCCAAGCGGCGAGCGTGAAGATGCCGAGCACCACTAGCGTCAGCACCCAGTCGAAATAGAACATCGCGCCGATCGCGCCGACCAGCGTCAGCGTATCGCGGATCGCGGTTTGCCCGCCGCGCACCAGGCCTTCGCTGATCACGTTGATGTCGTTGGTGAAGCGCGAGATCAGCCGCCCCGGCGCCTCGCGCCCGAACCGCGCGAAATCCACCCGCATCAGTTTGGCGAACATTGCGCCTTGCAGATCGCGCAGCACTTTCAGCGCAGTGCCCTGCGACATCACCGCCTGCAGCCACATCGCCAGCGCCCGCACCGCCGTGGCGGCGACCGCGATGACCGCCCAGAAATAAACCCCGTTCAGGTCGCCAGCATTGATCGCGTCGGTCGCGAACTTCAGCACGCCCGCATACGAAACCGCCGCCAGCGCCACCAGCGCTAGCACTGGCACAAGCAGCGCGATCTCGGTCTTGTAGTGCGAGACATGCTCGCGCCAGAGGCGGGCGAACAACCGGCCGGTGCTCATGGAGTGCTCATGCGCCCATCACATCTCGTTCTCGGGATCTTCACCCGGATCGAGCAAGCGGTGCGCGTGAATGATGAAATAGCGCATGCGCGCGTTATCGACGGTGCGTTGCGCTGCGCCCTTCCACGCATCGTAGGCGGCGCGGTAGTTCGGGTAGGCGCCGACGAAATCCATCGCTTTCAAATCCTCAAACTCAGGCCGGTCGAGCCTTTTCAGCTCGCCGCCGATGACGAGATGCAAAAGTTGCCGTTGCTCGCTCATGCCTCTGCTTTCGTGCGCGGATCGGGGAAATGCGATGTGCGCTCGATTAGCAAAGCGTGTAGCCCCGCGCCAGACGCCACAACCCCCGGCGCGCGGGGCTCGCGCAGATTGAACTGCAAGGGCGCGCCCCAGGTGTCGGTGACCACGCCACCCGCGGCCGTAACGATGGCGGCGCCGGCGGCGATGTCCCAATAATGCTTCCAGCCGAACAAGATGGTGGCGTCCGCTTGCCCGGCGCCAACAAGGCCCAGCCGGTAGGCGATCGACTGGCGCTGTTCGACTTCCATGTTCGGCCACGCTTTCGGCCATCGCGAATCGGAGAAACGCCCCTTCGGACCGATCATGCGCGCGCCTTCGAGTGTATCGCGCTTGCTTGCATGGACAGGTCGCCCGCCAAGCGTCGCGCCTTCGCCGCGCGCGCCCAAGAACATTTCATCAGTGCTCGGATTGTAGATGGCGCCCGCCACAGCCTCGGCGCCGTCGACAATGCCGATGCTGATCGTGAATTGCGGGTTCTTCGAAATCATCGCCGCCGTGCCATCGATGGGATCGAGCATGAACACGCGCTGCGCTTTTAGCCGCGCATCCGGATAATCCGGCGCTTCTTCCGAAAGCCAGCCGTAATCCGGGCGCGCGTTGCGCAGCTTCTCCGTCAGCAACGCATCGACCGCGAGGTCGATGTTGGTGACCGGCCCCGCGTCGCCCTTCGAGCGGATCTCCAGCGGCTTAGTCAGCAAATCGCGGGCGAGGGCGCCGGCTTCGCGCGCGGCCTCCTTCAGCAGCGGAAGATCAGACGCCGCCGATTGCAAGATCGTCCACGATGAGGCTGGGGATTTCGAGTGAGCCGCGCGTATCGACGTCCGAATTACACCGGAGCCGCGCGAAGATGTCGAGCAGATTGCCCGCCACCGTCACTTCGCTGACCGGATACACAATCTCGCCGTTCTCGAACCAATAGCCGGCGACGCCCACCGACCAATCGCCGGTGTTCATGTTGAGCGAGGGCGAGAACATGTCGGTGACGAAGACGCCTTTGCCGGCGTTGCGCATTGAGGCCGCGAGATCATCCGCGCCCGGCTTCACAAACATGTTGGACGTGCCGATCCCCGGCGGTCCGCCATGACCAGAGGTCGCGTGGCCATTCGGTTCTTGGCCGAGCTGACGCGCGGACGAGGCATTGTGCAGCCAAGTGGTGATCACGCCGTCTTCGATCAGCGTCATCGGCTTCACCGCGCCGCCTTCGCCATCGAACGGCCGGCTCGCCAGCCCGCGCTTCACGAACGGATCTTCGTGCACGCGGAAACCTTCGGCGAACACGCGCTTACCAAGTTTGTCCTTCAAGAACGAAACCCCACGCGCCACTGATGACCCAGAGATCGCCCCGAACACCGGCGAGATGATTCGCCCGGCCAAACGGTTCTCGAAAATCACTGGCGCCTTGGTGCTTTCCAATTTGCGCGAGCCCAAGCGCTTTGCCGTGCGCTCGCCAGCCATGCGGCCGATTTCTTCCGCTGACGGCAAGTCCGCGAAGAAGCGCTTGGTTCGATATTCGTAATCGCGCTCCATATCATCGCCGCGCTCGGCGATCGGCTGCGTGCCCAAGCTGAACGAGGTACCCGTCTCCGTGCCTTCAAACC